>NZ_JAAKZW010000006.1 GCF_011044995.1 Streptomyces mesophilus | reverse complement strand
CCTCCGCACCGTCCCCGACCGGCCACTCCCCGCACTCCCCCGACCTCAGAGCCGACTGCGCCAACTGCTTCGCGCTCTGCTGCGTGGCCCTCCCCTTCGCCAAGTCCAGCGACTTCGCGGTGAACAAGGCGGCCGGCACCCCCTGCAAGAACCTCGAGCAGGACTACCGCTGCGGCATCCACACCCACCTGCGCACCAAGGGCTTCACCGGCTGCACCGTCTTCGACTGCTTCGGCGCCGGGCAGAAGGTCAGCCAGGTGACCTTCGCCGGCGAGGACTGGCGCACCTCGAAGCAGGCCGCCCGGCAGATGTTCGCGGTCTTCCCGGTCGTCCGGCAGCTGCAGGAACTGCTCCGCCACCTCGCCGAGGCCCTCACGCTCGAAGCCGCCCTGCCCATGCGCCAGGAGCTGCTCACCTCGTACGAGGGGGTGGACGCCCTCACCCGCAAGGACGCCGACACCCTGCTCGCCGCCGACGTCCCGGCCCTTCGGCACGAGGTCAACGCCCTGCTTCTGCGCGCCGGCGACCTCCACCGCGCCCAGGCACCCGGCCGGCCCCGCAACCACCGCGGCGCCGACCTCTTCGCCGGGCGCTTCGCCCAGGCCGATCTGCGCGGCGCCGGCCTGCGCGGCGCGGTGCTCGTCGCCGCCGACCTCAAGGGCGCCGACCTGCGCTGGGCGGACCTGATCGGCGCGGATCTGCGCGATGCGGATCTCTCGGGCGCGGACCTGCGCGACACGGTGTACCTCACCCAGTCCCAGCTGGACGCGGCCAAGGGCGACGCCCGGACCCAGCTGCCCGAGGGGCTGCACCACCCGTCGCACTGGGTACCCGGCCAGCGTTGACATGTCCGCGGACGCCTCCCGATACTGAACGGCCGATCAGTAGCCGCTCCCCCACGGAGGCACGATGCCCCACACCCCGCTGCTCACCCTCACGTGGACCGACCACGTCACCGGACACCGGGGTCACTTGGTCGTGGACCGGCTGGTGCGCGGGGTCAGCAGCGGCGGACTGAGAATGCGCGCGGGCTGCACCCTCGACGAAGTGGCCGGCCTGGCGCGCGGGATGTCCATGAAGGAAGCCCTGCACTACCGGCCCGGCGCCCGGTACATCCCGCTCGGCGGCGCCAAGGGCGGCATCGACTGCGACCCGCGCTCCCCCGAGGCGAACGGCGTGCTCGTCCGCTATCTGCAGGCGATGCGCCCGTATGTGGAGAGTTTCTGGACCACGGGCGAGGACCTCGGCCTCACCCAGGACGTGGTCGACAAGGCGATGACGGAGGCCGGTCTGGTCTCGTCGATCCAGGCCGTCTACCCGCTGCTCGACGACGAGACCGCGGCGCGGCAGCGGCTCGCGGACGCCTTCGCGCTGCGGGTGGACGGCATCGGCCTCGACGAGCTCGTCGGCGGCTGCGGGGTCGCCGAGTCCGCCCTCGCCGCCCTGGACCGCGCGGGAATCCCGTATACGGGGACCCGGGTCGCCGTGCAGGGGCTCGGCACGATGGGCGGCGCGACCGCCCGCTTCCTCGACCGGGCCGGCCTGAAGGTGGTCGCGGTGGCCGACATCAGGGGGACCGTCACCAACCCGGACGGCCTCGACGTCGAAGCGCTGCTCGCCGCGCGCGACGCGTACGGCGCCGTCGACCGCGCCGCCCTGCGCCCGGCCGACCGTCAACTGCCCGGCGACGCCTGGCTGTCGGTGGACGCGGACCTCCTCGTCCCCGCCGCCGTCTCGTACGCGATCGACGCGCACAACCAGACACGGATCACGGCCCGGTGGATCGTCGAAGCGGCCAATATGCCGGTCCTGCCCGAGGCCGAGCGGCTGCTCGCCGAGCGCGGGACCACCGTGCTGCCCGATGTCGTGGTCAACTCCGGTACCAACGCCTGGTGGTGGTGGACGCTCTTCGGGGACATCGACGCCGACGCCGACGAGGCCTTCGCGTACACCCGACGTGCGCTGCGCGACCTGGTGGACGAGACCCTCGAACGGGCCGCCGCGGACGGCGTGACCCCGCGCTCGGCCGCGCACGCGCTCGCCGAGGAGCGGCTGGCCGAGATCGCGCGGCGCTACGGCCACCACCGCTGACCCCGGCCCGTCCGGGCCGGTGATCGCCAACTAGGGTGAGCTGGTGGCCAGGGTCCGGTTGAGTGTGGAGGAGCGGCGCGAGGAATTGTTGCGCGCCGCCGTCGAGCAGATCGAGCAGCGCGGTGTCTCCGCTGTCCGGATCGCCGATGTGGCCGCCTCACTCGGGGTCAGCAACGCCCTTGTCCTGTACCACTTCTCGACCAAGGAGAAGCTGGTCGCCGCGGCGTTCGCGTACGCCGCCGAGGGCGATCTCGCCCATCTGCACAAGCTCCTGGGCCGTCGCACCACGGCGCTTCGCCGGCTGCGCGCCGCGATCCGGTGGTACGCGCCGACCGGCAGCGCCAAGGGCTGGCGGCTGTGGATCGAGGGCTGGGCCGCGGGTCTGCGCGAGCCTGTGCTGCGCAAGGTGACACGGGATCTCGACCAGCAGTGGAAGGGCGCGCTCGCCGAGGTCATCGGCGAAGGCGTCGCGGCGGGCGAGTTCCGCTGCCCGGATCCGGCCGCCACCGCACTGCGCCTGACCGCGCTGCTCGACGGCCTCGCCGTGCAGAACACCGCGTACGGCGCCGGCCCGTCGCGCACGACCATCCTGACCTGGGTGGACGAGGCGCTGGCGCGTGAACTGGGGCTTGCCCGGGAGGCGTTGACACGGAACGCGCGCTGAACGCGGCGGCCCGGCGGACACGCGAGTCCACCGGGCCGTATGTCTGTTGCGAGCTCAACCGGCGGCTCAGCGCAGCTCGTACACCTCGGTCACCGTGATCCGGTCCTCGATCTCGCCGGGCGCGACCGGCACACCTTCCTTGTCGAACTGCACCGCCGGAAGCGCCACCGGCCGCGGCATCCCGCTGTCGCCCTCGTTCACGGACACGAGCCGCCCCAGCTTCATGCCGCTGAGCTCGGCGTACTGGGCCGCCTTGGCGTGTGCGTCCCTGTGCGCCGCCGTACGGGCCCGCTCGCGCAGCCTGCGGGTGTCGGCGACATCGAAGGCCACCGAGTGGATCCGCCCCGCGTCGCCGGCGGCGTCCATGACCTTCTGCAGCACGGAGCCGGCCCTGTCGATGTCGCGGACGCGCACCGAGAAGACCTGTCCGGCCTGGTAGCCGGTGACCTTGCTGGCACCGTTCGGCTCGTGCTGGGTGACGGCCGAGACGTTGAGGCTCTCGGTGCGGACGTCCTTCTCCGCGATGCCCGCCTCGCGCACGGCGGCGAGCATCGCGTCGGCCGCCTTGTTCTGCGCGGCGAGCGCCTGCTGTGCGGTCTTCGCGGTGCTCTCGACGCCGATGTGCAGGATGGCGATGTCGGGCGCCGCCGTGGACTGCCCGTCACCGGTCACGGTCACGAGAGTGGGCGCGGGGGCGGGAGCGCTGTGCGGTGCGGGGGCGGCCGGCTCCGCGGCGAGTGCGGGGACCGCGCCCGCCGTGAGCATGCCGCCCGCGAGGACGGCTGCCGCGGCGGCACGGACGACGAGCGGGGACGGAGTGCGTACGGCCATGGGGTGAGGTCCTCCGGATCGGGGGTGCGGTGCGCCCGGGCGGGGCGGCCCGGGCGCGCGGACATCCCAGCACCGACGGCCCGCCCTGCCGCTGCGCCACTCCCGGCGGGACCGCCCTGTCACCTCACCGGTCCAGCCGGAAATCACCCGCCACGCACCCGCGGACGTCAAGCAGGACCCTCCAAATTCACGCCATCGAGTGACAGCACTCCGGCGCACGACCCCGACTTCATGCACGGCGCTTAGATTCGGCGCCGGACACCCCGGCCCCCGGTGTCGACCGAGCTGCGACAGCAGACGACCTGGGGGAAAGGTGTTTCCCGAAGCTCAACAGTCCGCGCCCCTGATGCGGCGCGATGGCGAGCGGCTCACCGTGGAGCTGCACGGCGAGCTGGATGTGGCCATGGTCTTGGACATCGAGGACCCGCTGCTCCAGGAGCTTCGCCTGCCGACGGCCGAACTCGTCCTCGACATCCGCCTGTTGACCTTCGTCGACTGCAGCGGGATCGCCCTGATCGAACGGCTGCGGGCGCGCCTCGACCTGACCGACGGCCGTATGGTCCTGATCTGCACCGACCCGTTCGTGCTGCGCATCCTCACGTACCTGGGCGTACCCGACTCCATCCCCGTCCTGGCCAGCCCTCCGTACGACTCGTACCGGGCGCAGCCGTCGGCCGACGGGTGACCGCGCGGACGAGGGGTGAGCGGGGAGATCAGCCGACGGGTGCCTTCAGGGGCAGCAGTTCCGGCCGCTTCGCCGAGACATGGTCACCCGAGGACTCACCTCGAAGGCGGCGCCCGATCCACGGCACCAGGTACTCGCGCGCCCACTGGATGTCGTCACGGCGCACCGCGAGCGCGGTGCGCGGCGGCAGCTCGGGCCAGGCCTGGTCGGGGTCGGCGGGGATCTCCAGGCCGAGCACCTGGGCGGCGCGCAGCGCGACACGGGTGTGGCCCTCGGGCGACAGATGCAGCCGGTCGCCGTCCCAGGCGCGCCGGTCCTGCACCGAGCGCAGCGACCACAGATCGAGCACCGGGCACTCATAGCGGTCGGCGATGGCCCGTACATGCGCGGTGTACGTGGCGATCTTCCCGCGCAGATGCCGGAGCACCGGCACGTCACGGGTGTCGAAGCCGGTGGTCACGACGACCGTGCCGACGGCGGCGGTCAGATCGGCGACGGCCCGCTCGAAGCGTTCGGCGACATCGTCCGGGTCGGTGCCGGGGCGGATGATGTCGTTGCCGCCGGCGCAGAAGGAGACCAGCTCGGGCGCGAGCTCCTTGGCGCGCGGCACCTGGTCCTCGACGATCTGGTCGAGCAGCTTTCCGCGGACCGCCAGGTTGGCGTAGCGGAAGCTGTGCTCGGGGTGGCGGTCGGCGAGCAGCACGGCGAGCCGGTCCGCCCAGCCGACGAAGGCACCGTCGGGGCCAGGGTCTCCGACGCCTTCGGTGAAGCTGTCGCCGATGGCCACATAGGAGGCGAAAACCGCCGGGTTCACGGCGGTGAGGGCTGCGGGTGTCGTCGAATCGTCTGCCACGTCGGCATCTTTCACCCCGTTACGTGACCTACGCCACCGTAGGTACCTCTTGACGGCTGGTGAGATAGGACACTCGTAAAGTCTCGTCCAACCTGGAATACGCCCCAGAATCCCAAATGCCCGGTATCCGGGGCCTCATGGGCCCCGGATACCGGGCGGGGACTTCAGTGACCGGGCGTCAGAGCGATACGCCGTGCGAGCGCAGGTACGCCACCGGGTCCACGTCCGAGCCGTAGCCCGGGCCGGTGCGGACCTCGAAGTGCAGGTGCGGTCCGCTGGAGTTGCCGGTCGAGCCGACGAGGCCGATCTGCGTACCGCCCGCGACGCTCTGGCCGGTGGACACCGACAGCTGCGACATATGGGCGTACTGCGAGTAGCGGCCGTCGGCGTGCTGGATGACGACCTCGTTGCCGTACGAGCCGCTCCAGCCGGCGGAGACGACGGTGCCCTCGCCGATGGCCTTGACCGGGGTGCCCGTGGCGGCCGCGAAGTCGGTGCCGGTGTGGTAGCCGCTGGACCACATGGAGCCCGCGGTGCGGTACTGGGTGGAGACCCCGGCGGCGACCGGCGCGGTGAACCCGGAGGTGGTGGCGGCGGCCTGCTCGGCCTTGGGCGCGGGGGCCTCGGCGGCCGGGGCTTCGGCCGTCCCGGCGTCGCTCCGCGCGGAGGACTTCGAGGCGTCCGCCGGCACCTCCTTCGCCGTGCCGGTGGCTCCGGCGGCGGCCTGGACCGCGGCACCGACCTTGAGCTTCGCGCCGGGCACGATCAGGCACGGGTCGTCGCCGATGACCTTCTTGTTCGCTGCGTACAGCGGCTTCCAGCCGCCCTCGATGCCGAGGTCGTCGGCTATCGCGGAGAGCGAGTCGCCGGTGACGACGGTGTAGGTCTTGTCGGCCGACTCGGCCTTCTTGACCGGCACGCTCTTCACGGGGGCGCTGGCCACCGCCGCGGTCTGCGGCGTGGCGGCCTGGGCGCCGGTCGCACCGAGCAGCGGAAGGGCGAGGGCGGCGCCGCCCGTGCCGGCGACGGCGAACGAGCGGGTGAGACGGGCGGACTTGGGACGGCGGTGCTTACCCTTCGCGGGCATGGCGCATTCCTTCTCCGTCGCCTGCGAGGTGAGCTGTCGGGTTAGGACTGGAGATGTCCCGTCGCACAAGGCGACTTCACCCCAAGCCGCTCCGGTGGGACCGGAAACGGCGTCTTACCGTTGGGTCCCCCGCTCCTGCCGTGCACGGGTGTGGGGCGAATTCCGGTGGCGGCAGGATTGGGCGTCCACCGGGTTGTCGGTGACCGTAAGGGAGCGGTGAGGCGGAAAACAAACATCTCAATTCCCTTGGACCACACAGGAGCTGATCCATTCCGGGAATTACCGTCACCCTGCGTGGATAAAGGATCTTTACCATCCGCATACTCAGCGGAATTCACCGACGGAGATCGCCACACACCGTCACGGATATGATCCCGCTCACGCCCGGAACGCCACCACCCTTTACTTCAGGGCCAGTTACCCCTTAGGTACCGAATCGGGCATTAGGGGCGCACCCGACGGAACCGGTAGACACCGGCGTCGAAGTCCCCTTTGAGTCCGGTGCGCAGTCCGTGGTGCAGCAGTACCGAGCCCCGGTGCACCTCGTCCGTCCCGAGGAGTTCGTACGAGGCGTCGGCGGCGATCCCGTGCAGGCGCACCCGCGCCACGGGCTCTCCGTACCGCTGGGCCTGCAGCCACGCCAGGACGACGACCTCGTCCCCGCGTACGTACTGCACCGCGCTCAGTCCGCCCCGTGGGGCGCGCAGCCGGTGCAGCTCGCCGAGCTGGACGGTGTCCCGGATCTCCTTGTAGAGCGCGACCCATGAGCGCGCCTCGTCGAGCTCCTGCCGCGTCCAGGCAGCGAGGTCGCCGCCGACTCCGAGCACCCCCGCCATCGCACTGACGAAGCGGAATCGGAGCGAGCTGACGCGTCCGTTCAGCTGCACGTTCGGGCTGTCGGTGACCCAGGCGGCCATGACCCGCGCCGGGTGGACGTGAGTGAATCCGTGCTGGATGCCGAGCCGGTCGAGGGGGTCGGTGTTGTCCGAGGTCCACACCTGGTCGGTGCGGCTCAGCACACCCAGATCGATACGGCCGCCGCCCCCTGAACAGGATTCGAAGGCGACCCCGGGATGGGTCGCGCGCAGTCGGTCGAGCAGCCGGTAAAAGGCATGCACATGCTCATTCCAGAGCTTCTGCGGATAGGCCTCGCCCGGCCAGCCGGCATCGGTGAAACACCGGTTGAAGTCCCACTTCACATAGTCGATCGGCGCCGAGGAAAGCAGCGTGTGCAGCTGCTCCCACAGATACTCCTGGACGTCTTCGCGTGCCAGATTGAGCACCAGCTGGTGACGGAATTCGGTGCGCGTACGACCGGGATGGTGCTGCACCCAGTCGGGATGCGACCGATACAGATCGCTGTCGGCGTTCACCATTTCCGGCTCGACCCAGATGCCGAACTGCATACCGAGTGCGTGCACGTCATCGGCCAGGGGCTTCAGACCGCCGGGGAAACGGTCCGGGTTGGGGGCCCAGTCGCCGAGCCCGGCCCGGTCGCCGACCCGCGCCCCGAACCACGCGTCGTCCACGACGAACAGTTCCACGCCCATCTCGGCCGCGCGGCGGGCGAGTTCGAGCTGCTGCGGCGCGGAGATGTCGAACCCGGTGGCCTCCCAGGAGTTGAAAAGGACGGGCCGCACCCGGTCCGCGTCCGGGATCACATGCTCCATCTGATACGCGTGCCAGGCCCGGCTCGCCCCGCCGAAGCCGCCGTCACTCCACAGCCCGGCGAACACCGGCGTACGCCAGGACCGCCCGGGTGCGAGGAGCACCTGGCCCGAGTCGTCGTGTCCGGTGCCGCCGGTGAGCTGCACCAGGCCGCGGGGCAGCTTCTGCACGGCGATCCGCCAGGCGCCCGACCACCCCAGCGCACAGCTGTAGACCTCGCCCTGCTCCTCCCCCGCCCCGTCGGCGTCGAGCGCCACCCACGGCAGATACTGATGCCCGGTGTGCCCCCGCCGGCTGCCGATCACATGCTCCCCGTACGCGAGCGGCACCTGCTCGATCCGCGACTCGGCCGCCCAGCGGCCGTGCAGCTGGGTGAGCCGCCAGGCGTCACGCTCGGGCAGCGTCCAGGCCGCCGAGTCGGCCCGCAGTATCTCGACCGCGGGCCCCTCGCCTTCATGGACGAGTTCGACGTCGCGCTCGACGACATCGCCCCGCATCGCGTACCGCAGGGTGATGCGCAGCCCGTGCACGTCGTCCGTGAAGCCGAGCTTCAGCACCCCGTCGTCCTGCACGGCCTGGGCGAACCGCCATTCGGTCCCGCGTACTTCAGGAGTGCGAACCGACAGGGCTGGCCGTACGAACCGCGGCCCGCCCTCGACCGGATACTCCTCGCGTCCGTCGAGCGGTGACTCGAACCCGCTTGCGGCGGGCTCGGGTTGGACCGCGAGCGCCTCGGCGTCGGCGAGGGCGATGCGAGGCCCCCAGTGAAGATGGAGCAGTTCGTCGCGCTCCGTCAGCATCAGCGCGTAACTGCTCGTGGGGCCCGAGAGCAGCCAGATCCGTCCGTCTCCGCCGACCTCGATCATCGGGCCCCCACCATTGGTCACCACATTCCGACAGGTACGCGCAGGTGCGCACATCATCCGCGCCCGGCGCGCTCCGCCGCAATGGCCCGGCACCCGTCGTTCGCATGGAGTTCGCCCGTACCGACTGGCCAGAATGTGCGGGCGGGCGCAGATGATTGCCCCAGGAATCCATGTCGTATCGTCGAATGCGCGTGCACCTGATGCGCAGCCGTCGGCAGTCCTGCCGGCGACCACAGTGGGAGGAGCCCCCGTGACGCAGCAGATCCCGTCGACAGAGCCCGAACTCGCCGGGGTACGCAACTTCCGCGACGTGGGCGGCCTGCCGACCACGGACGGCAGGCGGGTACGCCACGGTGTGCTGTTCCGCAGCGGTCATCTCGCCCATGCCACCGAGTCGGACGCCCAGTTCCTCACGTCGCTCGGTCTGCACACGATCTTCGACTTCCGCAACGCGGCCGACCAGAAGCTCGAGGGCGCCGATGTCGAGCTGCCCGGTGTGCGCAATCTGAACCTGCCGCTGACGGACCCGGCGGACGGCGCCGAGTTCTGGCAGATGGTCCGCGACGGACATGTCGACGAGCTCCGGGGGATCCTCGGCGACGGCAAGGCCGCCGCGCGGATGTCCACCACGTACCGCGTCATCGTCCGTGAGCGCACCGCCGATCACGCGCGGGTCCTAGCCGAGCTCGCCGAGGACAGCGTGCCGGCACTCATGCACTGCGCCGCGGGCAAGGACCGCGCGGGTCTGTCGATCGCGGTGACGCTGCTTGCGATCGGCGTCGAGCGCGAGGCGATCGTCACGGACTACCTGGAGTCCAACGCCAAGCACCGCCGCTACAAGGTGCGCCGCTCGAGCGATGCCCCCGAGGCCTGGTCGGCCGAGGTGATGGAGCTGCTCAGCCCGCTCTTCGACGCGCGCGCCGAGTATCTGGAGGCGGCGTTCGACGAGATGGAGAAGCTCTGGGGCTCCGTCGACCGCTATCTGGAGGAGGGCCTGGGCGCCACGGCCGAGGTCCGCGAGAAGCTGCGGTCGAAGCTGCTCGACTGATCTGCGGTACGTGCACGCAGTCTCGGAGGCCGGACCTACTGGTTCCGGCCTCCGAGCACGAACAGCAGGTACACGAAGAACGCGAAGAAGTGCCCGGCGATCAGATACACGAACAGCCTGATCACCAGGCCGCGCGGAAACTTGTCCTCGATGAACCGGCGCGCACCGCCTGGCGATTCGGAAGTCGTCCCACCAGCGGGTTCGTGTGCCGCCCCGCCACCCGATTCGCGTGTCGTCCCCTCACCCGTTTCGGATGTCATCGCCGGACCTCTTTCGTGTACGCGCCGAGGCAGAGCGCCTCGACCGGGCTCTGCAACAGGGTGTGGACGAAGAGGAGTTCGGCCCCTTCCAGGCCGTCGGCCGCGATGCGGTGCGGTGTGGCCGAGTCGAAGTGGGCGCTGTCGCCGGGCTCCAGGACGTACGCGGTGTCGGCGAGGCGTAGCCGCAGCCGGCCGGTCAGGACGTACAGCCACTCCTCGCCGGGGTGCACGCGCACGATGTCGCCCTGCGCGCCGTACGGCACCTGGACGCGCAGCGCCTGCATCCCGCGCCCGGACGCACCGGCCTGGCGGTAGGTCCAGCCGCCGGCCACGCTCGGCTCCGCTTCGGCGGCCCTGAGCACGGACTGACGCTCGGCGGGGGTCTCGCCGAGCAGCTCGGAGACCGTCGTACCGTAGACGCGTGCCAGCGTGAGCAGCATCGGCAGGGACGGCTGGCGGTGCCCGGTCTCGAGCCGGGACAGATGCGCGGGCGAAAGCCCGGCGGTCACGGCGGCCGCTTCGAGCGTGAGCGCGGCGCGGCGGCGCAGCGCCCGCAGCTGGGGCGCGACACCGAGCAGCGCGTCGGGCCCCGACGGCGCGGGGCCGGTAGTGGGCTGCTGCGGTGTCGCCGGGTCGGCAGGACTCATACCGCCGATTCAGCCAGACCCTTGCCTCAGCGGCAAATCTTTTGCCTCTGAGGCAAAAGTCACGGCCTCACCGGTTGGCGACCGCCTGCTTCACCAAGGTCTTCCCGAAGTCCCACATCAGCGTTCCCCCGCTGTGCGCATCGTCCATCACGGCGGTGAACGCCTCGACGAAGCGGTCCACCTCGCGCTCCCCGATGGTGAGCGGCGGAATCAGCTTGATGACCTCCAGATGATCCCCGGAGACCTGGGTGAGGATCCGGTGCTTCTGCAGCAGCGGCACCACGACCATCTGCGCGAACAGCCCCTTGCGCGCGACCTGGAGTGCCGCCCAACGGCTGCGCAGCTTGAGCGAGTTGGGCCGGCCGAACTCGATGCCGATCATCAGCCCACGGCCGCGTACGTCATGAAGCAGCTCGTAGCGGTCCACGAGCGCCGCGAGCCGTGACTTCAGGAGCTCACCGCTGGCCCGCGCGTTGGCCACGATCTGCTCGTCCTCCATGACCGACAGGACCGCGAGGCCCGCCGCCATGGCCTGGGCGTTGGAGCCGAAGCTCGCCGAGTGGACCAGGACCCGGTCCATCGACGAGTAGACCTTCTTGAAGATCCAGTCCTTGCCGATCGTGGCGCCGACCGGGACATAGCCGCCGGAGAGCGCCTTGGCCACGCAGATCAGGTCCGGTTCGACGCCTTCCTCGTGCTGGTAGGCGTAGAAGTCGCCGGTCCTGCCGAGGCCCGTCTGGACTTCGTCGGCGATGAGCAGTGCCTTGTGCTTGTGCAGCAGCTCCTGGGCGGCGCGCAGATAGCCGGGCGGCGCCTCGAGGACCCCCTTGCCCTGGATCGGCTCCACGATCAGTCCGGCGACGTCTCCCTTCTTCAACTCCCTTGCCAGCGCGTCGAGATCACCGAGTTCGACGGCGGTGTCCGGGAGCAGCGGTGCGAAGCCGTCCCGGAAACCCGACTCGCCGTTGACGGAGAGCGAGCCGGTGGTCAGGCCGTGGAAGGCGTGCGGGCAGTAGAGGATCCGGGGCTTCCCGGTCGCGTAACGGGCGAACTTCAGCGCGGTCTCGACCGCCTCCGTACCGCTGTTGCCGAAGAACACCCGGTCCAGATGCGGCGAGTGCGTGAGCAGCTTCTCCGCGAGCAGACCGGGCAGCGGCTGGCAGTCGAAGCGGGTGAGGTCGGCGAGCGAGGCGTCGAGTACGTCGTGCAGCGCCTTGCGGACGACGGGGTGGTGGCGGCCGAGCCCCATCACCCCGAAACCGGCGAGCATGTCCAGGTAGTCCTGGCCCTCGGCATCCCAGAAGTACGCGCCCTCGGCCCGCTCGTACACCTTGTCGAAGCCGATGGTGTGCAGCATCCGCGGCAGCTGGTGGTTGAGGTGGCGGCTGTGCAGCTCGTACCGTTCGGCGCCCCGCTCGGCCAGGAGTCCGCCCAGGTCGAAGCCCTTCCCGGCCTCGCCCGTGACCTCGACCGTGGCGTCGCCGGCGACCTCGCCCGTGACCTCGTCCGTCATCCTTCGTGTCCTTCTTTCTGCTTACGGTCCCAGGTGGCCCCGATCCGCCCCGCGATGTCCACGGCGGTGAGCCCCAGGTCGGCGAGGACCTCGCCCCGCTTGGCGTGCGCGAGGAACTGGTCCGGAATGCCGAAGCTCCGTACCGGAAGATCCACCTCGGCGTCCTGCAGCGCCTGGGTGACGGCCGAACCCACCCCGGACGCACGGCTGTTGTCCTCGACGACGGCCAGCATCCGGTGCGTGGAGGCCAGTTCGGGCAGCGCGAGATCGACCGGCTTGATCCACCGCGGATCGACGACGGTGCAGCCGATGCCGCGGCCTTCGAGGAGTTCCGCCGCCTTGAGGCAGACCGGCGCCATCACACCGACCGCGACGAGCAGGACGTCCTGCGACGGACCCCGGTGCAGTACGTCCATGCCGCCCACCCGGTCGAGCGCCGGGATCTCGGGGCCGACCGACTCCTTCGGGAAGCGCACCAGGGTCGGTGCGTCGTCCACGTCGACCGCTTCCTTGAGCTGGGCCCGCAGCTGCTGTGCGTCACGCGGTGCGGCGATCCTGAGTCCCGGCACGACCTGGAGGACCGACATGTCCCACATGCCGTTGTGGGAGGCGCCGTCGGCGCCCGTGACGCCGGCCCGGTCGAGCACGAAGGTGACTCCGCACTTGTGCAGCGCGACATCCATCAGGAGCTGGTCGAAGGCCCGGTTGAGGAAGGTGGCGTAGATGGCGACGACCGGGTGCAGGCCCCCGGTGGCCAGACCGGCCGCGGACACGGCCGCGTGCTGTTCGGCGATGCCCACGTCCCAGACGCGGTCCGGGAACCGCTCGGCGAACGCGCCGAGGCCGACCGGGTGCAGCATGGCCGCCGTGATCGCCACGACGTCGGGCCGCTCCTCTCCGATCCGGACGATCTCGTCGCCGAACACCGAGGTCCAGGAAGGCCCGTTGGACGGTGCGAGCGGCTCGCAGGTCAGCGGGTCCATCACCCCGACCGTATGGAAGTGGTCCTCCTCGTGCGCGAGCGCCGGCTCGTATCCGCGGCCCTTCTCGGTGAGGCAGTGCACAAGGACCGGACCGTGGAACCGCTTGGCCCGGCTCAGCGCCGACTCGACGGCCGCGATGTCGTGCCCGTCGATCGGACCCACGTATTTCAGGCCCAGATCCTCGAACATGCCCTGCGGAGCGAAGGCGTCCTTGAAGCCCTTCTTCGCCCCGTGCAGCGACTCGTACAGCGGCTGCCCGATCACCGGGGTGTGCTGAAGTACTTCCTTGCCCCAGGCCAGGAAGCGCTCGTAGCCGTCCGTCGTGCGCAGGGTCGCGAGGTGGTTGGCGAGGCCGCCGATGGTGGGCGCGTAGGAGCGTTCGTTGTCGTTGACGACGATGATCAGCGGCCGGTCCTTGGCGGCGGCGATGTTGTTCAGCGCCTCCCAGGCCATCCCGCCGGTCAGCGCCCCGTCGCCGATGACCGCGACGACATGGCCGCCGTCGCCCCGTACCTGAGCCGCCTTGGCGAGACCGTCCGCCCAGCCGAGGGCGGTGGAGGCATGACTGTTCTCCACGATGTCGTGCTCGGACTCGTCCCGCGACGGATAGCCGGACAGACCGCCCTTGCCGCGCAGCTTGGAGAAGTCCTGCCGGCCGGTGAGCAGCTTGTGCACATAACTCTGGTGGCCGGTGTCCCAGACCAGCCGGTCCACGGGAGAGTCGAAGACCCGGTGGAGCGCGATCGACAGCTCCACCACACCCAGATTGGGACCAAGATGGCCCCCGGTGCGGGCCACCGCGTGGACCAGGAACTCCCTGATCTCCTCGGCCAGTTCGGCCAGTTCCTCCTCGGCCAGCGCTTTGACATCGCGCGGCCCCCGAATCGTCTCCAGGATCGTCACGCCGGGCCCCCTCTCGGTCGGTGCCTCAACTCGCGCTCGACTGCTTGCCTTTCAAGGACGGGCTTTCAGGTACGGGCTGTCAGGAGACGGTCACGGCGGGTTCCCCGGACTCCACGCCGTCCTTCTCCATCTGTTCGGCGATCTTCATGGCCTCGTCGATCAGCGTCTCGACGATCTTCGACTCGGGTACGGTCCTGACCACCTCGCCCTTGACGAAGATCTGCCCCTTGCCGTTGCCGGACGCGACGCCGAGGTCCGCCTCCCGCGCCTCGCCCGGACCGTTCACGACACAGCCCATGACGGCCACGCGCAGCGGGACCTCCATGCCGTCGAGCCCGGCGGCCACCTCGTCGGCCAGCTTGTAGACGTCGACCTGGGCGCGGCCGCAGGACGGGCAGGAGACGATCTCGAGGCGGCGCTGCTTGAGTCCGAGGGACTGAAGGATCTGCAGGCCCACCTTGACCTCCTCGGCAGGGGGCGCCGACAGCGAGACCCGGATGGTGTCACCGATGCCTTCGGACAGCAACGCACCGAACGCGACGGCCGACTTGATCGTCCCCTGGAAGGCGGGACCGGCCTCCGTGACCCCGAGATGCAGCGGATAGTCGCAGGCGGCGGCGAGCTGCCGGTACGCCTGGATCATCACGACCGGGTCGTTGTGCTTGACCGAGATCTTGATGTCGCGGAACCCGTGCTCCTCGAAGAGCGAGGCCTCCCACAGGGCCGACTCCACCAGCGCCTCGGGGGTCGCCTTGCCGTACTTCTTCAGCAGGCGCGCGTCCAGCGAACCGGCGTTGACACCGATACGGATCGGAGTGCCGGCCGCGGCGGCGGCCTGCGCGATCTCGCGCACCTTGTCGTCGAACTGCTTGATGTTCCCGGGGTTCACACGGACCGCCGCACAGCCCGCGTCGATCGCCGCGAACACGTACTTCGGCTGGAAGTGGATGTCCGCGATCACCGGGATCTGCGACTTGCGCGCGATGGTCGCGAGCGCGTCCGCGTCGTCCTGCGTGGGGCAGGCGACGCGGACGATCTCACAGCCGGACGCGGTCAGTTCGGCGATCTGCTGGAGCGTCGCGCCGATATCCGAGGTCCGTGTGGTCGTCATCGACTGCACGGACACCGGCGCGTCCCCGCCGACGGCCACCGGACCGACCTGGATCTGCCGCGACCGGCGCCGCTCGACGAGCTGCGCCGGCACGGACGGCATCCCGAGCGCCACGGGCTCCATCACGTCACCCGCGGTTCCCGGAGACGGTCTCGCGCATCGCCCGCAGCGACTCCTTGAGGGAGCCCATGGTGGCGAGGACGGCGGTCGGCTCGTAGCCGCAGTGCGCCATGCAGTTGGCGCAGCGCGGGTCCTTGCCGCGGCCGTACTTGTCCCAGTCCGTCTCCTCGATGAGCTTCTTGTACGTGGTGACGTACCCGTCGCTCATCAGGTAGCAGGGCCGCTGCCAGCCGAACAGGGAGTAGTTCGGGATGGCCCAGGCCGTGCACGGGAAGTCGACCTTGCCCTCGAGGAAGTCGAGGAACAGCGGCGAGTGGTTGAGCCGCCAGCGCCGCCGGTTGCCGCCGGCGAAGGCCTTCTTGAACAGTTCACGGGTCTGCTCCACGCCGAGGAAGTGCTCCTGGTCGGGCGCCTTCTCATAGGCGTACGCGGGAGACAGCATCATCTCGTCGACCTCGAGGTCGTCATTGAGGAAGTTGAGCACCTCGATGATGGTCTGCGGGGTGTCCGTGTTGAAGAAGGTCGAGTTGGTGGTCACACGGAAGCCGCGCCTCTTGGCCTCCTTGATGGCCGCCACCGCCTCGTCGAACACCCCCTCCTTCGCAACGGATTCATCGTGCCGCTCCCGCATTCCGTCGATGTGCACGGCGAAAGCGAAATAGGGAGAGGGCTTGAATTTGTCCATCTTCTTACGGAGCAGCATCGCGTTGGTGCAGAGGAAGACGTACTTCTTCTTCGCCACCAACTGCCGCACGATCTCGTCGATCTGCGGGTGCATCAGCGGTTCGCCGCCGGCGATCGACACCATCGGCGCACCGGATTCGAGCACCGCACCCACGGCCTGCGCCACGGGCATCCGCTGCTTGAGCACGCCGGCCGGGTGCTGGATCTTGCCGCAGCCCTCACAGGCGAGATTGCACGCGTACAACGGCTCGAGCTCCACGATCAGCGGGAACTTCTCCCGCTTACGGAGTTTCTGCTCGGCAAGATATGTCGCGACCTTGATGGACTGTCGAAGGGGCATGGCCATCTGGCTCACCTCCGGGGGAGCAGCAAAGAACGGTGCCATTCATAGAAAGCGGGAAGTACCGAACGAAGAACGCGGAAAGCTGATATTCCACCGCGCACCGTGCTGATACGGACCAGTTCATGTTCCGGGGCGTCCACGACCACCCGGACGGCCGCAACGGGGTGCGAGCCCCCGGCGCGGGCGGTGTGCAGGGTCGCGGCGGACTCCATGTCCACCGCGATCGAGCCCTTGGCGAGCAGCTCGGCGCGTTCGTGTCCGCGCACGACATGGGCGGATCCGGTGAGCGGACCGGTGTGCACGGTCCGTCCGGGTACCGCCTTGACCAGCTCCTTGACCAGCAGCTCCGTCCCTTCGCAGGGGGTGCTGCCGCGCTCGTCGACCGTGTGCTCGGCGACGACCAGATCGCCCGGGTGCATTCCGGGCGCGAGCCCCGCGCAGAAGCCGGTGGCGATCACGGCCGCGCCTTGCAGGCGCCGATCGGCGAGCGTGCGGCCGACCGCGCGCTCGGCGGCCTTCGGTCCCATACCGGTGCGCAGTACGGTGACCGGCCCGGCGGCTCCGCTGCGGTCGCCGCTGCGCAGGGCCAGTTTCTCGATGCCCAGCGCGCAGGCGATGAGCAGCGGGGGCACCGGTTCATGCGTGGTGCTCATCAACCCCCCTCGTGCCCTTGGCCGCCCAGATAACGACCGAGCGCGGTGAGCGGGAACACCTGCCGGTACAGGTGGTAGTTGATCGAGAAGTCCCAGGGGAAGCCGGTGCCGGTGAAGTACGGCTCGTCCCAGCTCCCGTCCGCCCGCTGCGTCTCGGCCAGCCACGCGACGCCGCGCTCCACGGCCTTGGAGTCCCGCTCCCCCGCCGCGAGCAGCGCGAGCAGCGCCCAGGCGGTCTGCGACGGGGTGGACTCGCCTCGTGCGACCCAGGACTCGTCCACGTACGAACGCAGGTCCTCGCCCCAGCCGCCGTCGTCGTTCTGCACCGACTCGAGCCAGTCCACGGCCCTGCGGATCGCCGGATGTGCGGCGGGCAGTCCGGCGGCCACCAGGGCGGGCACCACGGACCCGGTGCCGTACAGGTAGTTGACGCCCCAGCGTCCGAACCAGGCCCCGCCGGCCTCCTGTTCGGCGAGCAGCCAGGTGATGCCGCGCCGGGTGCGCGGATCGTGCGCCTTGCCCTCGCCCGCGAGGAACTCGACGACATGGGCGGTGACATCGGCGGACGGCGGGTCGATGACCTCACCGAAGTCGCAGAACGGCAGCCGGTTCGGGAACGGACTGGTGTTGTCCACGTCGAACGCGGCCCACGCACCGTTCTTGGACTGCATCCCGTACGTCCAGGTCGTGGCCCGCTTCACCGCGGCGTCCACCCGCGCGGGGTCGGGGTGCTGGACACGGCGCAGCGCGAGCGCGACCTCGGCGGTGTCGTCGATGTCCGGATAGTTGTCGTTGTGGAACTCGAACGCCCAGCCGCCGGGCTCCAGTTGGGGCCTGCGCACCGACCAGTCACCGGGGCGTGCGATCTCCTCGACCAGCATCCAGTCGGCGGCCTTCACCAGGGCCGGATGGTCGGCGGGCAGCCCCGCGTCGGCCAGGGCGATGACGGCCAGGCACGTGTCCCATACGGGCGACTGGCAGGCCTCGATCATCCGTGCGCCGTCCTCGCGCCACACCGCGAACCGGTCGAGGGACGCCAAACCCTCGCGCAGGACCGGGTGGTCGAGGTCGTAGCCGAGCAGATGCAGGGCGATCACGGAGTACACGGCGGGCGGCTGGATCCCGCCCCAGCAGCCGTCGTTCTCCTGCCGCTCGACGATCCACCGGCCGGCCGAGCGCATCGCCATCCGCCGCAGCCCCGGCACGGCCACCTTGTGATACGTGTGCAGCACCTTGTCGAGCCGCTGGAACGCCCCGTCCCAACTGGCCGCAGGGGCAAGGGGCTTGTACGGGTTGGGATCGCGGGCGTCGGTGTGCAGCTCGTCGAGCGCGAACGGCGCGGGCCGCACGGGCCGCTTGGCCGAGACGATGGTGAGCGGCACGATCGTCTGCCGCGCCCAGCAGCCGAAGTCGTAGATGTTGAGCGGGAACCACTTCGGGAAGTAGATGAGCTCCGGCGGCAGTTGCGGCAGGTCGTCCCACTTCCACCAGCCGAACAGCGCCAGCCAGATCCGCGTGAACACCCGCGCGGAGGCGATCCCGCCCTCGGCGCGGATCCACGCGGAGGCCTTCGCCATGTGCTCGGCCTCGGGATCGTCACCGGCGAGCCGCAGCGCGACATAGGCCTCGACCGTGGTGGACAGCTCACCGGGTCCGCCGTAGAAGGTGGCCCACGTCCCGTCCGCGCGCTGCTCGCCCCGGATGAACAACGCGGAGGCCTGCGTGGTCTTCTCGTCCCGGATGCCCAGGAACTGACGAAGCAGCAGGTCCTCGGCGTCCATCGTCACATTGGTCTCGAGATCGCCCTTCCACCACCCCTCGTCGTCCTGGTGGTCGAGCAGATACTCGATCGCGCGCTGATTGGCCTGCCGCGCCCCGTCGAGCGCGGCGGGCGTGCGGACGGATTCGCTGGCCGCGGGAGCGTCGGGCGGGATCGCCCCGGCGCTTCCGTCGGTCGTCGCTGTCATGGCTTCCCCTTACGTGCAGTGTCGACTTCTGCTGTGCTGGGGTTCGCCGTCGGCCGATGCCTTGACCGCTGGGTCAGTGCACCGGCCGGCGACTGCGAGTCATATGAGGCTGAGAGGATCTGCGCTGCGCTTGTCGATGGCGATCATCTCTTCCGTACGACGACGAAATCGGCGAGCGCCGCGAGCTGGGCCCTGACCCGCTCCGGCATGGCGACACTCTCGATCGCCTGGAGGGCGATCGTGTGCTGCCTGCGGGCCTCCGCGGCGGTCCACTCGCGTCCGCCCGCCTTCTCGATGAGCGCGGCGCGGTGCGCGAACTCGGCCTCGGAGAAGTTCTCGAAGTCGTTCGCCTTGGCGTCGGCGGCGAGCAATTGCCCGAGCTCCTCGGACGCGGGCCCGCCGGCGGCGAGCGCGGCCACCACCGGCAGGGACTTCTTGCGCTGGCGCAGATCGCTCCAGGTCTGCTTGCCGGTGGACTCGGGGTCGCCCCAGATGCCGAGCAGGTCGTCGACGGCCTGGAAGGCGAGACCGAGGTGGTAGCCGTACTTCTCCAGGGTGTCGGCGGTCTCGTCGTCCGCGCCGCCGAGCACCGCGCCGATGGAGACGGCGCAGGCGAGCAGGGCGCCCGTCTTGTTGCCCTCCATCTCCAGGCACTCCTCGACGGTGACCCGCTCGCGGTGCTCGTACGAGATGTCCTGGGCCTGGCCGTCGATCAGCGCCCGGGTCGCGGCCGTCAGACGGCGCGTGGCGCGGCCGGCCTCGACGGTGTCGAGTTCGAGCAGCACTTCGTTGGCCAGCGCGAACAGCGCGTCGCCGACGAGGATGGCCTGCGCCGGACCGTGCACCTTCCACACGGTGTCGCGGTGGCGGCGCTGTTCGTCGCCGTCCATCAGGTCGTCGTGCAGGAGCGAGAAGTTGTGCACCAGCTCGACGGCGACCGCGCCGGGGACGCCCACCTCCGGCGCCGCTCCCGCCGCCTCCGCGGAGAGCAGCGCGAGCGCGGGACGTACCGCCTTGCCGCCGTCGCCGTCGGAGGGCCGGCCCTCGGCATCGATCCAGCCGAAGTGGTACGCGGCGACCGTGTCCATCGGCGGCGCGAGCCGGTCGACGGCGGCGCGCAGCACCGGCGTGGCCAACGTCCGGCCACGCTCGAGCAGCGCCGTCACATCGGCGGCGTCCCCCTGACCGTGGTCGGCGGCCGTTGCGGCCGAAGGCTCAGTCGGCACTGTCTCTCCTCTTGTTCCGGTGGTGGTGCTGGTACTCATGCCGCCTCCTCGAACAGATGGTCCTGGGGGCGGCCGAGTGTGCCGAGTGCGGCGCGTGCGGCCGCTGCGCCGCTGCGGACGGCGCTCTCCATGGTCGCGGGCCACCCGGTGGCGGTCCACGCGCCGGCCAGGTACAGGCCGGGAGCTCTGGTGCGCGGTCCTGGCCGCAGCCGGCCCACGCCCGGCGTGGGGGCGAAGGTGGCGGTGCGCTCGCGTGTCACGAAGAAGTCGCGCACCCCGGCGCCGCGGGCGGCCGGCAACAGCCGCTCCAGCTCCGGCAGATACCTTGCGCGCAGCTCGGCCACGGGTGCGTCGATCTCGTTCTGCGCGATGGACTGCGAGACGGCGAGGTACTGACCGCCGCCGTCGAGCCCGGAGGCCTCCGTGCGGTCGAACACCCACTGCACAGGGGTGCCGAGCGCGGCGAAGAAGGGCTGCTTGAGCACCTTGCGGTCGTAGATCACATGCAGATTGAGGATCGGCGCGGTGCCGATCTCGAGGAGCTGGTCCTTGGCGTCGAGCGCGCCGTCGGGCAGCAGTTCATGCGCCTCGCGCTGCGGTACGGCGAGGACGATCGTTTCCGCGTCGATCTCCTCGCTGTCGGTACGCACGCGCCAAACTCCCTCGCCCGTACGGGAGATGCCCGCGACCTTGGCGCGCAGCTCCGTGCGTACACCGGACTTGTCGAGCGCCTCACGGGCGAGCCGGTCGTGCAGGTCGCCGAGCGGGACGTGGGCCCAGCCGATGTCCGCGGCGCCGGGTTCGGAGAGCAGCCCGGTCTTGAACACCATGGCGGCGAGGCCGAGCGAGGAGTCCCCGGCGACCGCGTTCAGCGTGGCGATGCCGACCAGGTCCCACAGCGCCTCGATGGCGCGCGCGGACTGCCCGTGGCGGGCCAGCCAGCTGCCGAAGTCCTCGTCGTCGAGGGCGGGGTCGGCGAGGTCGAGCGCCTTGAGCGCGAGGGCGGCGCGGCCGACCTTGGCGCGCTCGGCGAGCGAGAGATGCGGATACGTGGCGAGGCTGCGGGCCAGATGCAGCGGTACGGGAAGGCCTGCGCGCCGCAGCCGGCCGAGCCGGGGCCTGGGCGTCGCGACATCGAGCACCGGTACGTCGAGCCGGTCCTGCAGCGGCGCGAGCGCGGCGCCGTCGACGCGGTCGAGGAACCAGCGGTAGGCCGTGCAGCACCGCAAGTAGACGTGCTGGCCGTTGTCCACGGTGAGGTCGCCGCGCTGGAACGAGAAGGCGAGGCCGCCGAGGCGGGGCCGGCCTTCGAGCAGCGTGACGTCCAGGCCGGCGTCGGCGAGTCCGAGTGCCGCGGTGATGCCGGCGAGTCCGCCGCCGACCACCACGGCGGAGCGGCGCGCGGCGCCGTCGGCCTGCTCTTCCTGCGCGGTCATACGCCCTCCCCCGCGGCCTTGCCCGGGATGAACTCCTGGTGGGTCATCTCAGTCAGGGACGCCGATCGCCAGTGGAGGGTTGCTTGCCGCTTGGGGGGATTTGCCCGGGCATCGTAAGGGATGCGGGCATCGGTCGGGATGCTGAGGCACACCCCGTACAAACAGCGAGGAGCCCTCATGGTCACGCCCGCCTCCCGGCGGATGTGTGCCGGGCGATGCTGCGGGCGTCGAAACCGGAGAGGCCGCGGACCGCGACGTAGGCCTTTTCGCGTCCGGGCAGCGAGACCCGCCCGCGCAGAACGGCCTCGGGGTCGCGCTCGATGCGGTCGAGCAGACGGCGGTAGATGCCGGCCATCGCGGCCACGCAGGCGCCGCTGCGGCGGTCGAGCATCGGCAGCAGCCGGTAGCCCTCGGCGAACAGGGCGCGGGCGCGGCGCACTTCGAAGTGGACGAGCCCTGCGAAGTCCGAGCCGGCCGGCGGCTCGGCGGAGGCGAACCCGGCCGAGCAGCCGAACTTGGCGAGATCGTCGGCGGGAAGGTAGGTGCGGCCACCTTCGGCATCCTCGCGAACATCCCTGAGGATATTGGTGAGTTGGAGGGCCAGGCCCAGCGTGTCGGCGTACTCCGAGGCGCGTTCGGTGTGCCGCGCGCCGGGTGCGGTGCCGAACACGCCGAGCGAGAGGCGGCCGATCGCGCCGGCGACACAGCGGCAGTAGACCTTGAGGTCGTCCCAGGTCTCGTAGGTCTCGCCGCGGACGTCCATCAGGACGCCGTCGATCAGCTCGTCGAGCCCGTCGAGCGGGATCGGGAAGGCGCGTGCGGCATGGGCGAGCGCGACGCCCACCGGGTCGGTGTCGTCCTCGTCGACGCGGCCTTCGCGGATGCGGTCGAGGAGTTCACGGGTCTCTTCGAGACGGAGCTGCTTGACCTCGGGCGGCAGCGCACCGTCTCCGATGTCGTCGACGCGGCGCGAGAACGCGTAGAGCGCGGACATCGCGCGTCTCTTGGGCGTGGGCAGCAGCCGGATCCCGTAGGCGAAATTGCGCGCCTGCTGCCCGGTGACGGCCTCGCAGTAGCTGTACGCGGCGAGCACCGGGGCGCCCGCGGCGTTGTTCCCTTCCACGGCCTCGCTCACCCCTCTCCACGGTCGGGTCGCAGGACTGCGCCCATCTCACGAAGGAGCTGGGGCTTGGTGGGCTTGGGCGGTCCGGGGAGCACGTCGTACTCGGCGGCGGCGATGGCGCGCAGGGCCGCCCGTCCCCCTGCGACGAAGCCGGCGAGCAGGAGCTTGAGCCTGCCGTGGACGCTACCCACGAGCGGGGTGCCTTCATTCAGGAGGTCCCTGGCGCGTTCTGCTTCGTATGCGATCAGCGAGCGCACCGCGGCGCCCGCGTGCGGGCGTGCCAGGTCGGACTCCTGCACCGAGCAGCGCTTCATGTCCTGTGCGGGCAGATAGATCCGGTCGCGGGCCAGATCCTCGGAAACGTCCTGGAGATGTTCGACGATCTGCAGCGCGGTGCACACGGCGTCCGAGCGGCGGACGCGTTCCGGGGTCTCGGTGCCGGTGACGGCGAGGACCAGGCGGCCGACCGGATTGGCGGAGAGTTCGCAGTACGCGAGGAGGTCGTCGTACGTCTCGTAGCGGCTCACCAGCTGGTCCTGGCGGTTCGCGGCGATCAGGCCGAGGAACGGCTCGGGGGTCAGCGCGCGGCGGCGCACGGTGGGCTGCAGGCGCTGGAGCAGCGGATGGCCGGGGCGGCCGTCGAAGACCTTGCGCAGGTCCGTCTCGAAGGCGTCCAGCATGGCGACGCGGTCGTCGCTCCGCCCGGGGTCGAGGCCGAGGGCCAGGGCGTCGGCGCCGCCGGGGGCCAGGTCTCCGTCGCCGATGTCGTCGACGAGGCGGGCGAAGCCGTAGACCGCCATCAGGTCCTCGCGCCAGGCCTTGGGCAGAAAGAACGGGGCCACCGGAAAGTTCTCGTCGGCGGCCTTGTCGAGGGTCGACTGGACGGCAAAACGCTGTCGGAGCTGGGAGTTTTCCGTAGCCATGGCCGTCACTCTCCCGTTCTACACTGCCGACCCAATTCACCCTATTTCGGACACGCCGCCCGACTGATCCAGCTTACGTTGTACAGCGCCGGGCGGAATGCCGGGGTGTTCTGCACATCACAACAACGCACCTATTCGTGTCAACCTTCCTCACAGGTAAGGAAGTTGACCAGGAATTGACCTCGTCACGCGGTCTCACGGGACTACGCAACCCGTGACGCAAGGGAGCCCCGCCGGGGTTCCGGCGGGGCTCCCTTGCGTTCGAACGGCTACTTGCCGGTGAACTTCTCGTATTCCTTGAGGACCTCGGCGGTCGGCCCGTCCATCCGCAGCTCTCCGCGTTCGAGCCACAGGACCCGGTCGCAGGTGTCGCGGATGGACTTGTTGTTGTGGCTGACCAGGAAGACCGTGCCGGCCTCCTTGCGCAGCTCCCGGATCCGCGCTTCGGAGCGCTTCTGGAAGGCGCGGTCGCCGGTGGCGAGGGCCTCGTCGATCATGAGGACGTCGTGGTCCTTGGCGGCGGCGATGGAGAAGCGCAGCCGCGCCGCCATGCCGGAGGAGTAGGTGCGCATCGGCAGGGTGATGAAGTCGCCCTTCTCGTTGATGCCCGAGAAGTCGACGATCCCCTGGTAGCGCTCCCTGATCTGCTCGCGGGTCATGCCCATCGCGAGCCCGCCGAGTATGACGTTGCGCTCGCCGGTGAGGTCGTTCATCAGCGCCGCGTTCACACCGAGCAGCGAGGGCTGGCCGTCGGTGTAGACCTTGCCCTTCTCGGCGGGCAGCAGGCCGGCGATGGCCCGCAGGAGCGTGGACTTGCCGGAGCCGTTGGAGCCGATCAGGCCGATCGCTTCGCCCCGGTACGCGGTGAAGGAGACGCCCCGTACGGCGTGCACCTTGCGCACACCGCGGTCCTCGCCGCGCTTGATGATGCGGCTCAGGGCCGCGGTGGCGCTGCCCTTGCCGCTCCTGGCGCCGTTGACGCGGTAGACGATGTGCAGCTCGTCCGCGATGACGGTGGGGATGTGGGTGTCGTTCCGCTGCTCAGCCACGGCCGTAGCGCTCCTCTGCCTTCCAGAAGTACACGAAGCCGATGACGCCGGTGACGACCGCCCAGCCGAGCGCGAGGGCCCAGACGTGCGGGGGCAGCGGGTTGTAGGCGGTGATGCCGTCGATCAGCGCGTACCGCATGAGGTCCATGTAGACCGCCGCCGGGTTGGCGAGCAGCACGTCGGCGACCCAGGACGGGGCGTGCGCCTTCGCCAGCATGGGGGCCAGCGGGAACATCACGCCGGACGCGTACATCCAGGTGCGCAGGACGAACGGCATCAGCTGTGCGAGGTCGGGCGTCTTGCTGCCCATCCGCGCCATGATCATCGAGAGGCCGACGTTGAAGGCGAACTGCAGTACCAGGGCCGGGATGATCAGCAGCCACGACAGGTCCGGGTAGTGCCCGAAGCCGATGAGGATCGCGAACAGCACAAGCATCGAGAACATCAGCTGCTGGAGCTGCTGGAGCGAGAACGAGATCGGGAGCGAGGCGCGCGGGAAGTGCAGCGCGCGCACCAGACCGAGGTTCCCGGAGATGGACCGGACGCCCGCCATCACCGAGCTCTGCGTGAAGGTGAAGACGAAGACGCCGGTCACGAGGAACGGCACGTACATGTCGTTGCCCATGCCGCCCCGGCCGCCGAGCAGCAGGCCGAAGATGAAGAAGTAGACCGCGGCATTGAGCAGCGGCGTCGCCACCTGCCACACCTGGCCGAGCTTGGCCTGGCTGTACTGCGCGGTCAGCTTGGCCTGCGAGAACGCGAGGATGAAGTGGCGCCGGGTCCACAGCTGGCGCACGTACTCCAACAGCCCGGGCCGGGCGCCGCTCTGGCTCAGGCCGTACTTCGCGGCCAGTTCGGCACGCGAGAGCCGATCGTCCGGGGACTCTTGCCCCAAAGACGCTGTCACGGTGACACCGCCGTCATGCGTCGTCTCACTCACAAGTGGAAACTTTCGTCTTCTTGAATGCGCCGGGGGTTTCGCGCACAGGCGAGTACCTGGGCCGGCCGGGGTCCGGGGTGTCCCCCCGGGAAAACGCGGTCGGCCCGAATGTTCTCAGACACGAGCTTGTCAGATGACAGGAGGTCGGCCCAGTCGGGTCAGGCGCCACACCGTCCGCCACTTCATGGGGCGCCGCGGACCGCAGGGGGTCCGCAAGCCCTCCTTGAAGCCGCCGAACCACGCTCTGAGCGCGGGCCGTGAGGGCCTGCGCAGCAACGTGAGCAGCATCCACAGGCCCAGGTAGACGGGGACCAGGGGCGCCGGCAGATTGCGCCGGGCCAGCCAGACGCGGTTGCGGGCGACCATCCGGTGATAGACCGCGTGCCGCGAGGGCGCCGTGGTCGGGTGGTACAGGACCATGTCCGCGCGGTAGTCGATCATCCAGCCGGCGTCGAGGGCCCGCCAGGCCAGATCGGTCTCCTCGTGCGCGTAGAAGAACGCGTCGGGCAGACCGCCGACCTCGGCGAAGACCTTGGTGCGTACGGCATTGGCACCGCCGAGGAAGGTGGTGACCCGCGAGCTGCGCATCGGGTCGGACGCCCGCAGGCGCGGCACGTGCCGGCGCTGGGTCTCGCCGGTGTCGGGGTCGGCGATCCGGAAGCTGATGATGCCGAGCTCCGGGTCCGCGGCGAAGGCACGGCGGCACAGCCGGGCCGTGTCCTGCCGGGCCAGCAGACCGTCGTCGTCGAGGAACAGCAGGATGTCGATGTCCTTGCCGTCCTTGCCGAAGGCCTCGATGCCGACGTTGCGGCCGCCGGGGATGCCGAGGTTCTCGGGCAGTTCCACGGTGCGGACGCCCGCGGGGACCTCGGGCACGGGCGAGCCGTTGCCGACGACGACCACCTCGATCCGGTCGCCCTCCTGCTTGGCGACCGAATCGAGCAGCGCGCGCAGCTCGTCGGGCCGGTTGCCCATCGTGATGATGACGGCACCGACCTTCAGACGCTCGGCCTCGACGGTCACTTCAGCCTGCTCGAGGCCAGGATGGACACCAGGTGCAGCAGCGTCTGCAACAGCGCGATGCCCGCGAGTACGGCGACGCCGAGACGCGAGAAGAACAGGTCGCCGCGCGCCGAGTCCACGATCGCGAGGACCAGGATCAGGAGCGAGGCCTCGATGCCGAGCACCAGGCGGTGGAACTTCAGCGCGGACGCGGCCCTGCGGGCCAGGGCCATCCCGGAGGAGCGGATCTCGCTGGCCGCCTCCTGGACCACGGGCTTGTTGGCCTGGTGCCGGGCCACGCCGACCAGGTCCGTCTCGGCCTTGATCAGGATGGCGCCGAGCGCGGCGAGCGTGCCGAGGAACGCCCACAGCCAGTCGATCCTGCCCTCGCCCCAGATATCCGCGGCCCGCAGACCGAAGCCGACCAGGACGGCGGCGTCGCAGAGGTACGCGGCGACGCGGTCGAGGTAGACACCGGCGAGCGAGTACTGCTTCTTCCAGCGGGCCAGTTCGCCGTCGACGCAGTCGAAGAGAAGGTAGAGCTGCACCATGACCACACCGAGCACCGCACCCCAGATACCGGGGATGAGCAGCGCGGGGGCGGCGAGGGCGCCGGCGAGGGTCATCACATAGGTCACCTGGTTCGGGGTGACCTTCGTGTTCACCAGGTGCCGGTCCACCCGCAGCGAGATCTCGCGCATGTAGAGCCGGCCGGCCCAGTGCTCGCCGCTGCGGCGGTCCTTCACCCCGGCGGGGTGAACGACCGGGCGCAGTTCAGCTACCGATGGCTTTTGCATAGTCGGCGTAGGCGTCCTTGATCTGATCGGCGTTGTAGTCGAGGTGCTCGAGGATCGTGTAGCGGCCGGGGCGGGTCTGCGGCGCGAAGAGCACCGCCTCGACCAGGTCCTGCCGGCTGAAGCCCATCTCGTCCGCGAGCACGGGCAGTCCGTGGCGGCGCAGCGTCTGGGCCATCTCGCCGGCGGTCTCCAGGTCTCCCCGCAGGAACGTGGCGAACGCGCCGCCGAATCCGCACTGCTCGCCGTGGAGCGCGTTGCGCTTGGGGAAGAGCAGGTCGAAGGCGTGGCTGATCTCGTGACAGGCACCTGACGCGGGTCGCGAGTCACCCGCGACCGACATGGAGAGCCCGCACATCACCAAGGACTCGGCCAGCACGGTCAGGAAGGCGTCGTCGCCCACACCGCCCGGATGCCGCAGCACCGCATGGGCGGACTGCCGGGCCATGGAGGCGGCCAGACCGTCGACGAGTTCACCGTTGACCTTGTTGGACAGCTCCCAGTCGGCGACGCAGGAGATCTTGCAGATCACATCGCCGACACCGGCGCGCACGAAGCGCACGGGGGCGTCCCGGATCACGTCGAGGTCGATGACCACGCCGATCGGGCTCGGCACGCCGTACGAACCTCGGCCCGCGTCGTTGTCGAGCGTTGCGACCGGGGAGCACAGTCCGTCGTGCGCGAGGTTGGTCGCCACGGCGACCAGCGGGAGACCGACACGGGCCGCCGCGTACTTCGCGCAGTCGACGACCTTGCCGCCGCCGAGCGAGACCAGGGCGTCGTAGCGCCCGGCCTTCTTTATCGCGTCGGCCAGCGCGATCGCGCCGTCGAGCGTGCCGTCGGCCTGGCTGAACCACTGTGCGCCCGGGAACAGCGGGGCGAAGCGCTCCTGGAGCGCCTTGCCGGAGCCGCCGCTGACGGCGAACGCGAGCTTTCCGGTGGGGGCGATGCGCTGGTCGGTCAGGATCGTCGGCAGATCGTCCAGCGCGCCCGCCCGGATGTCGACGACAACCGGGCTCGGCATCAGCCGGGTCAGTACTGGCACGCGATCTCCCGGCCCTTGGCGAGGTCGTCGTGGTTGTCGATCTCGACCCACTTCACATCACCGATGGGGGCCACGTCGATCTTGAAACCGCGGTTCACGAGCTCCTGGTAGCCGTGCTCGTAGAACTGCTGCGGGTCGGCGTCGAAGACCGTCTTGAGGGCGTCGGCCAGCTCGTCGGCCGCCTCGCCCTCGATGAGGGTGAGGCCGATGTACTCGCCGGAGGCCTCCGCCGGGTCCATCAGCTTGGTGATCTTCGTCATGCCCTTCTCGGCGTCGACGACGACCTTCATCTCCTCGTCCGCGAGGGACTTCACCGTGTCGATGGCGAGGATGATCTTCTTGCCGTCACCGCGGGCGGCGAGCAGCGTGTGCTCGACGGAGACCGGGTGCACGGTGTCGCCGTTGGCGAGGATCACGTCGTGCTTGATCGCGTCGCGGCCGCACCACAGGGAGTAGGCGTTGTTCCACTCCTCGGCCTTGTCGTTGTCGATCAGGGTGAGCTTCAGGCCGTACTTCGCCTCGAGCGCCGCCTTGCGCTCGTAGACGGCCTCCTTCTTGTAGCCCACGATGATCGCGACCTCGGTGAGACCGATCTCGGCGAAGTTGCCGAGGGTCAGGTCGAGGATGGTGGTGTCACCGTCGACGGGCACCAGCGCCTTGGGCAGGGTGTCCGTGTACGGACGCAGACGCCGTCCGGCGCCTGCCGCAAGGACGAGGCCGATCATGCGGGTTCTCCTTCGTCGTGTACGGCGGGTGCGCCCTGACGTGCGGCGATCACCCAGAAGCGGATGCTCTCGACGAGCACCACCAAGGCCACGGCCACGGCGAGAACCGTGAGCGCGACCGAGAAGTCTTGTGCGGACAGAAGTGCCGCCGCGACCGCGACGACGAGCGTCCTTCCCTCTTGCCCGCCGATCGCCCGCACGAGCCAGGTCGGGGGCGCACCGGTGCCGCCGCGGATGCGGTACACCGTGTCGTAGTGATGGTAGGCGACCGCGGCCACCAGGCCGAAAGCCGCGGGAAGGGCCCCGTTCACGTCGGCATGGGCCGCGAGGAGGAGGACGGTCACGTACTCGCCGACGCGGAACAGCGGCGGGACCAGCCAGTCGAGGGGGCCCTTGAGGGGGCTGCTGACGGCGAGCCCGCTGAGGATCGCGTACATCGCGGCGGAGCTGATGAGCGCCCAGTCGCCGTAGTCCGACACGGCGGCGTTCAGGATCAGCGCCACGGCGAGCGCGGCGACCACCGGAGCGAAGAAGCCACCGAGCCTGCGACCGCGACCGGGCAGCGCGCCGCCGAGATACGCGGCGAGCGGGCCGTTGTCCGAGAGGTCCACCAAGGCGCCGGCCGCCCTGTCCGTGCGCTCGGCCTTGCGCGTCAGTGACCGCAGCACGCGGCCGGCCGTCGTATAGAGGGCCGCGAAGGCGCAGCCGATCAGCAGCACCACGAACGTGATCCGCGGAGTGGCCACCGCGGTCAGGATCGCTATCAGGGCCCACCGCTCGCCGATCGGCAGCACGATCATCCGCCGCAGCCACACGGTCCAGCCGACGCTGTCGAGCTTGTCGGAGAGCGCGGCGGTGGGGCTGGTGTTGGCGGTGGCGTCGTGGTTGGCCTCGTTGAACGAGAAGTCGACGACGTGCCGGCAGATCTGCAGGATCATCGCGCCGAGCGCCAGGGCCCACACGTCGTCGCCGCCCCGGGCGGCTCCGAGCGCGAGGCCCGCGTAATAGGCGTACTCCTTGGCGCGGTCGAAGGTGGCGTCGAGCCAGGCGCCCATCGTCGAGTACTGCAGCGAGTAGCGGGCGAGCTGCCCGTCGGTGCAGTCCAGGACGAACGAGAAGATCAGCAGCACACCGGCCGCGACGAAGCCCCAGCGCTCACCGGTCGCGGCGCAGCCGGCCGCGATCAGCGCGGTGATCAGCGAGGCCGTGGTGACCTGGTTCGGGGTGAGTCCCCGGCGGGCGCACCAGCGGGCGATGTAGCGCGAGTACGGGCTGATGAAGTGGGTGGTGAAGAAGCCGTCGCGGGACTTCACGGCGGTACGGAGGCGGACGGCCTCCTCGTCGACCGCGTCGACGGCCTGCCGGGCCTCGTTGCGCGCCTGCGGGTCGCCGGGGACCGTGGCGACGAGGGTGCCGAGTTCGGGGCGGTGCACTTCGGTGCCGTCCGCTTCGAGCGCGGCGGCCACCCGGTCGGCGAGCGCGTCCACCCGTACGACGGTGTCGCCGCCCGCTCCCGCGGCAGCCTGCTGTACCGCGCGGGCCAGGGCGCCCAGGGCTTCGGGGAGCACGGCGACCGCGCCGGGCACGGCCGAGGCGCGGAAGCGGGGGTCGGTCAGGCCGAGGCGCAGCGCGTGCTGGTGACCGACGAAGCCCGCGTCGACGAGCGCGACCCGCTCATCGGCCGGTGCGGCGGCGAGCAGCGCGGCGGTGTCCGCCGGCGTGGACGCGACCCGCACGTCGAAACCCAGGGCCCGCAGATCGCCTTCGAGCGACGAGCCGGGTACCGGCGAGCCGGTGAGAATGGCGGTCGACAGACGAACTCACTCCTTGGGGTGCCGGCGCTCGGCGCCGGACGGCGTGCAGGTGGGGACCACCGGACCGACGGCCCGGGCGGCACGTCGGCTGAGGTTATCGGATGAATGGAAGCGGCCGTTCACCGCCCGTTCACGACGTGATCATGGTGGACTGCAGCTGCACCGCCACCGCGTTCATCTTCCTTTATCCGGCCCGCAACTCACAAACCGCGCCGTCTGCGGCAAGGTCGGGACCGGACCGTCGCAAGCCTCTGACCTGCGGAGCATTTGCGCAGGTCAGGGCACATGACAACGGTGTTCAGTGCAGCGTTGCCAGATACCCCCCACCCGTAGTTCACTGTGATCGCCGGCCCGCTGCGAGGTCTGCGCCGCACCTGAGTACGACGAAACTTTGCGAGGGAGGGCCGATGGGAGCCGGGCACGACCACGGGCACACAGGCACCAATTCGGGTGGCACGGTATCCGCCGCACATATGGGGCGGCTGCGTATCGCGCTGTGCATCACGCTCGGCATCATGGTCGTCCAGATCATCGGCGGCATCGCCGCGAACTCGCTCGCCCTGGTCGCCGACGCGGCCCATATGGCGACCGATGCCCTCGGACTCGGGATGGCCCTGCTCGCGATCCACTTCGCCAACCGCCCGGCGAGCGTGAACCGCACGTTCGGCTACGCCCGTGCGGAGATCCTGGCGGCGCTCGCCAACTGTCTGCTGCTGCTCGGGGTCGGCGGCTTCGTTCTCTACGAGGCGGTCGAGCGCTTCTTCACGCCCGCCGATACCGACGGCGGTCTGGCGATCATCTTCGGTGTGATCGGCCTGGTGGCGAACCTGATCTCGATGGCGCTGCTGATGCGGGGACAGAAGGAGAGCCTGAACGTACGCGGGGCCTTCCTGGAGGTCCTCGCGGACGCGCTCGGCTCGGCCACGGTGATCGTGTCGGCGCTGATCATCCTGCTGACCGGCTGGACGGTCGCCGACCCGATCGCGTCGATCGTGATCGGCCTGATGATCGTGCCCCGCACGATCAAACTCCTTCGCGAGACGCTGAACGTGCTCCTGGAGTCGGCGCCCAAGGGCGTCGACATGGAGGAAGTGCGCTCGCACATACTGGCGCTGCCGGGCGTCGAGGACGTGCACGATCTGCACGCGTGGACGATCACCTCGGGCATGCCGGTGCTCTCGGCGCATGTCGTGGTCAGCGCGGAGATGCTGGACTCGATCGGCCACGAGAAGCTGCTGCACGATCTGCAGGGGTGCCTCGGTGACCACTTCGACGTGGAGCACTGCACCTTCCAGCTGGAGCCGGGCGGTCACGCGGATCACGAGGTCAAGCTCTGCCACTGACCAGGGCGGTCGCCGCCAGGGCCTCCGCAGAAGTCCGGCAATGTCCGGGTTGATTCGGCCCCGTTGATGTCAGGCGAGGATGTCAACTGATGTCAGTCAACACCCGGCGACCATACTGTCGGATCGCCCCAATGAAAGGTGGGCCAGAGGCGCATGGTGCATGTCTCCCCCGCCCGGCACTGGACTCCACCAAGCGGATGGAGAGGCCTGTCGTCACAGATGCGTCAGCGAGCCGGAGCGCGAGTGCGGACACCACGCCGTCATGGTCTCCCCGGGCTCCGCTTGCTGCTGTTGTTCTGGCCGCTCAGCTGCCTGGACTACTTCCTCCGATACCCATTCGCCCGAGAATCAGCCTGTCCCGATCAGAGGGGGAACCACTGGGCTGCCTTGCGAAGGATTTCCTTCTCCAGCTCCAGTTCGCGGACCTGCTACCCAGTCGCTTCAGCTCCTCGCGCTCGGCCGGCGTCATCGCCTCACCGCCCGCACCCACAGCAGGGCCCTTGACGGCCCGGACCCACTGGCGCAGTGACTCGGTGTTGACCCCGAGCCCCCGGGCCACCGAGTTGATCGACCGACCTGTGGATCCCACCAACGAGACCGCGTCCTGCTTGAACTCTTCCGAATACCGCTGTGCAGCCACCCGGACACCTCCTCCTCGGACCCCAGGCATGGGGCACAGTGCGCGCGGTCCGACGCCGCTCGGTCCGGACAGACAGGCGCGGGCGGGTCCGGTGACCCGATCCGCGCAGATCAGACGCCGAGGGAGGTCCGGATGGCCTCGATCTCATCCAGCAGTTCCTCCATGCACTCAAAACCCCGGTCGATGTGGCTCATGTCGACCCCGCACTCGGTCTGTCGCGCCCGCAGCAGTGGATAAAGGGCCATGGACGCCGGGAAGGCCAGGGGGTCGAGGTTCGGCGCGCGCTCCTCGAGCAGGCGCAGGCCGCTGCGGGTGCCGTCGGAAACGGAGAGCCAGCCGGTGAACTCGTTGTATCCGATCACTCCGGCCTCGATCCCCTTCGTCCACGTGGTGAATAGGGTTGCCAGGCTGGTCGCGGCCCGCACCGCGTCGAAGGCGTCCGGGGAGATCTCGTAGCGCCAGATCTCGCCTTCGTGCTCACCGGCGAGGACGAACGTGTAGATGATGATGTCGAAGTGGAACAAGGGTAGTTGGCGCCGCCAGGGGAATGGAACGCCGATGGAGAGGGACAGTTGGTTGAGTGCCTCGCCGTCTGCCGGCCACGAAATCAGCTCTCCACCGCCGGGCAGGAGCCGCCCTGTACCCCACCCTTGGGAGTGGAGCCAGGTCACCTGCTCCGCGACGTGGTCCACGTCGAAGAGCCGCCGGACCAGGTCCGCCGGGGGCGGCCCGCCGGACGGGGCGTCCGCCGCGGGCCAGGTGAGACCCGCGGCAGACGCCGCCGTCCGGTAGTCCCGCACCACGTCACGCAGTGCCGGAAGATCGTCGAGCATCACGAGTCGCCTTCGTTACGGAAGCACCTTGGGTTTCATGCAGAGGTCGGTCCCGCCGGGGTTGACCCGGAATCCGAAACTCGGCCCGTTCGCCTCGACCCACGGCTTTATAGGCAGCACGATGAACTTGTCCGTGTCCTTCACCTTGCACTTGCCGTAGAAGGCGGAAAGGTCGTGGGCTTGCGGCAGCGTCTCCGCCTTCGGCACGACCTTCAATGAAGCGGTCAGGCCCGTCAGGTCGACTGCCTGGTCCGAGGCCCAGAACGGGAACTCGTCACAGGTCTTCGCGACCCGCCCGTTGCAGACGTTCGGCTGGAACCGCGGATTGTCGTCGTACCACTTGTGGTCGTAGCCGGCGGCCACCGCCGCCTTGCCGCCCTGGCTGCGCCCCGGGTAGAACCACTTGGCCCGTCCCGGCGGCTGCGGATAGCTGCCGTTGCCCAGCGCCTCCACGATGTGAGTCCCGGTCTCCTTCAACGGTTCGCCGCCGTAGGTCCTGCCTCCGGGAACGTAGACGACGACATCGTCGTCACACGCCGCTATCCCCTGGGTGCCCCGCTGAGCGGTACACGCCGCGTCGATGATGCGCTTGAGTTTCGCATCCTCGCTGTCGTCCCAGGCGAAGGGCAGGGTGTCCCGGGCGGTGACCTCCTTCGTCGTCGTGATCACCTGCTGCCACACCTTGAGGCTGTTGTACCAACGCCCCTTGTCCAGATGCCAGTCGTCGAACTTCGTGAGGTCGTCGTCGTGGTGGATCGGGTACTCCAGGAGTCCCCCGATGGCTATCGGAGTGGGGAAGAGGATCGCCCAGATCACACCGAGGGCGACCCCGATGACGACTCCCACGATGGTGACGACCACGAAGGTGGCGACGGCGGAGGTGCCGGCCGCGGCCGCCGCGGTCTCGACCGCGACCGTCGGGGGCGCCAGTAGCAGAGCGCAGGCGCTTTGGGCGCACCAAGCGACCGTTTGCACCCCGCCTGGTACGAACTGCGCTTCCACCGCACTGGCGATGCCGTCCAGGTGGCCGACCGCGGGGCCCTTCCCGGGTGGGGCAGCCTTCTTGAGCATGTCGGTGACGTCGTCGTCGCAGTCGAGCTTCTTGTCCTCGTCCAGCGGCAGGTTGTCCTCGATACAGGAAGCGTCGGCGGCGGCGTAGCAGCCCTCAAACAGCTGCCTGGCCCCGGCCGGTACCTCGACCTTGCCGCGCAGGCTCGGCGCGATATAGAAGTCGCCGCCCTGCGAGGAGCACTGAGAGCCCTCGCTGGTCACCTGCTGGACGACGGCCTCGGGAACGGCCGGTTCGACGGCCGCGGTGATGAACTCGCCCCCGAAGTCCCGTACCTTCTTGCCGTCCTTGTCGATCGCGTCGACCCGGAACGTGTGCGACGTCTGCTCTTCGAGAGGCTCGATCGGGAACCCGATGATGCTGTCCGCCGTGCACGGGTCGGCCGGGTTCCCCGCCGCGTCCTCGCAGTACTCCTTCAGCGAGAACTCCTCGTACAGCGCACCATCGAGGAACGCCCGGTACGTGACGTCGTAGGCGGGGTCCGGGTGCCAGGTGGCCAGGGCGCCCCCCTCACCGGGGTCGAACTTCAGCCCGACGGGCTCCGGCGGCTTCTTCGCGGTGCGGAAGGTCGCCGTGGCAGGCGTCGGCGACCTGTTGCCGGCCAGGTCGACAGCGACCACGGACACCGTGTGCTCGGTCTCCGGCGCCAGCCCGGTGATGGTGTATGAACGGGTGCCGCTGTTCGTGCGGTGTGCAACGCCCCCGTCCACTGTGATCTCGTAACCACCGAGGCCGTAGTTGTCGGTGGCCGCGGCCCAGCTCGCCTTGGCCGAGTACGCGGTGACGTCGCCGACAGTCAGGCCGGAGACGTTGCTCGGCGGAATGTTGTCGACGACCTTGATGGAGCGCAGGACCTGCGCATGCCGCTTGGGCTGACGCTCGGCACGGGTGCACACCAGGTTCGTGCCCAACTCCGGTGGGCGCAGGCGGGTCTTCCAGGACGATCCCCAGTTCGCGACGCCGTCCGGCGGTGGGCCGAAGGTGAAGTCGGTCGTGACCAGCTTGCCGACGGACACGTCGACCATCGTGGCGTGCTTGTGCAGGACACCGGCGAGGTCGATCTTCCCCTCCTCGTCGACCGCGACCTCGGCACCGTGCTCCGGAGCGTCGACCCGGATGGAGGCATGGTCCTCCTCCTGCGGCGGGGTCATGCCCGCGCAGGCGGCAGGGACGACCTTGACCGGTTCGACAGCCGCCGCCCCTGTCGACGGCAGGCCGAGCAGTGTCACCGGCAGCGCCAGAGACACGACAACCGCCGTTCTTCGTAAGCCAGTTCGGAAGGATCTTTTCCGCATCAGCACCCCTAGGCACATAAATGGCATGGCGTGCCGCGATGCTAGACGGGTTCACGTTGCTTGTCATGACCTCGACCATCGAACGGCGGGCAGTCACCCGGCAAGCAGCACTGGTTGAGGAAATGGCAAGCCGCCGCCAGGGGGCGGCTGGCGCGCCGAGGCATCCGTCCGACTCGCCCGCCGCCCCTCATGCGCAGTCGTACGTCAGCCCGCCCGCTCATAGGTAAGGACGGTCTTCGGGTGGTTGCCGATCTTGCGTAGGCGCAGCGGGCCGACCGACAGGATGTCTGGAACATGCCTGCAGAGGCTCACCCCAGGCGGGCATGAGGCACCTGCCCCCTCTGACCTCACCCCTGTCGATGCGCACTCAGTCTCCGGTGGTCCCCCAAAAGCACAGCTCATCGGGGTGGCCGTCACTGCGATAGGTAACCGTGCAGCAGCCGGATCCGCGGCCGAACGGCGGGAACCACCCGTCACCTGAACGCTTGACCGCCTGCCTGATGATCTCCCGTGATGGCTGGCCGGTGCCGAACAACTCGAGGACTTCCGGATCCTCGATCATCCGCACGTCGCCGGCATCTTCCGTGTCCGGCTCGCACCAGACGACACGCTCAACATCCAGCACCGAATGTGCGGGCTCTTCCTCCAGCCAGCCGCTGTCGTCCAGGTCAGCCAGCGTCTCGACGCCTTCCGCCCGGTAGTAGTCAGCGTCCCGGGCGAAGACGGCCTGGCGCAGGCGATCAAGAGCGGTCTGCCCATCCATGTCGAAGGGCGTGAAGTACACCCACTTACTCGCTCCCATGCAGGTGACCGTACCGATGATGTACGACACCGGCGGAGCGCAGCCTGAACGTGATCCCTGAACTACAGCTGGTAGCAACCGCACCGGGCGCCGTTACGCGCAGAACTTCTGGAATCGCGCTTAGCGGGTTCCCGCCATCCTCCCCGTCTCGCAGTTCCGCGCCGGTGAATCCGACCGCATGGACTTGGCCGAGCGCCACCACACGTCCGGAGAATGGCAAAGCCGCGCAGAAGGCGGCCGACCGAGAACGGGCCAGGACCCTCGGCTGGAAGTGGGTGGAGTCGGATCTCGTCTTCACGACGAAGTACGGCACCCCCATCCAGGGGACGAACTTCCTGACCACGTTCAAGATCATCCGCACGCGGACCGGCCTGACCCACGGAGACCTGCGCACGCTCCGGCGCGGCGTCGGCACGCTCCTGGTCCATCTGAAGGTCCACCCGAGGGTTGCCAAGGCGATCCTGCGGCACAGCCGAATCACCATGACCATGGATGTCTACGCAGAAGCCGTGGACTCCGACGTACGGGAGGCGGTCAACCAAATGGATGCTCACCTGCGCCGCATGATGTCACGCACGCTGTCAAAACCTACTTGACCTGCGGTTATGCGACATACTGCACCTTCCAGCTGGAGCCGGGCGGGCATGCGGACCACGAGGCGAAGGTGTGCCACTGAGACACCCCGGGGGGCGGTCGGTCAGGAGACGGCGCGGCGCACCAGCTCGGCCACCTGCTTCTCGACCTCGGGGGTCAGCTCGGTGATGGCGTACGACGTGGGCCACATCGCGCCGTCGTCGAGGTTGGCGACCTGCTCGAACCCGAGGGTGAGGTAGCGGACCTTGAACTTCGCGGCGGGCGTGATGAAGCAGAGGACCTTGCCGTTCTTGCCGTACGCGGGCATGCCGTAGTAGGTACGCGGGACGAGGTCCGGGCCGTTCTCCTTGATGATCTCGTGCAGCCGCTCGGCGATGGTCCGGTCGCTGCCGGTCATCTCCTCGATCTTCCCGCGCACGACGCCCTCGGGGTCCGCCTTCTCGGCGGCCTTGAGCTCCTTGGCCCGCTCCTTCATGGCCGCGCGCTCTTCCGCGGAGAAACCGTCGTACGACTTCGCGGGGGCCTTCTTGGCGGCGGTCTTCTTCGCTGCGGTGGTCTTCGCTGCGGTGGTGGTCTTCTTCGCGGTGGCCATCGGAGTGCCTTTCGCTGCGGGCCGGCGTCTGTGACTCCAGGCTAGAAACCGGGACGGGTCGGTGGCTTCTTCAAAACTGCTTGATCATGGGGAGATGGACAAGCGGCACGACAGGGAGAAATGCATGGGCAGGGAATGGGCCGTACGACCGGAGAGGCCCTCGGACCGTGCGTCGGTGCACGCACTGAACGCGGCCGCCTTCGACACCTCGATGGAGGCGGACCTGGTGGACGCGCTGCGCGAGGACGGGCAGGCGTGGATCGAGGGCCTGTCGTACGTGGCGGAGACGCCGGACGGCGAGCCGGCCGCGTACGCCCTGATCACCCGTTGCCTGGTCGACGAGGAGCCGGCCTTGGTGCTCGCTCCGGTGGCCACGCTGCCGGAGTACCAGCGCCAGGGTGCGGGCGCCGCGGTCATCGAGGCGGTGATCGAGGCGGCCCGTGCGCGCGGACAGGAGCGGCTGCTCACGGTCCTCGGCCACCCCGCGTACTATCCGCGCTTCGGTTTCACCCGGGCATCGCAGTTCGCTGTGCGGCCGGGGTTCGAGGTGCCCGACGAGGCGATGATGGCGATGGTCCTCGAGGGCGAGGGTCCGGTCCCCGCGGGCACGATCCGCTATCCGGCGGCTTTCGGAGTGTGAGCAACCATCCGGGTACGCGGGGGCGTCACCCCCACATACCCGCGAAGCGCCCGGGCGCCGCCCGGAAAACCGCCCGGTGCGGAGCGGCGGAGCCCGGCACCCCGGAAACTGCGGCAAACTTGAGGCTTCGACCCGAAAGGATGGTTATGCCGATCACCCCAGCCACCGCGGCGAACAGTTCCCAGAACGGCGCCGCGGAAGCGATCCTGCTCGAACTGGTCGACGAGGACGGCACTACCATCGGCACGGCGGAGAAGCTCTCCGCGCACCAGGCGCCCGGGCGGTTGCACCGGGCGTTCTCCGTGTTCCTCTTCGACGAGCAGGGCCGGCTGCTGTTGCAGCGCCGGGCGCTCGGCAAGTACCACTCCCCCGGTGTGTGGTCCAACACCTGCTGCGGGCACCCGTATCCGGGCGAGGCGCCGTTCGCCGCGGCCGCCCGGCGTGTGTCCGAGGAGCTCGGGGTCTCGCCGTCGCTGATGGCGGAGGCCGGCACGGTGCGCTACAACCACCCGGATCCCGAATCGGGCCTGGTGGAGCAGGAGTTCAACCACCTGTTCGTCGGCATGGTGCAGTCCCCGCTGCGCCCGGACCCCGAAGAGGTGGGCGAGACGGCCTTCGTGACGCCCGAGGAGCTCCTTGTGCGGCATGAGCAGGGGCCGTTCTCCGCCTGGTTCATGACCGTGCTCGATGCCGCACGCCCGTCGGTCAAAGAGCTGACGGGTCCCAGCGCGGGGTGGTGACGGCCGGCTTCAGCGGCAGGGCGGCCCAGATCACCTTGCCGCCGGTGGCGGTGTGCTCCGCGTCGCAGGCTCCGCCGGCCTCCTTCGTGATCTCCCGTACGAGCAGCAGGCCGCGTCCGCCCGTCTGCCCCTGATCGGCCTCGAGGGCCTTGGGGCGGTACGGGTGGTTGTCCTCGACGGACACGCGTACCCATTCGGCGCCCACGGCCACCTCGACGGCGAGCATCGGCGAGAGCAGCGCCGCGTGCCGTACGACATTGGTGACCAGCTCGGAGACGATCAGGAGCAGGCCCTGCACCGTGTCGTCGGCGGCGGGGACACCCTGCCGGGCGAGCAGATCGCGGACCGCACGGCGGGCCTGTGGCACCGAGGCGTCCACGGACGGTGCGGTGAATCTCCAGACTCCCTCGTACGGCAGCGGCCCGGCCGTTGGTCGGTCGGGGGGCACCCTGCCGTATTCGCGCATCTGCCGGTCGCCGCCCTCACGCTCGATAGTCACCACCCTTCGAGTTTGGGAAGGTTTTGGTCCGGACCGGATCGGTGACCGGAACTCGTCGCGTATCGACGGCATTTGACCGAGTGCGTATGACGGCGTCAGTTGTGCGACTGCTTCGTGTGCTTCTTGTTCTGACTTCAAGCTGTCGGGGATTCAGGGGGTTTGGGCGCCTCGGAGTCTTCAACTCCGCTTACCAGGCTGACGATTCGGCGGCCCGCGATCCCCATCGCGATCAGACCGAGACCGTCGAAGAGCAGGGCGAGAGAGAAGAAGCACCCGATCACGTACAAGCTGCTGCCGGGCCACTCCGCCAGGATCAGCACACCGATCAGCAGGCCGAACGCGCCCTGCACCAGGGTCAGTCCGAACTGCGGGCCGCGCACCACGACACTGCCCACCAGGCGGAACACACCACCGGTCAGGAACAGCAGCGCGGCGAACATCGTCAGCGCCTCGGCCGTGCCGTCCGGATGCCGGATCACCACGACACCGGCGGCGATGTTGAGGGCGGCCACGACCACGCCCAGCCAGAAGAAGTTGGACCCGCGCATCTGCAGCGCCTGCACCAGACCGACCAGACCGCCGATGAGGAGCAGCCAGCCGAAGAGGATCATCGAGGTGAGCGTGGCCACGCCGGTGTAGACCAGACCGACGAGACCGCCAAGGACGAGGATCGCGCCGAGCGCGGTCATCAGGCCGAGGCTGCGGTGCATCTTGCGGCCGGGTTCGGTGAGCTGCGTACCGCCGGAGGTACTGCCGGGCCCAGTGCCGGGCGTAGTGCCGGACGTGGGCTCGGCGGCTGCGGCGGGCCCGGTCTCCGTGCCCAGGTCCTTGCCTGTTCCTTCTTCGGGTGTGGCCATGGCGTCTCCCTACGGGCCGCCCCCTGGTCCGATCGTACGAGCAGGGGGTGCGGATAGCATCCGGCGCATGTCCACGGATCCCCTGCCGCAGCTCGTCCATGCCCGTGCCGACGGTGTCGCCACGGTCGTGATCGCGCACGCGGCCAAGCGCAATGCCATGACGAACTCCATGTGGCGGGCCCTGCCCCCGCTGCTCGACGAGCTCGCCGCCGACCCCGAGGTGCGGGTGCTGGTCCTGACGGGTGAAGGCGCCACGTTCTGCGCGGGCGCCGACATCTCCGGCCTGGTGGAATCCGCCGACGAGGCGCGGGAGCTCGCCGTACGGGCCGAGGAGGCGCTCGCGGCATTCCCGAAGCCGACGCTCGCGGCCGTACGGGGGCACTGCGTGGGCGGTGGCTGCCAGCTGGCCGTGGCCTGCGATCTGCGCTTCGTGACGGAGGGCGCCCTGTTCGGGATCACGCCCGCGAAGCTCGGGATCGTCTACGCGGCGTCCTCGACCCGGCGGCTGGTGGATCTGGTCGGTCCGGCGACGGCCAAGTACCTGCTGTTCTCGGGCGAGTTGATCGACAGCGCGCGGGCGCTGCGCACCGGGCTCGTGGACGAGGTGCACGCCGAGGACGAGCTGGACAAGCGGGTGGCCGAGTTCGCCCGCGTCCTGGCGTCGAGGTCGTTGCTCACCCAGGTGGCGGCGAAGGAGTTCGCGGCCGGGCGGACCGGCCGCGAGGAGTACTTCGGCGCGCAGATGCGCGAGGGCGGCGACACCGCAGAGGGTGTCGCCGCCTTCCTGGAGCGCAGGGCGCCGCGGTTCAGCTGGATGCCGGGCTCATCGTCGAGCGCATGAGCTCGACCAGGTGCGCGGGTGCCTTGTCGGGCGATCCCGCGTCGTAGGGCGGCTGCGGGTCGTACTCGATCATCAGCTGGACGAACTGGGCGTGGTCGTCGCCCGCGATCTTCCCCGCGAGGGTGAGGCCCATGTCGATACCGGAGGAGACTCCGGCGGCGGTGACGTACTTGCCGTCGAAGACGACCCGCTCCCCCGTCGTCTGGGCGCCGTAGCCCGCGCACTGGTCCATGTAGAGCCAGTGGGTGGTGGCGCGGCGGCCCTCGAGCAGACCCGCGGCGCCGAGCAGCAGCGAACCCGTGCAGACCGAGGTGGTCCAGGTCGTGCCGGCGTCGACCTGGCGCAGCCAGTTCTGGATCGCCTTGTTGTCGACGGGGACGTGCGGTCCGCCGGGCACGATCACGATGTCCGGGCTCGTGACCTCGTCCAGGGACTTCTGGGCGATGAGGGTGAGGTTGCCGGTGTCGTCGCGCACGGGACCCGCCTGTTCTGCGACGAACACCATCTCGGAGCCGGGGAGCGGTCCGAGTGTGGTGTAGGGGCCGATGGCGTCGAGGGCGGTGAAGTCGTCGAAGAGGAGTATCGCGATCTGCATGGGTTCCCCCTGAGTTGGCTGATGCCGGTCTGAGACGGGTTGATGCCGGTCCGAGGCGGGCCGGTGTCGATCTGGCGCGGGCAGGCGTCAGTGCTGCGGGTGCCGGGTGTTGGCCCGGAACTCGGCGACGAGTTCGGCCGGTGCCTTGTGCGGTGCGCCCGCGTCGTACGGAGGCTGCGGGTCGTACTCGGTGAGCAGTTGGATGGACTGCGCGGCGCGGTCGCCCGCGATCCGTCCGGCGAGGGCGAGGCCCATGTCGATCCCGGAGGAGACACCGGCCGCCGTGACGTACCTGCCGTCGAAGACGACCCGCTCCCCGGTCGCTTCGACCTCGAAGCCGGTGAGGAAGTTGAGGGCCAGCCAGTGCGAGGTGGCCTTGCGGCCCTTGAGCAGTCCGGCGGCGGCGAGCAGCAGGGAGCCGGTGCAGACCGAGGTCGTCCAGGTGCTGGTCGTGTCGGCGGTGCGCAGCCAGTCGAGCAGGACGGGGTTGTCCATCTGCGGGGTCTGACCGGGTCCGCCGGGGACCAGGACGATGTCGGGGCGCTCGACTTCGGCGAAGGTCTTGTCGGCGGTGAGCGCGAGGGCGCCGGTGTCGGTGCGTACCGGGCCCGTCCGCTCGCCGACGAAGACCGTCTCGATGCCCGGGACCCGGCTGAGGATCTCGTACGGTCCGACCGCGTCCAGGGCGGTGACGCGGTCGAAGAGGACGATCGCCAGCTGCATCTCAGTCTCCAAATCGATAAAGGTGTACGGGAGTTCGGGCGCCGACGGGTCGCTCAGACCCGGACCGGGCGGAGTCGCTCAGACCGGTACCGGGCGGAAGCGGCGGCGGTACTCGGCCGGCGGCACACCGAGCGTCTTGACGAACGCGCGGCGCATCGCCTCCGGGGTGCCGTAGCCGCAGGAGCGGGAGATCTCCTCGACGCCCAGGGCGGTGTCCTCCAGGAGCCTGCGCGCCTGCTCGACGCGCACCCGCTCCACGTACCGCCCGGGCGTCATGCCCGTCTCGGCCTGGAAGGCGCGCGCGAAGTGGCGCGGCGAGAGGCGGGCGCGGACCGCGAGCGCTTCCACGCCGAGGTCCTCGGCGGGGTGCTCGCTGATCCACTGCTGGACGTCACGCAGTGGTTCGCGCTGTGCGGTCTGGGCCGAGAGCTGCGCGCTGAACTGGGCCTGATTGCCCGGCCGGCGCAGGAAGACCACCAGGACGCGGGCGACCAGGAGCGCGGTGTCGCGGCCGAGGTCCTCCTCGACGAGGGCGAGGGAGAGATCGATCCCGGCGGTCACGCCTGCGGAGGTCGCGACCTTGCCGTCCCGTACATAGATCGCGTCGGGTTCGACCTCGACCTCGGGGTGGCGGCGGGCCAGGGTGCCGCAGAAGGCCCAGTGGGTGGTCGCGCGCCGGCCGTCCAGCAGCCCGGCGGCGGCGAGCAGCAGCGCGCCGGTACAGACCGAGACGAGCCGCTCGGCACGCGGGGCCTGTGCACGCAGCCAGTCGACCAGGCGCTCGTCGGTGGCGCGCGTGCCCTCCCCGCCGGGCACGAGCAGCGTGTGCGGGACGGGTGCCTCGTCGAGCGTCCCGTCGGGCACGAGCGTCAGCCCGCTCGAGGTGCGCACGGGAAGTCCGTCGAGCGAGGCGGTCCGGATCTCGTACGGTGCGTCGCCCATCTTTCCCGCGGCGCTGAACACCTCGACGGGACCGGTGACATCGAGACTCTGGACGCCGTCGAAGAGGACGACGAGAACGGTGCGCTTCGTCATGCGTCCCATTGTTTTGGCTCGCGCGCATGACAGCAATGCCGAGTACCCCACCTTTCCTGCCATGGCCGTCCCGGCCTTCCTTCCATACCGACCCGTCGGTAACGTGCGCGCATGACCACTCCACTGCCCGCGAAGGCCGGGCGCCGCTGCCACAACATGCTCAATCCGCTGCACTCCGCCCACTACTTCTCGCCGGAGTTCGCCAAGGAGATGGGCGCGCTCGGGCTCGACGCGTGGAGCCCCGCCTACTTCGCGGGCCGCTCGGCGGCGATGGGCGCGGTGGGTCCGGGGACCGTGGCGGCCACGTACTACAACTTCAAGTACGAGCTGATCGCCGCCCATGTGCCGGCGATCTGGGAGTCCGCCTCGCCCGAGGACGTGCTTGCCGCCCGGCTGCGCGGGGTCGACGCCAATCTGCGCCGGCTCCTCGGGGACGCCGTCGAGGGCCCGGAGATGGCCGAGGCGGCGCGGCTCGCGCTCACCGCGGCCGAGGCCTGCACCCGGCACGCCCGCCCGCTCCATGCCGCCCACGCGGATCTGCCGGTACCCGACGCACCGCACCTGGCGTTCTGGCACGCGGCGACGCTGCTGCGCGAGTACCGGGGCGACGGCCATATCGCGGCGCTGCTCGCCGCGGATCTCGACCCGCTGGAGGCGCTCGTCAGTCACACCGCGACCGGCAAGGGCTTCACCCCCAAGTGGGCCCTGGAGACCCGCGGCTGGAGCCGCGCCGAGTGGGACGCCGCGGTCGTACGTCTCAAGGAGCGTGGACTCCTCGACGCCGAGGGCGAGTTGACCAAGGCGGGAGTGGAGCTGCGCAAGGGTCTCGAGGAGGCGACGGACCGCATGGACGCCGCGCCTTACGCGCACCTGGGCGCGGCCGGGGTCGAGCGGCTGACCGAGCTCGCCGGCGGATTCCTGATGGCGGCGCTCGGCGCGGGGGCGTTTCCGGCGGATCTGATCGGCAAGGGCTGACCGGAGCGTACGCGCGTTTGACCGGCGCACTCCCGGCTACCCGATCGTCTCCGAGCAGTGTTCGCCGACGAAAGGGGAAACCGTGTTCCGCGCCATCGCAGATGTGCTCCGACAGATAGGCGGGGCCGTCGCCACCGTGGTGACGTTGCCGTTCCGGGCTGTGGCCCGGCTGTTCGGCGGCGCCTCCAGGAGCGGCGGACGCCGCACCCGGGCGCCGCGCCGCGTCTGAGTTCGCGGGCCGGACACCACGGCGCGCCTCCCGCCCCACCGGCTCTCCACCCGCCCTCGCCACCTGCCACAATGGCGGGCTCAAGCTCAGCGAGAAGGCGGTACGGGAATCGTGACGACACCCACGTTGTCCATCGAGAGCAGGATCGCCGAGGAGCTCGGCGTAGCGGAGCGGCAGGTCAAGGCTGCGGTCGAGCTGCTGGACGGCGGCTCGACCGTGCCCTTCATCGCGCGGTACCGCAAGGAAGCCACCGGCATGCTCGACGATGCGCAGCTGCGCACGCTCGAGGAGCGGCTGCGGTATCTGCGCGAGTTGGAGGAGCGCCGCACCGCGGTCCTCGATTCGGTACGGGAGCAGGGCAAGCTCACCGACGCGCTCGAGGCGCAGATCCGTGCGGCCGACACCAAGGCGCGGCTCGAGGACATCTATCTGCCGTACAAGCCGAAGCGCCGCACCAAGGCGCAGATCGCCCGCGAGGCCGGTCTGGAGCCGCTGGCCGACGGCCTGTTCGGCGACCCGACCGTGGAACCGACGGCCGCCGCGGCCGCGTTCGTGGACGCCGACAAGGGCGTCGCGGACGCACAGGCCGCCCTGGACGGGGCCCGCGCGATCCTCACCGAGCGGTTCGCGGAGGACGCGGATCTGATCGGTGAGCTGCGCGAGCGGATGTGGACGCGCGGCCGGCTCGCCGCCAAGGTGCGCGAGGGCAAGGAGACCGAGGGCGCCAAGTTCTCGGACTACTTCGACTTCGCCGAGCCGTTCACCGACCTTCCCTCGCACCGCATCCTGGCGATGCTGCGCGGCGAGAAGGAAGGTGTGCTCGATCTGGTCCTCGAGCCGGAGGAGGCCACGGACGGACCCTCTTCGTACGAGGGCATCGTGGCGCACAAGTTCGGGATCGCCGACCGTGGCCGTCCGGGCGACAAGTGGCTTCAGGACACGGCCCGTTGGGCCTGGCGCACCCGGATCCTCGTGCACCTCGGCATCGACCTGCGGCTGCGGCTGCGTACCGCCGCCGAGGACGAGGCGGTCAAGGTGTTCGCGTCGAACCTCCGCGATCTGCTGCTCGCCGCGCCCGCCGGCACCCGCGCGACGCTGGGGCTCGACCCCGGTTTCCGTACGGGTGTGAAGGTGGCCGTCGTCGACGCGACCGGCAAGGTGGTCGCGAAGGACACCATCTACCCGCATGTCCCGGCCAACAAGTGGGACGAGGCCATCGCCAAGCTCGCGCGGCTCGCCGCCGAGCACAAGGTCGAGCTGATCGCGATCGGCAACGGCACGGCCTCTCGCGAGACCGACAAGCTCGCCGGTGAACTCATCACCAAGCACCCGGAGTTGAAGCTCACCAAGGTGATGGTCTCGGAGGCCGGCGCCTCCGTGTACTCGGCCTCGGCCTTCGCCTCGCAGGAGCTGCCCGACCTGGATGTGTCGATCCGTGGCGCGGTCTCGATCGCGCGCCGCCTCCAGGACCCCCTGGCCGAGCTGGTGAAGATCGATCCGAAATCCATCGGGGTCGGCCAGTACCAGCACGACCTGTCCGAGGTGAAGCTCTCGCGCTCCCTCGACGCGGTGGTCGAGGACTGTGTGAACGGCGTCGGCGTCGATGTGAACACCGCGTCCGCGCCCCTGCTCGCCCGCGTCTCCGGCATCGGCGCGGGACTGGCCGAGAACATCGTGGCCCACCGGGACGCGAACGGCCCGTTCCGCGCCCGTACCGGACTCAAGGAGGTGGCGCGGCTCGGCCCGAAGGCGTACGAGCAGTGCGCGGGCTTCCTGCGGATCCGCGGCGGTGACGACCCGCTTGACGCCTCGTCCGTGCACCCCGAGGCGTACCCCGTGGTGCGGCGGATGGTGAAGACGACCGGCGGCGAGGTGGCCTCGCTGGTCGGCAACACCGCGACGCTCAAGTCCCTGAGGGCCTCCGACTTCGTGGACGAGACCTTCGGTCTGCCGACCGTCACCGACATCCTGCGCGAGCTGGAGAAGCCCGGGCGCGACCCGCGGCCCGCGTTCAAGACGGCCACCTTCAAGGACGGCGTCGAGAAGATCGGCGATCTGGCGTCCGGGATGGTGCTCGAAGGTGTGGTCACCAACGTGGCGGCCTTCGGTGCCTTCATCGACATCGGTGTGCACCAGGACGGTCTGGCCCATGTCTCCGCGCTGTCCAAGACGTTCGTCAAGGACCCGCGCGATGTGGTGAAGCCCGGCGACATCGTCAAGGTGAAGGTGCTCGACGTCGACATCCCGCGCAAGCGGATCTCGTTGACGCTGCGCCTGGACGACGAGGCCGCCAAGGACGGCGGCGAGAAGCCCGCCGGTGGCGGCCGGCGTGAGCGCGGCGGTCAGGGCGGCCGTCCGCCGCAGCAGCGTGACGGCGGCGGCCGGCAGCAGCGCGGGGGCGGCAACCGGGACCGGCGCGGTGGCGGCGGTGCGGGTGGCGGCGCCGGCCGTCCGGCGCCCGCGCCGGCGAACAGCGCGATGGCCGACGCGTTGCGCAAGGCGGGTCTGGTCGACCCCAAGCGCCGCTGACGGCAAAGCGGTTGAAGGGGGCGGCCTCGACAGGCCGCCCCCTTCGGCGTGTCAGCGCACCATCGGCGCGACAAGCACACTGTCCGTGGTCCGCGCCACGATGTACGACTCCCCCTTCACCGCCTTCGCCTCCAGGGCGATCCGGTGCTTGCCGGCCTCCAGGACATCGTCGAACAGCTCGTGCGTATGCGTCCGGTAGAGCCGGTCGAGCCGGTAGCCGGTGAGCCGGACCCGGCAGGTCGAGGTGACCTCGATCCCCGCCTCGCCGTCCGCCGCCACCAGGCGGGTCAGCCGCCGCTGCTCCACCGGGCTGTGGTCGAGCGCGTCCTCGATCTGCGCCACCAGGACCGGGATGATCGGAGCGAGCCCGTCCACGTACACGACCTCCACCCCCGTACGCTCGAACGCCTCGCGCACCAGGGCCCGTTGGGTGTCGGTCACCGCCCGGCCGAAGGCGACGGCGCCGTACGTCCGCAGCTCCTCGGGTGGCACACCGGTGGCGTCCTGGGTGATCTCGGCGCCTATGCCTATGGTGCGCAGCGCGGCGGCGAGCTTGGCGAGCACGGCGACCCTGGCGCCGATCAGCAACACCCGCCGCGGCAGGGCGGGTTCGGGGGTGGCGAGCAGCCGCGCGAGCTCGCTGCGGTACTCGGAGCCGCGGAAACGGAACGGCCCGATGCCGTGGTACGCGTCACGTTCGAGGTCGACCTCGTCCTGGGTCTGCCAGGCGAAGTCCCGCCAGATGAAGTCCTCGCCGTTGTCCGGGTCCTTCTCTATGACCGCGGTGACCGCGCCGCATTCGAGGGACTCGCATTCGGGACAGCCGTAGATGACGAACCTCCCGTCGGGCAGCGGGGCTTCGGCCTCGAGCAGGAGTCTGCGCACATGCGTGGTGAAGATCGCGGGTGGTACGTCCGAGGCGAGCGGGGACACCGCGTCGAGGTCGGACAGCTGGAAGAGCAGCGGCCTGCCTTCCACGATGAAGTCCGTGAAATCACGGTGGACTTGGTAGTCACCGTTGGCCAGGACGCCGCCGGCCCGCATCGCCGGGGCAAGACCGAAGGTCGCGTACTCGGCACACATGCCACGAGTATCCCCATCCGAGGGCGGAAGCGAGCCTGACTGCGATATTCCGCTGATCGGGTTCTTCTCGGGGCACGCACCGAGGGTGTACGAGGGAGCGGGACGCGGTGCGCCCCGCTCCCCCGCTGTCACTCGTCGATCGGCGCCGGTCCGATCCTGAGCTCGAACTCACCGTCGTACTTCTCATGGCCCGCGATCACGGCCATCTCGACGGCTTCCTCACCCATTTCGCCCCGGACGATCAGCGGGTCCCTGCGCAGATCGCGCATCAGCGACCAGCACATGCCGAGCATCACGATCACAAAGGGCGCGGCGGCCAGGATCGTGAGGTTCTGCAGACCTTGCAGGGCGTTGGGCTTGCCGTTGCCGATCATCAGCATCACGGCGGCGACGGCTCCGGTGACCACACCCCAGAACACCACCACGAGGCGGGTCGGTTCGAAGGTGCCGCGCTGCGAGAGCGTGCCCATGACGATGGACGCCGCGTCCGCGCCGGAGACGAAGAAGATGCCGACGAGGACCATGACGAGGATGCTCATCACGGTGGGGATGGGGAACTCCCGAAGCAGCGCGAAGAGTTGACCCTCGGGCGTGGCCTCGTCGCCGAGCCGACCGCTCTCCTTCATCTTCATCGCCGTACCGCCGAAGATGGCGAACCAGACCAGGCTGACCGTGCTCGGCACCAGGATCACGCCGCCGATGAACTGGCGGATGGTGCGGCCGCGGCTGATCCGCGCGATGAACATGCCGACGAAGGGCGTCCAGGAGATCCACCACGCCCAGTAGAAGACCGTCCAGCTGCCCAGCCAGTCCGCGACACCCTCGCCGCCGCTCGCCTCGGTGCGGCCCGCCAACTGCGGCAGATCGCCCAGGTAGGCGGCGATCGAGGTGGGCAGCAGGTCGAGGACGATCACGGTCGGGCCCGCGATGAACACGAAGAGGGCGAGGACCAGGGCGAGCACCATGTTGGTGTTGGACAGCCACTGGATGCCCTTCTCGACACCGGAGACCGCCGAAAGGACGAAGGCCGCGGTGAGCACCGCGATGATCGCCACGAGCACGCCCGTACCGATGGTCTTGGCCCAGTCGAGCTCCTTCATGCCACTGCTGATCTGCAGGGTGCCGAGCCCGAGGGAGGCGGCCGAGCCGAAGAGCGTGGCGAAGATGGCGAGGATGTCGATCACGCGGCCCCAGCCGCCGTTGGCGTGCCTCTTGCCGATGAGCGGGGTGAACACCGCGCTGATCGTCTGCCGCCGGCCTCGGCGGAAGGTGCTGTACGCGATCGCGAGACCCACCACGGCGTAGATCGCCCACGGGTGCAGCGTCCAGTGGAAGAGCGTGGTGGCCATCGCGGTCATCATGGCCGTGGCCGAGTCGGCGGGGTCGGTGCCGGGCGGCGGGGTGGTGAAGTGCGCGAGGGGCTCGCTCACGCCGTAGAACATCAGGCCGATGCCCATACCGGCGCTGAACATCATCGCGACCCAGGACACCGTCCGGAACTCGGGCTCCTCGCCCTCGCGGCCCAGGGTGATCTTCCCGTAGCGGCTGATCGCCAGCCACAGCGCGAAGACCACGAAGCCCGATGCGGCGAGGACGAAGGCCCAACCGGCGTTGTGGATCAACCCGTTGAGCGCCTTCGCCGAGACGTCCTCGAGGCTGTCGGTGGCGAGCGCGCCCCACAGGACGAAGGCGAGCGTGATGGCGGCCGTGACGCCGAACACCACCCGGTCGGTCGTCACCACACCGTGGTCGTGGGGACTGCCGGGGAGTCCCGTGGACAGATGCGGTTCTCCCCGGCCGGCCCTTTTCTTCTGGTCTTCCGGTCTGTTCTGCTCTTCGTGTGGCATAGGCGGGGCCTTTCGAGGTGGCGTCTTCGTAATGCTCGCCTCTTCGCTACCACACGCGTGTCACAGGTCACAGACCATCAGCATTCGTCGGCGGGTTGCCCGTTCACTACGTGGTACGGCGCCCGCTCGTCGAGCAGCAGCGGGACGAGCGCACGCAGCGACTGCCGCAGCGGCACGAGCACACCGTCGCCGTCGGGGCGCACCTTGACGCCGTGCAGCGCGAGTTCGTCGCCGACGTCCGCGTACTGCGCGGCGGTGAGCCGGTAGCCGCAGGGCGGATCGGGGAGGATCTCGGACGGCTCGGCGGGATCGTTGTCGGCGCCGCCGAGATAGACCGGGCCCTCGTCCGCGTACCCGGCGCGACGGGCCTCGCCGGTCGCCCGGTCGACACTGCGCCCCTTCTCGCCGGTGAAGGCGAACAGGCCGTCCAGCGCGGCCAGTTGCGAGTACACGCGGCGACGGTTGTTCAGGCTCTCGTCGGCCTTCTCCTCATCCGTGAGCGGGTCGACACGGCTCTCGATGAGCAGCCCGACCGCGTGCTTGATGCCGGAGGCGTTGCGCAGGATGCGCTCCTGCCCGTCGCCCGCGGTCTGCTTGATCGGCTCACCGGTCTCGGGATCGGTCCAGATCCCGTACGTGCCCGTGGAGTAGCCCTCCTCCTCGGCGGCCGGCCGGACGTAGTCCCCGGAGAGGTCCTGCGCGTGGTCGTGCACGGCGTGGTCGGTGTTGAGGTTGCGCGGCCACAGATCGAAGAGGTCCTTGTCGTAGTACGGGGGTGTGGCGCCGTACTCGTGCAGGTCGTAGATGACGTCGGGGCGCTGGTCGCGGATGACCCGGGCCAGGGTGCGGCCCTCCGCGGTGGCCAGGGCGACGTGGTCGCGGTTGATGTCGACGCCGTCGGAGTTGCCGCGGGTGTCCGCGGCGCGGCCGTCGGGGTTGGCGGTGGGGACGATCAGGATCTCGCTGCGGTCGAGGAGTTCGAGGGTGCGCTTGTCCTTGGCGTAGGCCAGGTCGCGGAGCGTGGTGAGGCAGGCCTCGCGGCCGGAGGGTTCGTCGCCGTGCTGGGAGCAGATGAGGAGCACGGTGGGCGCGCCGGGCCGGTCGGTGCCGAGACGGGCGAGCTGGATCGGCCGGTTCTGCTTGGTGGTGCCGATCTGCTCGACCTTGATCCGGCGGCTGTCGCGGTCGACCGTGCGCAAGAAGTCCTGTTCCTCGGGCTGGGTGGTCCAGTTGGCGCCGTTGGACTGCTCGAATCCCGTCCGGGGTCCGGGCGTCGAGCTGTCCGTCTGGCCGGAGCCCGCGAGGGCGGGGCCGGTCAGGGCCGCCGCGAACGCGGTCGCGGCGGCCGTCAGCGAAAGTGCGCGTCTCAAGGGATCAGGCCTTTCTCCGGGGGAAGACGGTGCGCCTGGGGTGCCTGCGTGAGCCCCTCGTAGCGGCTCTCGCGCGGTGCGGCGGCGGGTGCGCCGGGGCGGGTGGCCTCGGCGAACGCCCGCCAGCCGCCGACGAACGGCAGCTCGGCGGTGGTGCGGCGCAGATCGAGCGTCAACGTGCCCGGTGTCGCGGGCGGTTCGATGAGGCCGGCGTCGGTGCCCGCGACGATGAGGGCGAGACGGTGGCCGGCCGGGATCACATGGTCGCTCGAGGCGAGGTCGATGGTGAGCGTGTGCTGCCTGCCCGGCGTCAGCGGACGTTCCGTACGCGGGTCGGCATAGGTGCCGAGGTCGGCCCAGCCGCGGCTGAACACCGTGTAGTCGACGTCCGCGCTCTTGGCGGCGGTCTCCTTGAAGCACGGGCTGTCGCCCTCGCGGCTCTCGCCCCAGCAGCTGCGTTCGGGCAGCGTGACGATGCCCTCCCCTGCGGCGGCGTAGTCACGGATGGTGGCGGGGCCGAGGTCGACCAGGACGGCGGAGAGGTGGGCCGTCGGGGTCGAGGGGGTCGCAGTCACGGTGACCTGCGAACTCCCGGAGATACGGAGGTCCTTGGCGAGCGGCTCGGTGACGAAGCCCGCCTTGTCCGGCGTCGAGGTGGTGAGCTGGGCGGCCCAGTCCGTCTCGCCGCGGCTCGGGTCGTCCGTGAACGTTTCCGTCGCGCCACGGGGCGCGGACTCGAGGCCCAGGGTGCCGACGCCGGCCTGGGTGCCCGGGCCCGGCTTCACGGCCACGGTGTCCGTGGCACGCGGCGGCCAGTGGCGGCTGGTCCCCCACTGGTCGGGAGCGGTCTCGATATCGGCCATCGGCTCGTCGTCGATGCCGTTGTCGTAGCCGAGGAGTTCATGGTCGAACCAGCGGTGCAGGGTGCGAACCCAGTCGGCCCGGCGGAAGTCGAACGGGTCGACGTGCCCGGTCTGGCTCAGCCAGATCTTGCGCTCGACCCCTTCCTCGGCGAGCGCGTCCCACCACTGACCGAAATGCTTGGCGCGCACGTTGAGGTCCTGCTGACCGTGTACGACGAACACGCTGGCCTCGACCTTGTCGGCGTCCGGCACGTGGTTGCGCTCGTCCCACAGGCGGGTCCAGTTTCCGTTGCGCGGCGCCTCGTCGACCAGCCGCTGCTGTACGGCGCCGCAGCGGGTACGCGCCTCGGGGCTCTCGACGTAGTCGGACAGCCACTCGGGGCCGCTGTCGTAGAGCGGGGCGCCCTGCTGGAAGTAGTAGTCGTACCAGGAGGAGATGGCGCCGATCGGCACGATGGTCTTGAGTCCCTCGACACCGGTCGCGGCGACGCCGTTGGCGACCGTGCCGTCGTAACTCTTGCCGATCATGCCGGTGTCGCCGTTGGACCAGCCGGCCCTGGCGCGCTCGTCGCCGGTGCGGCTGGTGTAGCCGCGGCCGCGGCCGTTCAGCCAGTCGACGACGGCCTTCGCGGAGGTCACGTCGGAGCGCCCGCCGACGTCCACGCAGCCGTCGGAACGGTTCGTCCCGGCGAAGTCCACGGCGACGAAGGCATAGCCGCGCGGGACGAAGTAGTTGTCGTAGTACAGCGGGAACTGCACCACGTTGCCGTCGGCGTCGTAGGTCTTCTTCTGGCTCTCGTTGCCCCGGCCGCAGCACGCGTAGTACGGGCTGGCGTCCATGATCACGGGGATCTTGCGCCCCCGCTGGGCGGGTTCGCGCGGGCGGATGATGTCCGCGGCGACGCGGTCGGTCCTCCCGTCGCCGTCGCCGTCGAGCCCGGTGTCGACCCAGACGGATTCACGGATGGCGTTCGCGTACGAGTAGACCGGCTTGCTCTCCGTGGGGCCGCCGCTGCGTGCGGCGGCGTAGGCGGGCGAGAGCAGCGAGAGGAGAAGGGCCGCCAGGGCAGCCATGAGCACGACAGGTCTGAAGCGGGTGGCCCGCGCAGGTATCGGCATGCGGCGGAAGTTACTCCGGTCAACTCCCGCGCAAAAGAGGGCAGTCGTGACAACCGAGTGTGCGACGCCGCGACAACGTGCCGACATCCGCGGGCTACTCAGAAGTAACCAGCGCTGCTTTGATGAGCGGGCACCACCTCCTGCCCCCACTTCACACGGGAGTCTCTGTGCCTCGCTCTGCTCGTTCCGCTCGCTCTGCTTGTTCCGCTCGCTCTGTTCGTTCCGCTCGTCCGGTCGCTGTCGCGCTCGCCGGTCTGCTCGCCGGTGCCGGTCTGGTCGCGACCTCGCCCGGGTCCGCCGCGGCGGCGGCCGCGCCGGACGTCAAGGTGCTCACGTACAACGCCTTCCTCTTCAGCAAGACGCTGTATCCGAACTGGGGTCAGGACCACCGCGCGGCCGCGATCCCGAAGACGTCCTTCTTCCGCGGCCAGGACGTGGTCGTGATCCAGGAGGCCTTCGACAACTCCTCCTCCGACGCGCTCGCGGCGGGCGCCCGCGCCGAGTATCCGCACCAGACGCCCGTCGTCGGCCGGAGCAAGTCCGGCTGGGACGCGACCGGTGGCAACTATTCGACGACCACGCCGGAGGACGGCGGAGTCACGATCTTCAGCAAGTGGCCGGTCCTGCGCAAGGAGCAGTACGTCTTCCCGGACGCCTGCGGCGCGGACTGGTACTCCAACAAGGGCTTCGCGTATGCGGTCCTGGATGTGAACGGCGCCAAGGTGCACGTGGTGGGGACGCACCTGCAGTCCACGGATCCCGGGTGCGGCTCCGGTGAGGCGGCGGCGATGCGCAGCGCCCAGCTGAAGGACATCGACGCGTTCCTGGACGCGAAGGCGATCCCGGCCTCCGAGCAGGTCATCGTCGCGGGCGATCTGAACGTCGACTCGCACAGCGGTGAGTACGGTTCGATGCTCGCGGACGGGGGCCTGGTGGGGGCGGACGCGCGGACCGGGCATCCGTACTCCTTCGACACCCAGGACAACTCGATCGCGAAGGACCGCTACCCGGACGATCCGCGCGAGGACCTGGACTACGTGCTGCACCGGGCCGGGCATGCGCGCCCTGCGGGGTGGGCGAACCACGTGGTCAAGGAGCAGTCGGCGCCCTGGACGGTCACGAGCTGGGGCACCTCCTACACGTACACGAATCTGTCGGACCACTACCCGGTGACGGCGTCCGCGTCCTGAAAGCGGAGACGGCCTGAAGACGGCAGCGGCCGGTCCCGCCCCGAAGGGCTGGACCGGCCGCTGGGGCGTGCGCCGTTACTTCGAGGAGTCGAGCTTCTCGGCGGCGAGACCGCCGGCCGCGACCTTGTCGCGGACCTTGTACCAGCCGATGACCAGCGCGAGCGCGATGACCGGGATCAGGTAGAGGGTCGGACGGCCGATCTCGGCGTCCTTCCACATCAGGCCGAGCACGGTCAGCAGGAAGACGATCGTGACGATCTCGGTGACCGGGCTGCCGGGCAGCTTGAACTTCGGCAGGGTCAGCAGACCCTCCTCGGCCCGGCGCCGGAACACCATGTGGCAGAGCATGATCGTGATCCAGGTGGAGATGATGCCGAGCGCCGCGATGTTCAGGACGATCTCGAACGCCTTGTCCGGCACCACGAAGTTGAGGCCGACACCGGCCACGCACACACCCGAGGTGAGCAGGATGCCGCCGTACGGCACGTTGGTGCGGCTCATCTTCGAGGTGAAGGCCGGGGCGGTGCCCGCCATCGCCATCGAGCGCAGGATGCGGCCGGTGGAGTACAGACCCGAGTTGAGCGAGGACATCGCGGCCGTCAGGACCACGAGGTTCATCACGTCGCCCGCCGCCGGGACGCCGATCGAGGAGAGCACGGTGACGAAGGGGCTCTCGTCGCCGGAGTACTTCGAGCCGGGCATCAGGAGCGCGAGCAGCACGACCGAGCCGACGTAGAAGAGACCCACGCGCCACATGATCGAGTTCACCGCGCGCGGGACGACCTTCTGCGGCTCGGCGGCCTCGCCGGCCGCGACGCCGATCAGTTCGAGCGAGGCGTAGGCGAAGACGACACCGGTCATCACGATGACGACGGGCATGACGCCGGCCGGGAAGAGACCGCCGTTCTCGGTGATCACGTGCAGACCCGGCTTCTCGCCGCCCACGTCGGACTGCGTGACCAGCAGGAAGATGCCGATCGCCATGAAGATCACCAGGGCGGAGACCTTGACGATCGAGAACCAGAACTCGAGCTCACCGAAGATCTTCACGGAGATCAGGTTCACCACGAGCACGATGGAGAGCGCGATCAGCGCGAGCACCCACTGCGGGATGTCGGTGAAGAAGCTCCAGTAGTGCGTGTAGAGCGCGATCGCGGTGATGTCGGCGATACCGGTCGTCGCCCAGTTGAGGAAGTAGCCCCAGCCGGCGACGTACGCACCCTTCTCGCCGAGGAACTCACGGGCGTACGACACGAACGAACCGGACGAGGGCCGGTAGACGACCATCGCGCCGAGCGCGCGGACGACGAAGAACGCGAAAATGCCGCACACCAGGTAGGCGAGGGCGAGACCGGGTCCTGCCGAGTTGAGGCGGCCGCCCGCTCCGAGGAACAGTCCGGTGCCGATCGCTCCACCGATAGCGATCATGTTGATGTGGCGGGCCTTGAGGTCCTTGCTGTATCCCGCGTCGCCTGCATCGGCGGGCACGTCGGAGGCGACCGTACGGGGCGCCTCCTGTGCCGCGGTGACGGCTTCCTTGCTCACGCGCTGTTCAACTCTCAGTGGGGGGACAGTGCAAAGCCCGTGCCACCCCTGACGCGGCACGGACCTGGCACACCTTTACCCACACTTGATCCAACCTGCGGTGGTACAGGTCACAGAGCGGGACATCTCACATGGTGATCAGGGGCTGTACAGACGGTCGATGTCCGTCCTGTACCGCTCTGTGATCACCCGTCGCCGCAGCTTCAGGGACGGGGTGAGCTCTCCGGTCTCCGGCCCCCACTCCTCGCCGAGGATCGTGAACCGCTTGATCTGCTCGGTGCTGTTGAGGCGCTCGTTCGCCGCCGCCACGGCCTGCTCGATCTCCTTGCGTACGGCCGGATCCCGCGGGTCGGCCGGTATGCCCTGCGCCTGGGCCCAGACCGGGAAGGTCTCGGGGTCGAGGACGAGCAGCGCCACGAGATACGAGCGGCCGTCGCCGTACGCGAGGGCCTGGCCGATCAGCGGGTGTTCCTTGAGGGTGTTCTCGACCAGGGCGGGCGAGACGTTCTTGCCCGTCGAGGTAATGATCATTTCCTTCTTGCGGTCGGTGAGCCAGAGGTAGCCGCCCTCGTCGATCCGCCCGATGTCCCCGGTCGCGAACCAGCCGTCTGCGTCACACGCGTCCTCGACCGATCCGTCGGCCCGGAGGTAACCGTCGAAGACGGTGCCGCCGCGTACGAAGATCTCGCCGTCCTCGGCGATACGGACCTCCACGCCTTCGAGCGGCCGGCCCACCGAGCCGGTCCTGAAGGCGGCCGGGCTGTTGGTAGTGGCGACGCCGACGGTCTCCGTGAGGCCCCAGGCGTCCATGATCGTGAGCCCGAAGCCGGCCCAGAAGCGCATCACGTCCGGTGGCATCGGCGCCGAGGCGCTCGCGGTCCACAGGAGCCGGTCGAAGCCGGCCGAGGTGAGGATCGGGTCGAGTACGTGCTTCTTCACATGCCGGTACGCGGCGTCCAGCGGACCCGGGACCGGCTCGCCCTTCTCGCGGTGGGCGAGATGGGCGCGCGCGGTGTCACAGGCCTTCTCGATCGCCCGCCTGCGCTCCTCGGGGGCCTGCGCGAGCATCGCCCGTACGGCCGCGGCGAGCTTCTCCCAGACGCGGGGCACCCCGAAGAACTGCACGGGCCTGAGCTCGCGCACCGTCGCCGCCAGCTGGGCGGGGTCGGGGCAGAGATGGACGTGGGCGGCACGGAAGACCGGCAAGTAGATCCCGAGCATGCGCTCCGCGATATGGGCGAACGGGAGATACGAGATGTGCTCGGCGTGATCCGGCAGCTCGACGACCGCGTCGAGCGCGAGGGCGTTGCGGATCACGTTGCGGTGCGTGATCCGCACGCCCTTGGGGTCGCCGGTGGTGCCGGAGGTGTAGACGACGGTGAGGGGGTCGGCCGGCCGGATCTCGCGCCAGGCCTTCTCGAAGGCGTCGCCGTTGTGGCCTGCTGCCAGGACTTCGCTGTACGGCGTGTGGCCGGCCGCGGCGTCGGGCTCGACTACGACCAGGCGCTCCAGCTCGGTCTCGTCCAGGAGCGGCGCCCACCGGCCGACTTCCCGCTCGCCCTCGATCACCGCCAGCCGGGCGCGGCTGTGCCGGGCGATATGCGCGATCTGGCCGGGTGCGGCGGTGCCGTAGACCGAGACCGGGACGGCGCCGAGGTGGGTGAGGGCGAGATCGGAGAGCCAGTGCTCGGGCCGGTTGCCCATCATCATCAGGACGTGGTCGCCGCGTACGACGCCGAGCTCCGCGTATCCGGCGGACAGCTCGGTCACGCGGCGGCGGACCTCGGACCAGGTGAGGGTCGACCACCCTTCGCCCTCGCGCCAGGAGAGCGCCGGGCGGTCGCCGTGGTCCTCGACGTTGCGGAGAAGCAGTGCGGGGAGGGTCAGTTCTTCGGGTGCTCCGGGTAGGCGCAGGATCGTACTCATGGCGGCCCCCTGTCCGTCGGGCTGCGCAGAGGCGGCCCACTGTCCGTCGGGCATTGTCCCGGACCGTTTCACAAGGGTGGTGAGACAGCAATACTGTTGCACCGCATTGGTGCAAGGTGCCGGGCCGTGCGAACACGTACGCGTCTCGGTGTGAAGCGAGGCGGGAAGCGAGGCTGCGAGCAATGACCACCCAGGCCGAGGGGCAGCTCGGACGGGAGCGGACGTCCGGCGGGTACGAACCCTCCCTCACCGTCGACGAGTTGGCCGCCCGCGCCGGGGTCACGGTGCGTACCGTCCGCTTCTACAGCACCCGTGGCCTGCTGCCGCCGCCGTCGATCGGGCCGCGCCGGGTGGGCCGTTACGGGGCGGCGCATCTGTCGCGGCTCGCGCTGATCGAGGAGTTGCAGCACCACGGTCTGACGCTCGCGGCGATCGAGCGGTACATGGAGCAGCTGCCGGCCGATATGACGGCGCACGATCTGGCCATCCACCGTGCTCTGGTGGCCAGTTGGATCCCCGAGGGCGCCACCGAGATGAGCCGTGAGCAGCTGGCCCGGCGCGCGGGCGGCGCGCTGGCGGACTCGGATGTGGACCGGCTCGCCGCGATGAGTGTCCTGGAGCGCACCGAGGACCCGGACGTCTTCCGTATCGACCCGGGCCTGCTGCATCTGGGGCTGCGGCTGCTCGACGTGCCGATCGCGCAGGACACGATCCTGGCGGCGCGCGATGTGATGCTGGAGCACTCGCGGCAGGCGGCCAAGGAGCTGACGCGGCTGTTCCAGGACGAGGTCTGGGGGCCCTACCGGGAACGGGAGTCGGATCCCGAGGCGGTCGAGGCGATGAAGGCGCTGTCGGCGGACATGCAGCCGATGGTGGTGCAGGCCCTCGTCACGGCGTTCCAGCGGTCGCTCAAGGACGAGCTGCGACGGCGGTACGTGGACGGGGCCGAGGCCTGAACCGGGCGGCGGCGGTCGCTCACCCGACGCCCTCCGCCGTACGGCTGCGCAGCCGGCGCAGCATCCGCGCGTCCTCGAACCCCACGGCACGGGCCGCCGCCTCCACCGTCTCGCCGTGGCCGATCAGGTGCTCGGCCCGCTCCACGCGCAGGGTCTGCTGGTAGCGCAGCGGTGTCAGACCGCCGGTGGCGCGATGGAACATCCGGGTCAACGTCCGCTCGCTGACGCCCACTTGCGCGGCGAGATCGGTCAGCGGCAGCGACTGGGCGTAATGCGAGTCGATGTGGTCCTGGACCCGGTGCACGGTGTCGTCGAGGTGGGAGCGGAGGCGCAGCATGGCGCTCGCCTGCGGCGCGTCACCGTTGCGGCGGGCGTAGACCACCATGTTGCGGGCCACCCGCGCGGCGAGTGCCGGGCCGTGGCGCTGGGCGAGCAGGTGCAGCACCAGGTCGATTCCGCTGGCGATGCCGGCCGAGGTGACCACGCGGTCGTCGGTCGTGAACAGGACGTCGCGTACGACCGTCGCCCTCGGATAGCGGCCGGCCAGCGCGTCCTGCAGGTCGTGGTGCGTGGTGCAGCGGCGTCCGTCGAGCAGGCCGGCCCGGCCGAGGAGTTCGGCTCCCGCGCAGACGCTGGCGACGGTGCCGCCGGTGTCATGGTGCGCGCGGAGCCGCTCCAGGACGGCCTCGCTCGCCGCGGGCGGATGACGCAGCGCGTCCGAGCGCCAGCCCGGCACCATGAGCAGGTCGTCCGCGGCTGTTTCGGGCCACTTCGTACCGGCGACGAGGGGCAGCCCCTGGGCGCTGGTCACCGGGGATTCCTCGGCGACATACGCCAGCTCGTAGGGATGCCCGAAGTCCCCTGCGAGACCGAAGGCCTGGGCGGGCCCGGCCAGGTCGAGCAGGTGGACTCCGGGCAGGAGCAGGAAGACGACGCGGTTCACGCGGACGATGCTGCCAGGTCCTTCTCGAACTCGGCGACGGTGGCGATCCGTGCGAAGCGGTCGCGCAGCACCGCCTCGGTGCGGGCGATGAGCTCCTCGGGGCTGAATCCGGTGTCGGTGTCGGTCGTCACGGCGTCCGTCACGAACACCATGCGGTAGCCGAGGTCGCTGCCGACGCGGGTGGTGGTCTCCACGCACTGCTCGGCGCGGATTCCGCACACCCACAGCTCGGTGACGCCCGCTTCGGTGAGGAGTTGCTGGAGGTTGGTGGTGGTGAACGCGTTGTGCGAGGTCTTGTGGAGCACCGGTTCCCCGGCAGCCGGCCGCTCCAGCTCGTCGAGGAGGCGTACGTGGCCTTCGGCCGGATCGAAGACCCCGCCCGTTCCGGGCTCCTGGTGCAGCACCCAGATCACCCGGTCGCCGGCCGCGCGGGCCGCACGGACGAGACGGTTCACGGGTTCCGCGATCTTCGGGTTGCCGATCTCGTCCCACAGGGGACGGGCTCGGAACGATTCCTGGACATCGATGACGATCAGTGCTCGGCTCATGTCCCCATGGTGGCCTGGGACTCCACCGCGATTCCAGGCTCGATCCGGGCCACTGCCGGAACGATCCGGTCACCGGATGCCGCGGTGGTACGGGAGGCCTGAGCAGCCTCCCGTACCACCTGTGGCGGTTACGCGTCCGAGAAGCGCTCGCCCTTCTGGGCCTTCTCCACGAGCAGCGCCGGCGGCAGGAACCGGTCGCCGTAGGTGGCGGCCAGTTCGCGGGCACGGGCGACGAAGCCGGGCAGACCGCCCTCGTATCCGTTGATGTACTGCAGGACACCGCCGGTCCAGCCCGGGAAGCCGATGCCGAAGATCGAGCCGATGTTGGCGTCGGCGACCGAGGTGAGGACGCCTTCCTCCAACAGCCGTACGGTGTCGAGGGCTTCGGAGAACAGCATCCGCTCCTGCATGTCGCGGAACGGGATCTCGTACCCGGGCTTGGTGAAGTGCTCCCGCAGCCCCGGCCACAGCGGACCGCGCCTGCCGTCCTCGCCGTACTCGTAGAAACCGGCGCCGGACGAGCGGCCCTTGCGGCCGAAGTCGTCGATCATGCGGTCGATGACGCCTTCGGCGGGGTGCACGGGCATCTCGACGCCCTCGGCCGCAAGGGCCTGCCGGCTCTCCTCGCGGATCTTGCGCGGGAGCGTGAAGGTCAGCTCGTCCAGGAGCGAGAGCACCTTCGCCGGGTAGCCGGCCTGGGCGGCGGCCTGTTCGACGGAGGCGGGCTCGATGCCCTCGCCGACCATCGCGACGCCCTCGTTGATGAAGTGGCCGATGACGCGCGAGGTGAAGAAGCCGCGCGAGTCGTTGACGACGATCGGGGTCTTGTTGATCTGGCGGACCAGGTCGAAGGCGCGGGCGAGGGCCTCGTCGCCGGTGCGCTCGCCCTTGATGATCTCGACCAGCGGCATCTTGTCGACGGGCGAGAAGAAGTGCAGACCGATGAAGTCCCCCTGGCGCTCGACGCCTTCGGCGAGTGCGCTGATCGGGAGGGTGGAGGTGTTGGAGCACAGCAGCGCGTCGGGCTCGACGATGTGCTGGATCTCCTGGAAGACCTTGTGCTTGAGCGCCGGGTCCTCGAAGACCGCCTCGATCACCGCGTCGCAGCCCGCGAGGTCGGCGGGGTCGGCGGTGGGCGTGATCAGGGCGAGCAGGGCGTCGGCCTTCTCCTGGGTCGTACGGCCGCGCTTCACCGCCTTCTCGCAGAGCTTCTCGGAGTACGCCTTGCCCTTGGCGGCGGATTCGGCGGAGACGTCCTTGAGGACGACCTCGATACCGGCGCGGGCGCAGGAGTACGCGATGCCGGCGCCCATCATGCCGGCGCCGAGCACGGCGACCTTGCGGACCTTGCGGGACTCGATGCCCTTGGGGCGGTTCGCGCCGGAGTTGACGGCCTGGAGGTCGAAGAAGAAGGCCTGGATCATGTTCTTCGCCGTCTGGCCCGTGACCAGTTCGGTGAAGTAGCGGGCCTCGATGACCAGCGCGTTCTCGAAGTCGACCTGGGAGCCCTCGACCGCCGCGGCGAGGATGTTGCGCGGGGCCGGGTAGGGCGCGCCGGCCAGCTGCTTCTTCAGGTTGGCCGGGAAGGCCGGCAGGTTCGCGGCGAACTTGGGGTTCGCCGGGGTGCCGCCGGGGATCCGGTAGCCGGGCTTGTCCCAGGGCTGCTGGGACTCGGGGTTGGCGTCGATGAAGGCGCGGGCCTTCTCGATCATCTCCTCGCGGGTGGCGACGACTTCGTGCACGAGGCCGTTGTCGAGCGCGCGCTTGGGGCTGTACTGCGTGCCCTGGAGCAGCACCTTCAGGAGCGCGTCCGCGATACCCATCAGGCGTACGGTGCGGGTCACGCCGCCGCCCGCGGGCAGCAGTCCGAGGGTGACCTCGGGCAGGCCGATCTTCGAGCCGGGGGCGTCGAGGGCGATGCGGTGGTGGCTGGCGAGGGCGATCTCGTAACCTCCGCCGAGCGCGGCGCCGTTGATGGCGGCGACGACGGGCTTGCCGAGGGTTTCGATACGGCGCAGCGCGGCCTTGATGCCGGTGCCGGTCTCGAAGACGCGCTGGGCGTCATCGGGGCCGGCCTTCATCATGTCCTTGAGGTCACCGCCGGCGAAGAAGGTCTTCTTCGCGGAGGTGTAGATGATCCCGCGGATCGAGTCGCGCTCGGCTTCCGCGCGGTCGGCGATCGCGGCGATGGAGTCCTTGAACGCCTGGTTCATGGTGTTCGCGGACTGGTTGGGGTCGTCGAGGACGAGCGTGACGATGCCGGTCTCGTCCTGCTCCCAACGGATTGTTGTGCTCTGCGTCATGGTGCGGTCTCCGTGAAGTCTGAGGGTGTCGGGTGGCGGCTACGGGGAAGGCGGCTGGGCTTGGGGCCGGGTGCGGGCTGTCGTGGGTTGCTCGCGCAGTTCCCCGCGCCCCTGAGATGCGCACTGCGTGCGGCATCTCCCCCGCCACAGCGGGCCGGCCCCGGCGTGAGCTCTAGATGCGCTCCACGATCGTCGCGATGCCCATACCGCCCCCGACGCAGAGCGTGGCCAACCCGAACCGCTTGTCCTGGCGCTCCAACTCGTCGACGAGGGTGCCGAGGATCATCGCGCCGGTGGCGCCGAGGGGGTGGCCGAGTGCGATGGCGCCGCCGTTGACGTTCACCTTGTCGAGGCTCAGGCCCATGTCCTTGACGAACCTCAGCACCACGGCCGCGAACGCCTCGTTGATCTCGACGAGGTCGATGTCGTCGATGGTCAGGCCTGCCTTGGCGAGGGCCTTGCGGGTGGCCGGGGCGGGCCCGGTGAGCATGATGGTCGGCTCGGAGCCGGAGACCGCGACGGAGACGATCCGGGCGCGCGGGGTCAGGCCGTTCCGCTCCCCCGCCTCCTTCGAACCGATCGCGACCAGCGACGCACCGTCGACGATGCCGGAGGAGTTGCCCGCGTGGTGGACGTGGTCGATCTTCTCGATCCAGTGGTACTTCTGCAGCGCCACCGCGTCGAAGCCGCCGAGGTCGCCGATGTCCGCGAAGGACGGCTTGAGCTTGGCGAGGGAGTCCGCGGTGGTGCCGGGGCGCAGGAACTCGTCGTGGTCCAGGACGGTCAGGCCGCTGCGGTCCCGTACAGGAACGATGGAGCGGTCGAAGCGGCCGTCCTTGACGGCGGCCGCGGCGCGCTCCTGGGAGAGGGCCGCGTACTCGTCCACATCGCGGCGGGTGAAGCCCTCGATGGTGGCGATGAGGTCGGCGCCGATGCCCTGCGGGGCGAAGTTGGTGTCCCAGTTGGTCATCGGGTCGGCGAACCAGGCGCCGCCGTCGGAGGCCATCGGCACCCGCGACATCGACTCGACACCACCGGCGAGGACGAGGTCCTCCCAGCCGGAACGGACCTTCATGGCCGCCATGTTGACGGCCTCCAGACCCGAGGCACAGAAGCGGTTCTCCTGGACGCCGGCCACCGTGTCGGGCAGACCCGCGGCAATGGCCGCGATCCGGGCGATGTCCGAGCCCTGGTCGCCGACCGGGCCGACGACGCCGAGCACGATGTCGTCGATCGTGGCCGGGTCGAGGTCCGGGTTGCGGGTCTGGATCTCCTTGATCAGACCGGTCACGAGGTCGATGGGCTTGGTGCCGTGCAGGGACCCACTGGCCTTGCCGCGCCCGCGCGGGGTGCGGATCGCGTCGTAGACGTACGCTTCGGTGCTCACGGATAAGCCTTTCGAGGGTGCGGGGTGAGGGGTGCGTGCTCGGGCTGCTACGGCAGCAGGGACCGTCCGATGATCTCCTTCATGATCTCGGTGGTCCCGCCGTAGATGGTCTGGATACGGCCGTCGGTGAAGGCGCGCGCCACGCGGTACTCGGTCATATAGCCGTAGCCGCCGTGCAGTTGGAGACAGCGGTCGGCAACGCGTTTCTGCAACTCGGTGGCCCACCATTTGGCCATCGAGGCGTGCACGTGGTCGAGCACCCCGTTCGTGTGGTCCTCGATACAGCGGTCGAGGAACGTACGGGTGACGGCGCACTCGGTGGCCATCTCGGCGATCTCGAAGCGGATGTGCTGCAGCTTGGCGAGCTTGCGCCCGAAGGCCTCGCGCTCCTGCACGTACTCCATCGTGATCTGCAGCAGATACTCGGCCGCCGAGATGGCGGCGACCGCGATGCCCATGCGTTCCTGGGCGAGGTTGGTCATCAGGTGCAGGAAGGCGCCTTCCCGCTCACCGAGCAGGTTCTCCTTGGGGACCTTCACGTCCCGGAAGAACAACTCGGCGGTGTCCTGGGCCTTCTGCCCGATCTTGTCGAGGTTGCGGCCGCGCTCGAAACCCTCCATGCCGCGCTCGACGACGAGCAGCGACAGGCCCTTCGCGCCGCCCTCGGGCGTCGTACGGGCGACGACGATCACCAGGTCGGCCAGGATGCCGTTGGAGATGAAGGTCTTCGAGCCGTTGAGCAGCCAGTGGTCGCCCTTGTCCTCTGCGTGCGTCTTGATGCCCTGGAGGTCCGAGCCCGCGCCGGGTTCGGTCATCGCGATCGCGGTGATGATCTCGCCGGAGCAGAAGCCGGGCAGCCAGCGGCGCTTCTGCTCCTCGGTGGCGAGCGAGGTCAGATACGGGCCGATGATGTCGTTGTGCAGCCCGACCGCGAGCCCGGAGGCGCCGGCGCGGGTGAACTCCTCGGCGAGCACGGCCGAGAAGCGGAAGTCGGTGTTGCCGCCGCCCCCGTACTCCTCGGGCACGGCGAGTCCGAGCAGGCCCTGCTTGCCGGCGGCGCGCCAGGCGTCGCGGGAGACGATGCCGTCCTTCTCCCACTGCTCGTGGTGCGGCACGACCTCGCGCTCGAGGAAGGTCCGCACAGTGCCACGGAAGGCCTCGTGCTCCTCTCCGTAGAGCCTGCGCTCCATACCTGATGGCGTGGTCATGCCTGCTCCTTGTCGTCGGTGATGAGGCTCTGCACGTCCCAGTCCCTGGCCACGTCCTCGGTGTGCGCTCCGGGCAGCGCGGGACCCGTGCGTACGGTGCCGGGGGTCGCGGAGAAGCGCGGGGCGGGAGCGGGCTGGGTGATACCGGAGTGCTCCACGAAGGTGCCGCGCTCCTTGAGGTGCGGATGGTCCGGGGCCTCGCGCAGGGACAGGACCGGGGCCACACAGGCGTCCGAGTCCTGGAAGACGGCGGTCCACTCGTCCCTGGTGCGCGTCCTGAACTGCGCCTCGATCGCCGACCGCAGCTCGCCCCAGCGCGCGAGGTCCTTGCGCGCGGGCGCCTGGTCGGCGATCCCGAGGAGCGTCACGAACTCCTCGTAGAACTGCTGCTCCAGGGCGCCGACGGCCATGTAACCGCCGTCCGAGGTCTCGTAGTTGCCGTAGAACGGGCAGCCGCCGTCGAGCAGATTGGCGCCGCGCCGGTCCTGCCAGCCGCCGGCCGCCATCATGCCGTGGATCATCGCCGAGAGATGCGCGGTGCCGTCCACGATGGCGGCATCGACGACCTGGCCCTCGCCGGTGGAGCGGGCGTGCTGCAGTGCGGCGAGCACGCCGACGACGAGGTAGAGGGAGCCGCCCGCGTAGTCGCCGACGAGGTTCGCGGGGATGGCCGGGGGTTCGTCGGTCTTGCCGATCATGCCGAGGGCGCCGGTGATGGCGATGTACGCGATGTCGTGCCCGGCACGCTGGGCGAGCGGCCCCTGCTGTCCCCAGCCGGTCATCCGGCCGTACACCAGGCGGGGGTTACGGGCGTGGCACGGCTCGGGTCCGACGCCGAGGCGCTCGGCGACGCCGGGGCGGTAGCCCTCGATGAGGATGTCGGCACGTTCGACGAGGTCGAGGACCGTGGCCGGTCCGTTCTCGTCCTTGAGGTCCACGACGACGGACCGTTTGTTGCGGTTCGTCACGTCGTACGCGGGTTTGATGGCGAGCCCCGCGCCGCCCGGCCGGTCGATCCGTACGACGTCCGCACCGAGGTCGGCGAGGAGCATCGCGGCGAACGGACCGGGTCCGATCCCGGCGAGTTCGACGACCCGTACCCCTTCGAGTGGCCCGTTCCCTGCCATCTAACCCCCTGCGCCTGCTGGTGAGTTGTCGCGGGGATGCGGCCCGCTCGGACTGATCTGCCGGACTGATCCGACTGTGACACAACCGCTGTAACATCAGCGATGTTAGGAACGGGCCGCGGCGAAGACAAGGGTTTCCGAGCAAGCGCTTATTTTTACTCCCCCGCCGCCGCGAGGAGAGCACCGGCCTCGTCACGGGCGTGTGCGATGGGGTCCGCGAACACGTTCAACCCGTGGGCGACCAGCGCACCTTCGTGCAGCAGCATCAGCGTCCGCCCGAGCCGGTCCGCGCGGTCCGGGTCGATGTCCGCGCACAGGCCGGTGAAAAGGTCCAGCATCCACTGCTTCTGGCCGGTGATGATCGGGTACGCGGGATGGGCGGGATCGCTGATCTCCGCGTGTGCGTTGACCATGCTGCAGCCTTTGGGGGAGTTCTCCAGGGCCCAGGCGCGCGACGCGTCGAAGACGGTCAGGACGCGCTCGCGCGCCGGGCGTTCGGCGTCGAGACGCCCGGCGAGAAAGGTCCGCCAGCGCTCGTCGCGCTCGGCCAGATACTCCACGACGATCTGCTCCTTGGAGCCGAACCGGTCGTAGAGCGTCTTCTTCGTCACCCCGGCCTCGGCGGCGATCAGATCCACCCCGACGGCATGGATGCCGCGCGCATAAAAGAGCCGGCCGGCGGCTTCCAGAGCGCGCCGCGCGGCGGGGGTCAACGCGATCCGCCGGATCCCCTCAGCAGTACTCATACCCCCAATGTATACCGATCTGTATAGTGGAGGGAGTAAACCGATCTGTTTACTGGAGGTCGCCGATGAACATCCTGCTCTCGACCGCCTTCGTGTTCTGCTGGAGCTCCGGTTTCATCGGGGCCAAGCTCGGCGCGGGCGGGGCGTCCGCGGTCACCGTCCTGATGTGGCGGTTCCTGCCGCTCGCGCTCGTACTCCTGGTGGTCGTCACCCTGCGGGGAAACGGGTGGCGGGGCCTCACGGCCCGGCAGGTGGCCGGGCAGGCCGTGATCGGTGTGCTCTCGCAGAGCGGCTATCTGCTCACCGTCTACTACGCGATCCGACTCGGCGTCGCGAGCGGCACCACCGCACTGATCGACGGCGTCCAGCCGCTCGTCGCAGGGGCACTCGCCGGACCGCTGCTGCATCAGTACGTCTCACGCCGGCAGTGGCTCGGCCTCGGCCTGGGCATGGCGGGTGTCGCCCTGGTCACCCTGGCCGATGCCGCCGGCTCCGGGGTCGCCTGGTGGGCGTATCTGATCCCGCTCGTCGGCATGCTGTCGCTGGTGGCCGCCACCTTCCTGGAGAGCCGCACCCGCACACCGGTCGCGCCCACGATGTCCCTGACGATCCACTGCGTCACAAGTGCCGTCGTCTGCACGGCCCTCGCCGCGGCCCTGGGACAGGCGCGGCCGCCCGCCGATGCCGCCTTCTGGGGCGCGATCACCTGGCTCGTGGTCCTGTCGACCTTCGGGGGTTACGGGCTGTACTGGCTGCTGCTCCGGCGCTCCGGCGTCACCGAGGTCAATACGCTCATGTTCCTCATGGCTCCGGTCACGGCGGTCTGGGGAGCGCTGATGTTCGGCGAACCCTTCGGCCCCCAGACCGCTCTGGGTCTGACCGTCGCCCTCGCCGGAGTCGTCATCGTCCATCGCTCCGGTCGAGCTCGGCGACCCGCGTCTTCGGTGCGATCGTCCGGTAGCTCTCCTCCACCCAGTCGCACAGCAGCTCAGCCTGCGGGACATCGGGGCCCTCCAGTGGGATGCGCACCCAGCCCGACTTCCCCAGGCCGTAACCGGCCGGCTCCGCACCCGGAGCGGTCAGGGCGTGCGCATGGGCCTCCGGGTCCTTGAGCTTGACCGTCATGCCCATCGGATACGAGCCGTCCGAGACGCCCAGGAAGACGAAGACCTTCTTGTGCACCTTGGCGACGCTCTCGCCCCAGGGGAATTCCTCTTCGGCGCCGGGCAGTTCGAGGGCGAAGGCCCGGACCTTCTCCCAGCGGGCGAGCGCGGACCTGGCCGGCGGGCGCCCCGCGGGCAACGAATCGGCCATGACGTACCTCCCAGTCCTGGCCGGGCCCCTTGCACCGGCCTGCACGGTGCACGCTAGCCTCGGCCACCGACAACAGCGCGGGGGCAGGGCTGAAGGGTGAGCCATGAGTGAGCGGGACCAGCGCGACCACGACATCGTGCTGTACGGGGCGACCGGGTTCGTCGGGACACTGACCGCCGAGTATCTGGCCCGCCATGCGCCGGACGGGCTGCGCTGGGCGATCGCCGGACGCAGCACCCGCAAACTGGAGCGGCTGCGCGAGCGCCTCACCGAGCTCGATCCACGGGCCTCGAAGGTCGCCGTGATCGCGGTGGACTCCGGTGACCGCGCGGGTCTGCGCGAACTCGCCGCCTCCGCAAGGGTGGTGGCGACCACCGTCGGCCCCTATGTGCAGTACGGCCATGAGCTGGTCGGCGCCTGCGCCGACCTCGGCACCGACTATCTGGACCTGTCCGGCGAACCGGAGTTCGTGGACCTCACCTACGTACAGCACGAGGCGCGGGCCCGTGAGACGGGCGCGCGGCTTGTGCACGCGTGCGGATTCGACTCGGTGCCGCACGATCTCGGCGTCTACTACACGGTGCAGCAGCTGCCCGAGGACGTACCGCTGCGGATCGACGGTTTCGTACGGGCGTCGGCGATGTTCTCCGGCGGGACCTTCGCGTCCGCGCTCGGACAGTTCGCGCGTGGCCGGCAGATGGCCGCGGCAGCGCAGGAACGGCGCCGGCACCAGCCGCGCCTGGTGGGACGCCGGGCGTACGCGCCGGTGAGCGCACCGCGGTACGCGGCGGAAGTCGGGGCCTGGGCGCTCCCGTTGCCGACGATCGACGCGCAGGTCGTACAGCGCTCCGCCCGTGCGCTCGAGCGCTACGGACCGGATTTCCGCTACCGCCACTACGCGGCGGTCAAGACGCTGCCGTTCGCCTTCGGCGGTGTCGCGGCGATGGGCGGGCTGCTCGCGGCGGCTCAAGTGCCGCCGGTGCGCCGGTGGTTGTCGTCCAAGGTCTCGCCCGGTGAAGGCCCGAGCGAGGAGCGCCGTGCGCGCAGCTGGTTCTCGGTGCGCTTCGTCGGCGAGGGCGGCGGCCGCCGGGTCTATACGGAGGTGTCGGGCGGCGACCCCGGCTATGGCGAGACGGCGAAGATCTTCGCGGAGTCGGCCCTCGCCCTGGCCCTCGACGACCTGCCCCGGACGTCCGGCCAGGTCACACCGGCGGTCGCGATGGGCGACGCACTCCTGAAGCGGCTGCGGGAGGCGGGGATCGTGTTCCGGGTGGCGGCCGAACGCTGAGCCGACGGGCCGGCCGCCCACCGGGAGTTACGGCTTACGGATGTACGGAGTCGTCACGCTGAGCTGTTCGAAACCGAGCCGCTCCAGGATCGGGCGGCTGGTCGGCATGGCGTCGACCTGGAGGTATCTGATGCCGCGGGCGGCGGCGATGCGGGTGCGGTGGGCGACCAGGGCCCGGTAGATGCCGCGGCCGCGGAACTCGGCGACGGTGCCGCCGCCCCACAGGCCCGCGAAGTCCGCGTCGTCGCGCAACTCGATCCGGGCCGCGCTGACGGGCCGCTCCCCCGCCATCGCCAGGGTCATCACAAAACTGTCCGGCCGGTGCTCGAGGCGGTCGAGCATCTGCTGCTTCAGCCGGCTGCTGTCCGTACCGAAGGCCTGCTCATGCACCTGCGCGGCGAGCTCGATCCCCGCCTCGTCGGTGACGTCCACCAAGCGCAGCCCCTCGGACAGTTCGACCGTCGTCGACAGCGCGGCCACCTCGGCGATCATCAGGCTCTCGGGCTCCTCGGGCACGAACCCGGCCCGCACCAGCCGCTCCCCCAAGTCGGCCGGCCGGTCATGCGTGTAGGTCTTCCACTCGAATTCGACGCCGAGCGCGCCATAGTGGCGCACCTGTTCGGCGATCACGGCATCGGCGGTCGTCTCGTCGACGGCGGAGAACACGACTCCGTTCCAGTCCGTCGCTCCCCCGCTCTGGCGCACCACCGTGCCCGTGTCCTCGACGCGGGTGCCGGGGTGGTCCGCCGCCAGTCCGCGTCGCACTTGCCGGTCGAACAGCCGCAGCACTTCCTCATGGTCCATGGGCGCATTGCAGCATCTGCCGGAAGGCGGCACAAACGCTTATCGGTGCCCTACCCGGGGGCCAGGACCTGCGCCAACGCCCTGCGGCACAGCGCATCCGCACGCCGCGTCGTCTCCGGCAGCCGATAGCGGGGCGACAGCTCCAGGGTGTGCGCGCAGGCGTTGTCGAGCGAGACGCGGTGCCCGACGGACACGAATACGGGCTTGGTCCGGTCCTGGGTCCTGACGGCCCGCCCGACCTCCTCGCTCCCGTCCACGAGCGCGGCCACCGATCCCCGTACAGCGCCAGGCTCCTCGTACGAGAAGGTGAAGGGGTTCTTCGCGACGCCGAGGGTGGGCAGCCCGGTCAGCACGCCGAGGTGGGCGGCGAGGCCGAAGCGACGGGGATGCGCGAGCCCGTAGCCGTCGCAGACCACGAGCGCCGGCGGGGTCGCCAGCGCTTCGAGTGCGGCGAGCACGGCCGGGAGTTCGCGGAAGGCGAGCAGTCCGGGTACGTATGGGAAGGAGATGCGCCCGACGGCGGTGGTCTGCTCGGTCACTTCCAGCGTCGCGGCGTCCAGCACGACGGCTGCCGCGACGACCACATCACGCTCGTCGTCGTACGCGACGTCGACCCCGGCTACCAGCCCCCGTCCGGGCGGCGGTCCGTCCTCGTCGAGCACGACCCGCGCCCGCAGTTCGTCCTGCACGGCGCGCGCCCGCGCTTCGTTCGTGGGCCAGTCGGCGGGCACTGCGGCAGTGACAGGCACGGTGTCGGTGACGGGATCCATGGTGCGGTCGAGGGTACGCGAGCCGCGCGTACCCCCGACCGACCGGGGATCTGTCAGCTCACGTTGTCCGTGTGCGTCACCTTGTCCGTCCGGTACTTCGCCACCTGGGCCTCGACCTGGGCCGGGGTCAGGATCTGGTCCTTGGCGTAGTACACGTAGTCGACCTTCTCGTCGTACGCCCGGGGGGTGTTGGACGCGACGAGGCCGCCGGAGATGATCCAGTTGTTGAGGTTGATGGACATGGCGGTCTCGGGGAGATATGGCTCGCCGTGCGTGGCGAACAGCTGGCCGTCCACGTAGTACTTGATCGAGGTGTTGTCGACCGTGACCACGAGGTCGTGCCAGCCGGCGTAGCTCTGGCGGGACTCGGTGTGCGCGTTGACGGCCTGCCACGGCTCCGGGTTGTACGTCTCCCAGGACGTGGCGTACAGGATGTTGGCCGGCTCGCCCCAGCCGCCGTTCGGCAGGTACTCGAAGTCGAGTTCGCCGTAGTTCGGATCCATCGGGGCGTTCAGCGGGGTGATGGTGAAGAACGTCTGCACCATGTGGTCGCCGTCCGGTCCCGAGTTGGGCGCGTCGCTGAAGTACACGCGGGACGCGTAGGTGCCCTTGGTGAACTTCTGCTGGTGGTACAGCTCGGTCTGCCTGGTGCCGGCCGCCGTGCCGTCGGTGCTGGTGCGCAGCGTCATGACGCTGTTGCCCGACTCCTGGGCGAACGTGACCTGTTCGGGGGCCCAGGTCGCGCCGGGTACGCCGGGACCGCCCTGGCCGGACTTCACGGTCCAGCCGCGCTGGGCGATGCGCGGGTCGTTGTGGGCGGTGTAGTTGAGGTCGTCGAAGAGCGCGGGCTTCGTGGGGTCGGGGCCGCCCGGACCACCGGGATCGCCGGGGTCACCGGGGTCTCCCGGGTCGTTGCCCTCGGGAGCCGTGCCCCACAGGACGGTGCCGCCGCGCTGGACCGTGACCTTGCTCCAGTTCGCGTACGAGGTCTGGGAGGCGCCGAACGAGTAGTCGTCCTGCTGGTTGAGCGGCTGCCAGTCGGTGCGGTGGAAGCGCAGCTGCATGTCGCCGGTGTTCGCGCCGGCGGCCAGCGATCCTGCGCCCTGGGTGAAGCCGATCTCCAGGTAGCGGTCGGCGGTGGCGGTGGGCTTGGCGAGTGTGCCGAAGGTGCCGGTGATGTTGGCGCAGCCCTTCACCGCCCAGGAGCAGGCGAAGCGGTACGCGCTGGAGGCGGATTCGGCCTTGAAGTAGTAGCGGATGGTGAGACCGCTCAACTGGACGGCGGAAGAACCCGAGTTGGTGAGCTTCAGCCAGGGCTCGGCCTGGTCGCTGCCGGTCGAACCCGTGTGGTACTGGGCCGTGACCGTCTCGTCGGCGGCCGCCGCGCTGGGTGCGGCGAGTGCGCCCGCGGCGGCCAGGGTCAGGGCGGCGGCGACGGCCGTCGTCCGGAATCTTCTGTGCACGAGGTGTTCCTCCTCATGGTGGGGGTGTGCGGCCACCGGCAGGTGACCTGATCAATGCGTCCGGGTCGCCTGGAGTCGGCGCCGGAAATCGGGGAGGTCGCGGGGGCCCTCGCTCCAGGCGACCTCGGCGAGCGCGGCGATCCGCGGGAAGAGCAGGTAGTCGATCTCGGCGGGGGTCGCCGCGTGCTCGGTCCACAACTGGGCCTGGGTGCCCAGGACTTTGGCCCGCTCGGCGGGCTCCCACTCGGCGGGCGCGGGCTCGGCGCCGTACACGTCGTCGAGCGTGACGGGGTCGCCGGGCTGGCCGGGCGGCTCGTGCGGGGCGTCGGACTGCGGATAGTCGAGATACGTGGTCCGGTGCGGGGTCATCACCAGCTCGTGGCCGCGGCGTGCGGCGCCCTGGCCGTGGGCGGCGTCCCGCCAGGGCATCACCACGAACTCCGGTGGCAGCGCGGTCGCGTCGGGCTCCGCCCAGCTCACCGGCGTACGGCCGTTTTCGAGCAGGTAACGGCCGACCCGGGTGAGGAACCAGGCGTTCAGCTCCTTCGGGGAGAGTCCCGCCTCGGCGGCGACGGCGCGGGCGCGGGGGCTCTCCTCCCATTCGCCGGTGGGGCATTCGTCGCCGCCGAGATGGATGTACGGGCCCTCGAAGATGTCCATGACCTCGCCGAGCACCGTCTCCAGGAAGGTGAAGACCTCGTCGTGGACGCCGAGCACGTTCTCGCAGACGCCCCAGCGGTCCCAGACGGTCAGCCGGCGCTCCGGAACGTTGCCGAGTTCGGGGTACGCGGCGATCGCGGCCCGCGCATGGCCGGGCATCTCGATCTCCGGCATGACCCGGACCCCGCGCGCGGCCGCGTAGGTCACCAGGTCCCGCAGTTCCGCCTTGGTGTAGTGGCCGCCGTGCGGTGTGCTGTCGCCCCCGGTCTGGGCGCGCACCGAGCCGATCTCGGTGAGCAGCGGATAGGCGTCCACCGGCATCCGCCAGCCCTGGTCCTCGGTGAGGTGGAGATGCAGCACGTTCAGCTTGTACGCGGCGATGCGGTCGACGAAGTCGCGTACGTACGAGATCGGCAGGAAGTGGCGGCCGACGTCCAGCATCGCGCCCCGCCAGGGGAAGCGGGGGCTGTCGCTGATCTGGGCGCAGGGCAGGCGGTGGCCCCGTTCGATAAGGGCCGCGAGGGTGTGCACCCCGTTGACCAGGCCGGCGTCGGTACGGGCCCGCAACAGGACCGCGTCCCGGCCCACGGTCAGTCCGTATCCCTCGTCGCCGAGTCCGCTGAGTGCCGGGTCGATCGCGAGGACGAAGCTGCTGTCCGGCGCCGCTTGCAGCGGCAGTCCCGTACGAAGGCGCAGCAGGTCCGCCGCACGCTCCGCACCCGGCGCGAGGTGCAGGGTGGTCTGCGTGTCGAGGATGAAGTGCCCGCTCTGGCGCACGACTTGGCGGGGGCGCGGAATCAGCATGCAGGTCAGCCCTTCAGGTCGGCTTTGTGGGTCGGCCTTTGACGGAATCCGAGTCAGCCCTTGACGGAACCCGAGACGAAGCCGGTCGTGACTCGGCGTTGCAGCACGAGGAAGAGGATCAGCACCGGCAGCGCGAAGAGCGTGGAGGCGGCCATGGTGGCGCCCCAGTCGGTGCCGAAGGTGTTGGAGAACGAGGAGAGCCAGACGGGCAGGGTGCGGTCTTCCTGGTTCTTGACGATGAGCATGTTGGCGAAGGCGAACTCGTTCCAGGCGGTGATGAAGCCGAACAGCGAGGTCGCGAGCAGGCCGGGAGCGAGCAGCGGGAAGGTGACGCGGCGGAAGGCGCCGAGTCGGGTGCAGCCGTCGACCTGGGCCGCTTCCTCCAACTCCACGGGGACGGCGGCGAGGAAGCCGCGCAGCGTGATGATGGTGAACGGCAGCGTGAAGATGAAGTAGAGCAGCGTCAGCATCGCCAGGCGGTCGAGCAGATCCGTGTCGCGGGCGATGATGTAGACGGGGATGAGCATCGCCTCCCAGGGCGCCATCTGGGCGATGAACACCATGAGGACGAAGCCGCGTTTGCCGCGGAACCGCAGGCGGGCGACCGCGAAGGCCGCGCCCATCGCGATGAGCAGCGCGAGCAGCACCGCCGTGACGGTCACGAAGAGGCTGTTGCGCCAGAACGTGCCGAAGCCGTCCGCCGCCACGGCCGTACGGAAGTGTTCGAGGGTGAGGCTGGTCGGGACGAACACCGGGGTGTCGGCGTTGATGTCGCCGGAGGGTTTGAACGCGGTGGACGTCATCCAGTACACGGGGAAGATCGTGACGACGAAGACGGCCAGGGCGGCGAGGTTGAGGGGCAGTCGGCGCAGCTGGGCTCGCGGGTTCACAACTCCCCCTCCTGGCGGAACAGTTGGCGCAGATAGACGAAGAGGATCACCGCGAGCAGCAGGACGGTGATGGTCGAGGACGCGGCCTGCAGGTCGTAGTGCTGCTGGGAGACGGCCACCTGGTACGCGTAGACGGGCAGCGTCGTGGTGGCGTCATTGGGTCCGCCTTCGCTGATCACCCAGATCTGCGGGAAGCATTTGAAGACCCAGATCACTTCGAGACAGAGCACCAGGCCGAAGATGGGCCGCAGGATCGGCACGGTCAGGGAGCGGAACATCCGCCAGTCGGAGGCGCCGTCGAGGCGCGCGGACTCGTAAATCTCGGCGGGCACGGTGGTCAGCGCGGAGTAGATGGTGATCGCCGCGAACGGGACCGACTGCCAGACCACGAGGATGACCAGGATGCTGAAGGTGGCGGTGCCGTCCGCGAACCAGGAGTAGCCCTCGTACGATTCGAAACCCAGCTGGACGAGCACCCAGTTGACCACTCCGAGGCGCGAGGCGAACAGCCACTGGAAGATCGTGGTGGCCGCGAGGATCGGGGTGGCCCAGGCGAGGGCAAGCGCGCTCATGACGAGGATGCGCATCGTGCGGCCCAGGCGCTGGAGCATCAGGGCCACGAGGGTGGCGAGGGCGACGATCAGGACGACGTTCACGGTGGTCCAGATCAGGGTGCGCTGGACGACGTCCCAGAACTCCTGACCGGTGAGCAGCTCGCGGTAGTTGTCGAAGCCGACGAACTCGGCGCCGCCGCGGATGAGTTCGGCCAGGCCGAAGTTCTGGAACGACAGCTGGACGTTGCGCAGCAGCGGATAGACGAGCAGGAAGACCACGCCGAGCACGGTCGGCGCGATGAGCAGATACGGCCACAGGACTACGGACCTGCGGCGGCCGGGGGCAGCCGGCCGCCGCAGCTCCTGCCCCGGGGCGCGCACTTTGCGCGGCGCGGTGGACAGGGTCATCTCAGCCGCCGAGCGCCTTGCTGATGGACTCGGTGGCGGTGGCCCCCGCCTTCTTCGGATCGGCGCCGGTGAGGACCTGCGTCATGAACTCCTTGACCGGGTTGTTGGCCTCGACGGCCGCCCACTGCGGGGAGTTGGGCGTGGCGCGGCCGTTCGAGGCGCCCTGGGCCATGGCGGAGGCGCCCGGGTCGGCTTCGAGCACGCTCGCCAGTGCCTTCTTGTTCGGCACGTAACTCATCGTCGTGGCCAGCTTCTTCTGCCACTCGTCGCCCGAGAGAGCCTTGATGAAGGTGTACGCCGCCTCCTGGTCGGCGGAGGCCTCCGGGATGATCAGGTCGGAGCCGCCGGTGAACACGGCGCCGGGCTTGTCGGCGCTCTTGCCCGGAATCGGGAAGAAGCCGAGCTTGCCCTTGAGTTCGGGGTTCTCCTCCTCGATCAGCTTGGCCCCGCCGGGCACCGCGATCACCTGGGCGACATCGCCCTTGGCGACCACGCCGACCTGCGGCGGCTCGGCCTCGTCGGAGTCCTTCGGTCCCTTGCCGAGGGCCTGGAGCTCCTTGTAGAAGTCCATGCCGGCGAGCGCCTCGGGGGTGTCGAGGGCGCCCTTCCAGGTCTCGCCCTCCTGCACGGCGAGGTCGCCGCCCTCGTCCCAGATCATTCCGGCGAGGGTGTACCAGTTCTGCCCGGGCAGATAAATACCCTGCTGCTTACCGGTGTTGAGCTTCTTGGTCGCGGCCAGCCACTCCTCGCGGGTGGTGGGCGGCTGCTTGATGCCGGCCTTCTCGAAGAGGTCGGTGCGGTAGATGACGACACGGTTCGCCGCGTAGTACGGGATGCCGTACTGCTTGCCGTCGACCTTGCCCGGTTCGGCCAGGCCCGGGATCCAGTCGCCGCCGCCGAGCTCCCCGACCTTGTCGCTGAGGTCCTTCACGCCGCCGCTGGCCGCGTACTGGGCGACCTGGGTGTTGCCGACCTCGATCACGTCGGGGGCGTCGTTGGAGGCGAGAGCGGCGGTGATCTTCTGGCCGATCCCGTTCCACTCCTGGATCTGGATCTTGGCGTCGATGGTGGGGTTCTTGGCTTCGAAGTCCTTTTCGAAGTCCTTCTGGAAGGCCTCGGAGACACTGTCGCGCATCAGCCACACATCGATGGTGGTGCGCCCTCCGTCCCCCTTGCCCTTCTCGTTGCCCTTGTCGTCGCTGCCACCGCATGCGCTGAGCGAGGCGGCGACCGCGAGTGCGGCGGCGCCTGCGAGGAGACGTGCTGTCTTCATGACCCAGCCCTTTCAGACCCACACAGAGATGACCAATTGGAAAGGTGACCAGTTGCTGATGGAGCAAGGTGGCATGGACCAATGAAGCCGTCAAGAGGCCTGGACCAGTTGATAGTTGGCCAGGTGAACGTCCGATGACCGCCGACCTCGACGCGGTTGACCACCTCACCAGGCAAACCAACTGGTCACCTCTGGTAAGGTCCGCCCATGGACGGTGAATCCTCAGGAGTGCTGAAGCGGGATCGTGTACGGGAGTTCCTGCTCGAACTCGTCGAGTCCCGGCGCCCGGGCGACGCGATCCCCTCCGAGCGCACCCTGTGCGGCCGGCTCGGTGTCTCCCGGCCGACGCTGCGGGCCGCGGTGGACGAACTCGTCGCCACGGGTGTCCTGGTGCGTGAGCACGGGCGCGGGATGTTCGTCGCACCGGAGAAGATCACGCAGGAGATGGTCTCGGACGACCACTCCCTCGCCCTCCCCCAGGCCGCCGGCACCTGGACGAGCCGGCTGCTCGAATTCACCACGCTGCCCGCGGGTGCCCGCGTGGGCCGTCGGCTGCGCATCTCGCCCGCCGCCGAGATCACCTACGTGGCGCGGCTGCGCATCGTCGACGAGGCCCCCATGGCCATCGAGTACCTGCATATCCCGGCCAAGTTGGTGCCGGGTCTGACCGCCGAGGAGCTGGAGGGCGGCGACCTCTACGAGCATCTGCGCACCCAGCACGGGGTGCATGTGCGCGACGCGACGCAGTCCATCGAGCCGACGGTCACCAGCGAGGCCGAGTCCCGCCTCCTGGACGTACCGGTCCTGTCCCCCGCGTTCCTCTTCGAGCGCCTGACGACGGACACGTCGGGCCGCAACGTCGAGTACGTCCACTCCGTCTACCGCGGCGACCGCTACCGCATCGTCTCCCGCCTCACCCTGGGCGCGGCCTCCACCACCGACGCCCACCACCCGGGAATGCCACCGGACGCGGCGGGGTTCGGGGCGGCGGTGCGGTCGATGACGCGGGGGGATGTGCACGGGGTGGACTGAGGGTTGTCCTCGCCTGCGGAAACTTTGGACCGTATGGGGCATCGACCCGCGGTTCGGGCGTATCGTCCAACACGCAGACATAGCCGTCGCTGGTGGACTGGGTCCGCAGGCGCGCCGACGGGTACAGGTTGCCCGTCCGGGTGGACACTTCGCAGTGTGGAGTCCCTGGCCGCGACAGGCAACGCGCCCGTTCCGGGGCAGGTGGACGCCGCGGGCAACGACGACGGCTCCGTCTGCGCGCACCCCCTGCCCGACGCGACGTGCATCTACTTCATCGTCACGCTCGACCTTCCCCGTTGCCCCGTCGAGACGTTCTATCTGTTCCGGGACAATCGTCTTGCGCGCTGAGTGCGCTCAGTACTCTCCCTGTGGCCTACGCCAGCAGCCGCTGTCTGATGAGCCACCGTATAGACAGGGGTTTGCTCATGCGACTTCCCCGAACCGCCCACACAGCTCGGCCCTGGCGCATCCATGAGATCGCCGGCGACTTCACCGTCGAGGACGTCTGGGCGCTGCCCACGCCCGGCGGACCCGACGACTTCGTGTGGCTGGTGCGCCAGATCGCGGACGGCATGCAGGACGGAGTGAAGGGCGAAGGCCTGGTCTCCCGCACGCTCTTCGCCATCCGCTGGAAGCTCGGTGCGCTGCTCGGCCTCGACAAGCCCGCCACCGGCGTCGACCACCGGGTGTCTTCCCTGCGCGACCGGCTGCCGGCGGACCTTCGCGAGGGCGCGCACGGGCCCGGACTCGGCGCGTCCCCGTTCACCTCCCTGTATCTGCAAGGCGACGAGTGGGCGGCCGAGTTGGGCAACAAGACCGTGCATGCCGTGATGCACATCGGCTGGGTCCCGGACGGGTCCGGTGGCCACCGCGGGCAGATGGCCGTCCTGGTGAAGCCGAACGGGCGGCTCGGCACGCTCTACATGGCGGCGATCAAGCCGTTCCGCTACGTCGGGGTGTACCCGGCACTGATGCGCTCCATCGGCCGCGAGTGGCAGGCGAACGCCGCCGCGCGTACCTGAACCGTCCTACGCGGCTGAACCGCGGGACGCAGCTGAACCGCGGGCCCTGATGAACGCCCGGTCAGCCGGCGATGAGCTCCATCAGCCGGGCATGGGTGGCCGCGTCGGCCGCCGCCACAAGTCCCCGGCCCCCGGCCCCGATCGGGCCGCCGTCCACTCCCGTGACCACACACCCGGCGGCCCGGCACAGGGCGATCCCGGCCGCGAAGTGCACGCTGGCGGACAAGTCGCCGCCATCGGTGACGTAGGCGGTGCGCTTGCCCGCCGCGACCCACGCCAGCGCGAGCGAGGAGGAGACGACCCGCGGGCGGAAGTCCTCGATGAATCCCTGCCGGGCAAGCAGTTCGACCGCCCGGAACGAGGGCGCGCCCGGGAACGGCGGGTCGAGGTTGACGTCGACCAGACAGGTCGCGGGCGTCGGGGCGAGCGCGGTGTCCACGCCGTCTGCGGACGAGACCCAGGCACGCTGCCCGTCGGTGGCGAACACCTCGCCGCTGAACGGATCGGCCACGGCGGCCGCCCGGTCGGGCAGCGCGACATTGACGGCCACGACCATGTTCCCGACCGCGTAGTTGAGCGTGCCGCACAACGGATCCACCAGCCACTCGCGCCCGGCGGACTCGGCGCCCTGTCGCCCGCCCTCCTCGCCGAGGACCGCGTCCTCGGGCCGGGCGGCGCGCAGTACGTCCAGGATCGCCTGCTCCGCCGCCACATCGGCGGCCGTGGCGAAGTCCCCGGCGCCCTTGTCGATCCGGGCCAGGTCCTGCCCGTACATGCCCCTTACGACAGCCGCTCCGGCGCGCGCGGCCGCTATGGCGACCCCGGAATCGTCAATCCCCGCCCATGAGTTGATCATCCCCGCACTCTAAAGGGCCCCGCTCCAAAGGGCTCCCGCGATCCGCCCCCCGGCGGACCACAGGAGCCCAAGCGCGAGGTGTTACGCCACGATCCAGTCGCTGGTCGCGATCACCGGCTGGACGCCGTCGCGGTGGATCGTGCCTTCGATGAGGCCGTACATCCGGTCCGCCGCGTAGTACACCTCATTGTCGTTCTTGAGGCCGAACGGCTCCAGATCGACAAGGAAGTGGTGCTTGTTGGGGAGGTTGAGGCGGACCTCGTTGACCCTCGGGCAGTGGTCGAGGACCCGCTCGGCCATCTGGTTCAGGGTCTGCTGCAGCGAGTAGCTGTACGTCTCGGCGAACGCGTCGAGCAGGTGCGAGCGGACCTTCGCGTACGAGCGGTCCCAGTCGAACTCCCCGTCGGACGCGGCCGCCGCCGAGTACGCCCAGCGCGAGGTGACCTTGGTGGCCAGGATGCGGTCGTACGCCTCCCGCAGGGTCGTGTACTTGTCCTTGATGAAGCCGTGGAACTCCGAGTTGGTGGAGTTCATGACGGTCAGGTCCTTCAGGCCGGAGATCACCTGGAGCTGACCGGTGTGCTCGCTGAAGGTGATCTGCGAGGTGCGGGTCTCCTGCCCCTTGCGCACGAAGGAGTGCTGCTCCTTGCGCGTGGGCACGGAGATCCGCTCCCAGGCGTACTCCTCGATCCGGATCTGCGCCTCGTGGATGGGCGCCTGCGAGGTCACGAAGTGCTTGGCGAGCAGGATGCCGAAGGCCTCCGGCGAGCTGATGCCGTGCTCCTTGGCGAAGGCGTAGACGGTGTTCTTCGTGGTGTCCGTCGGCAGGCAGTTGGCGTTGTCGCCGGTGAGGTGGACCTCGCGGAACTCACCGCGCAGGGCGACCGAGACGTTCAGGTCGCGGATCTCGTGCCAGGAGCCGTCGTTGCCCTTGCGGGTGACGTGGACGATGCGGTTCTCGGCCTTGCCGTACTGGTTCTGGGCGAGTACGTGCTTGGTCATCAGCCTGATCCTTCGGGTACGTGGATACGTCGATCCCGTACGCCCGGCGTCCAGCGCCTCGTCTCGCGGGCGCTCCCCGCCGTCCGGTCCGCGCGGTGCGGACCGCCCCGGGCCTGACGTGCATCCCGGTCCGTCGGTGCCTACGGATTGGAGCACGCCGGAGCGGCGGGTCGCAGGTGGCTGATCACCCAAGATGGGGGCGGTGGTCTCGTGCGGTCCGACAAGGCGTCCGCACTCAACCCCCGCCCCCGGTAAGGGCCTTGGACCGGCTCCTACGGTTCCAGGCGGGCGATCCGCCCCTTCTCGCCGGAGGCCCAGCAGCCGAAGTCCTCGGCGCAGTCCACGGTGTCGAAGGACCCGGTGTCGAACGCCTTCCAGGTGCGGCCGCCGTCGACGGTGACGTCCGTGCCCGTCGGGCCGACCGCGAGCGCCACCGACTTCGTGTGCGGCACCCACGTCACGCCGGAACGGTAGGCGGGGACCGGCGACGCGGAGGTCTCCCACGTGCGGCCGCCGTCCCTGCTGACCGCGGACGCCTTCGGGGAGGCATGGTCGGCCCGGTAGTCACCGCCGACGGCGATGCCTTGCGTACGGGAGCGGAAGGCGAGCGCGAACACGCCGCGGGCCGGATCGCCCGCCGGGATCGGCGTCTCGGCCGCAGTCCAGGTCAGCCCGCGGTCCTTCGAGTGCAGGACGCGCGCGGTCGCCCCGCCGCCGGTCGCCAGCCACACATCGGAGCGCCCGTGGCTGACCAGGCACTGCCCGCTCGCCGCGAACCCGGCCTCACCGGTCTGCGCCGGCGGCATGCCCTCGCTGGGCAGTACCCGCCAGCTGCGGCCGCCGTCGCTCGTGGACAGGATCCGGTACTTGCCGTCGACCGGATCGCTCATCGCGAGCCCGTTCTTCGAGTCGAAGAAGGTGATGCAGTCGTAGAAGGCCCTGGGCTCGTCGTTGCGGAAGGCCTCGGTCCAGGTCTTCCCGCCGTCCTCCGTACGCAAGACCCGCGACGCCTCCCCCTCACCGATGGCCAGGACCACGGCCCGCTTGCGGTCGAAGGCCTCGATGTCACGGAACTCGAGCTCTCCGGCGCCGGGCGGCGACACGTTCGCCCAGCTCGCCCCGCTGTCGGTGGTCCGCAGCACGGTCCCCTTGGAGCCGGCCACCCAGGCGGTGCTCCGGCTGACGGCGGCAAGACCGCGGAAGCGCACCTCGGCGCCGCTGGGCTTGAGCTTCCAGCCCAGGCCCTTCGTATACGTGGACGCGCCGCCGTTGCCCGCAGCCGCCCCGCCGCTGTCCGCCGCGGCCTGGGCGGGACCGGTGAGCACCGCCGCCACCGCCACGACACACGCCCCTGCGGCCACCGAGCGGCGCATGCGCCTCGACTTCCCCATAGCTGTCATGCGCGGCGAAGCTAGCCGACCGGGCGCGGGCCGTCCAGGGGGCGTGAACGCGTCAACCAGCACGGAAATGCCCGGCGTTGGACCGTGCGGGTGTGCGGACGCGGGTGTGCGACGTCAACTCCGCGGGTCCCCCGCGCGGCGGTCGCGCCCGCCCGCGTACGCCCCTAGCGTGACGCGAAGCCCCGAGCAGCTTCGGATGGGCACGCCCCGCCGCCCACGCACCCGACGCCGCTCGGCGGCGCGCGGTGACACACGTCACGGCACCGCGCGTGCACGGATTGAGGAATTCCGCCGTCTATTTCATTGCAGGCCCATCCAGCCAGCCGTCGTAAGGGAGCCAGGGGTTGTCCACCGTCATCGAGCAAGACGTCGAAGCTCGACTCGTCGCCGCCGCGCCGCGGATGCCCACGATTCCCGCGACGCTGTCCTACGACCGCAACGATCCCTTCGCCGTGCGCATGAGTTTCCCCGCGCCGGCCACGCTCGAGGGCGTGGACGTGGCCTGGGCGTTCGCACGCGAGCTGCTGATCTCGGGGATCGAGGGCCCGGCCGGTGAGGGCGACGTACGGGTGCGCCCGTACGGCTACGACCGCACCGTGCTCGAGTTCCACGCACCCGAGGGCACCGCCGTGATCCATGTCCGCACGGGCGAGCTGCGCCGCTTCCTCAAGCGCGCCACGGCCCTGGTCCCCGCCGGACGCGAACATCTGCATCTCGACGTGGACCAGAACCTGGCGGAGCTGCTCGGCGGGGCCTGCTGAGGCAAGGCCCCCCCCCGCGCGGTTTCCGGGGCGCTCAGCCGAACAGCTCGTTGAGCTCCCCGTACTCGATCGCGTCCGTCATCTGCGTGTACCCGCCGGTGGTCAGGACCTCCTTGGCGGCCCGCCGCACCAGGCCGTGCACGGCCTCCGCGATCCGCCCGCCGACGCTGATCCGCGCCACCCCGAGCCCCGCGAACTCGCTCACGCCGGGCGCCCCGGGGCCTGCCAGGACGTTCAGCGGCGCGTCGATCGCGTCGACCAGCTCCTTGACCGTGCCCAGGGCCACGACGCCGGGCACGAAGATCCCGTCGGCGCCCGCCTCCCGGTAGACCGCGGCCCGGCGTACCGTCTCCGCGAGCCGCCCCTCCTGCTCCCCCACCTGCCGCAGATACGTGTCGGTGCGCGCGTTGATGAACAGCGGCACCCCCGCCTCGTCCGCCGCCGCGCGGGCCGCGGCGATCCGCTCGGCCATCTCCTCGTCCGTGAGCAGCCCGGCGCCGACGGAGTCCTCGATGTTGATGCCGACCGCGCCGGCCTCGAGGATCGCGTGCACGGTGACGGCCACATCCTTGGGCAGCTCGCCGTAGCCGCGCTCGATGTCGGCGGTCACCGGCAGCTCGACCGCTCCGGCGATCTTCCGCACCGCCTCGACCGCGCGCTCGCGCTCCAGGTGATCGCCGTCCGCGGCTCCCAGCTCCCAGGAGATGCCCGAACTCGTGGTGGCGAGGGCGGTGGCCCCGGCCTCCTGGACGATACGGGCCGAGGGGATGTCCCAGACGTTGGCGAGGACCAGCGGCTGTCCAGGGGTGTGCAGGGCGTGCAGGGCGCGGGCCTTGGCGATGAGTGCTGCGGTGTTCGTCATGCCTCCACTCAATCAAGCGCGCGTCCGTCGGCGCTGGCGGAAATCCGACATCGAAGTGCGGGATTCGGACATCACAGTGGGGCGCAAAAGATCGGTTGACAGTCCGACGAGCACCGTTCTACGGTGTAAAAGCTTCTGTTGCCGCCGATTGGAGAAGGACGTTGCTCGTCTGAGGTCCTGAGACACCGACCGCGCCTGATGCAGTGCTCGTTCACTGTGCGCGTCGTGTGCGACCTCGGCATATGAGCCGTCCTCCTGCGGGACAGGGCTTTTTTTCTCTGCCCTGAGACGTTCCTGAATCCCTTCACGGAACGCCCCGCCGGGACCTTTCCTCTCTCCGAGCTGTTGCCCGCGGTGTCTCGTACGTCGCCATCACCCACCACGCGACCTCGAGAGGCAGCTCATGTCTACTTTCCCCACCTCTGTTTCCGCCACCGCGCTCGACTTCACCTGGCCCGACGGGACCGAGGTCTTCGCCGGTCTCCAGCTCGCCGTGGGTCCCGGCCGTACCGGCCTGATCGGCCTCAACGGGTCAGGGAAATCAACCCTGTTGAAGCTGATCGCCGGCGAGCTCACCCCGTCCGAGGGTGCAATCCGGATCACCGGCGAGGTCGGCTATCTGCCGCAGAACGTCACGCTCGACACCACGCTCAAGGTCGACGAGGCGCTCGGCATCGACCGCACCCGCGCCGCGCTGCACGCCATCGAGGCGGGCGACGCGAGCGAGGAGAACTTCACGGCGGTCGGCGACGACTGGGACGTCGAGGAGCGCGCCGTCGCGATGCTCGACCAGCTGGGTCTGGGCCACATCGGCCTCGACCGCGCCATCGGCGAGGTCTCGGGCGGCGAGTCCGTGCTGCTCAGACTGGCGGCGCTGCTGCTGCGGCGGCCCGACGTCCTGCTGCTCGACGAGCCGACGAACAACCTCGACCTGTACGCGCGACGCCGGCTGTACGCCGCCGTCGAGGGCTGGTCCGGAGTCATGATCGTGGTCAGCCACGACCGTGAACTCCTCGACCTGGTCGACCAGATCGCCGATCTGCGGTCGGGCGAAGTGGTCTGGTACGGGGGCAACTTCACCGCGTACGAGGAAGCGCTCGCCGTCGAGCAGGAGGCGGCCGAGCGCATGGTGCGCGTCGCCGAGGGCGATCTGAAGAAGCAGAAGCGCGAACTGACCGAAGCACACGTCAAGTTGGCGAAGCGGGTGCGCTACGGCAACAAGATGTTTGCGCAGAAGCGCGAACCGAAGATCATCATGAACGCCCGCAAGCGCGAGGCGCAGGTCTCCGCGGGCAAGCACCGCATGATGCACGAGGAGAAGCTGAAGGAGGCGAAGGAGCGTCTCGACGAAGCGGTCGAGGCCGTACGCGACGACGACGAGATCCGCGTCGATCTGCCGTTCACCGCGGTGCCGCCGGGGCGCGAGGTCCTGACCCTGCGGGATCTGGAGCTGGCGTACGGGGCCACGGCGGGCAGCTTCGATCTGCGCGGACCGGAGCGGATCGCCCTGATCGGGCGCAATGGAGCGGGCAAGACCACGCTGCTTCGCACGATCACCGGCGAGCTCGCCCCGGTCGCGGGCGAGGCGGTGCCGCACGTACCCCTGCGCTTCCTGCCGCAGCGACTCGACGTCCTGAACGACGCGTTGACGGTGGCGGAGAACGTGGCGAAGGCCGCGCCCGGCGCCACCAACAACCGGATCCGGGCGCGCCTCGCCCGCTTCCTGTTCAAGGGCGCACGGGCCGACCAGCTCGCGTCGACCCTCTCGGGCGGCGAACGGTTCCGTGCGGCGCTCGCGGCCCTGATGCTCGCCGAGCCCGCCCCGCAGCTCCTGATGCTGGACGAGCCGACGAACAATCTGGACATGGCGAGTGTGCGTCAGCTCACAGGCGCCCTCGACTCGTACGAGGGTGCGCTGATCGTGGCGAGTCACGATCTGCCGTTCCTGGAGTCGATCGGCATCACCCGATGGCTGCTGCTCGACGGCGAGTTGAGGGACACATCCTTGGAGGAGGTTCGGGAACTGATGGCCATGAACTGACGCGCCAGGGGTACGCGAGTGGTCGATCCACCACCACTCCCGTACCCCACGGGGCGGGACAAACCGGACGGCGAGGGCCCCTGATCAGGGATCTCCTTTATGCGGCGCTTAACCTACGGTCTCGTAACCTACGAGTCCGTAGGTACGGCGTTCCTTCGCCATGCCTGCGCGTCCCCTGCCCCAGTCCCCAGGAGCACCCGTGACCCTCACCTCGCCCCACCTCGGCAGTCCGACCGGCTGGACGGACGCCCGGTTGCTGTACGCGCTGGAAGAGGTTGTGGAAACAGAGCTCAACCGGCATCTCAAGGTCACCAAGGACTGGATGCCGCACGAGTACGTCCCCTGGTCCGACGGCCGCAACTTCCCCGGTTTCTTCGAGGACGGGGAGGCCTGGGACCCCAGCCAGTCCAAGGTCACCGAGATCGGCAAGATCGCCCTGGTCGTCAACCTCCTCACCGAGGACAACCTCCCCAGCTACCACCACGAGATCGCCTCCCTCTTCGGCCGCGACGGCGCCTGGGGCACCTGGGTGCACCGCTGGACCGCGGAGGAGGGCCGGCACGGCATCGTGATGCGCGACTATCTGCTCGCCTCGCGCGCGGTCGACCCGGACAAGCTCGAGCAGTTCCGCATGGTCCACATGTCCGAGGGCTTCGAGTCGGACAACCGGCACTCGATGCTGCACTCGGTCGCGTACGTGGCCTTCCAGGAGCTCGCGACCCGGATCTCGCACCGCAACACCGGCCACCAGTCCGGTGACCCGGTCTGCGACCGCATGCTCTCCCGTATCGCCACGGACGAGAACCTGCACATGGTCTTCTACCGCAACCTCCTGAAGGCGTCGTTCGAGCTCGCCCCGGACCTGACCATGCAGGCGGTCCGCGATGTCGTCGTCAACTTCCGGATGCCCGGCCACGGCATGCCCGGCTTCGAACGCATGGCGGCCCAGATGGCCATCGGCGAGATCTACAACATGCGCATCCACCACGACGACGTGCTCTCGCCGGTTCTGCGCCACCTCAAGGTCCTCCAGATCGACGGCCTCGGCCCCGAGGGCCTCAAGGCCCAGGAGGAGCTGGGGATGTTCATGGACGGCCTGGACTCGGAGGCGAGCAAGTTCGACGAGAAGCTCGCGGCCCGCAAGGCGCGGATCGCGGCGCGCGCCAACGCCTGAGCGATGGACAGTGGTTGAGGGGCGGGCCGTCACGGTCCGCCCCTTTCTGCCTTACCGGATCACGGGCGCCTCGCGAGAACTCGCTACTCAACGGCCCCTGGCCTGCGGCATCATGCGCCCCATGGCGTACACCACCGCGCGGGACCGCGCCGTCTCCTATCTCCTCTCGCTGGCCGACCCGGACGATGCCGGCCGGATCGAGCAGCGCATCGGCCTTGCCCCGCAGAACGCGGTCGAGCACCGCCTGGAGACGGAGGCCGTCCGGCGGACGTGGTCCGCGGCCCGGCAGCTGCCGGTCGCCGTCCTGCACTGGGTGATGCAGCAGGACGATCCCGAGCTCAATGTCCTTGTCTGCCGGCACCCTTCGGCCGACAACGCGATACGCCGCCAGATCCTGCGCGGTGTGCCGTGCGCGCCGGAGTCGAAGCGGTCCGTCCTGCCCGTCTCACCGCAGCTGAACCACGGCGTCGAGGAGGCCCGGCTGCCGGGGTGCTTCCACGAGTTGGGCCTCATCGGCACGCTGCGCGCGGCGCGCACAAGGGGCGCGGGCCGGTCGGCGGCGAGCATGGTCCTCGACCGGCACGACTGGGCCGCGGTGACGCAGGCGGACCTGGAACACGCGCTGCCCGGATACGCGCGCTGGGCCCTGGCCGTACGGCATGACTGCCCGCCCGAGCTGCGCCGGCAGTTCGGCACGCATGCCAAGTTCCACAACCGGGTGCGTGCGGCAGGGGCGTTCGACTCCCCGGAGCAGTTCGCCCTGGAGCACGCTCCGGCGGTGGATGTGCTGGCCGTGCTCTCCCTGGGCCACCGCCTCTTCCCGCAACGCCTCGCCGACGCTTCGGACGCGCTGCGTCCCCTCGTCCGCGAGAACCTGGCTGGCCATACGGAGGCGTGGGCGGTGCTCGCGCAGCTGGTGGAGGAGTTCCAGGGCGGTGTCGAGGAGTTGGTGATCACCGCCGGAGCCGTGGCCTGAGACCTGGATGAGGCCTGGAGGGGACCTGGAGGGGAGCGCCGAGGGGGCCGGGGTGGCTGGATTCGAACCAGCGTGTCCCAGTTTTGGAGACCGGCGCGACTGCCTCTGCGCTACGCCCCCGACCCTTGCCGCGGATCATAGGCCCCTCCTGCCGGATGCGGCACCCGACTTGATCCACTGCGGGGCGTAAACCGTTCGTCCGTTGTCAGAGCCTCCTGGTACCAATGACGCACGGGGAAACCACGGGGGGTGGGGGCATGGAGGGGCGCCGGCGGCATGTGATCGATCTCGCCGACCGCCGTGCCGTCGAGCGGTTCCGGCCGGCGGCGCCGGAGACGGTGGCGGAGGCGGTGCGGCTCAAGGAGGCCGCGCTGCTCGACTTCGGGCTGACCGAGTCGGCCGTCGCCTCCTGGCTGTATGCGAAGTGCCCGCACCAGATACCGACGACCGCGGTGGACACGGCGGCCGTCGTCGCCTCCGGTGACGGGTCCTGCCTGCTTCTGTTCAACCCGGAGTTCTTCGTACGACTCGGCCTGGACGGCGTGAAGTTCGTCCTGTTCCACGAGGCGCGGCACCTGGTGCACCGGCATCTGTTCACCGAGCCCGAGCTCCAGGTGGACCCCGTCTTCGAGCTGGCGGCCGAAGTGGCCATCAACCATGTGGCGTTGGTACGGCTCGGCCGTGACGCGCTGCCGCTGCTCGGCGACGTACCGACCGGTGTCGACCCTCGGCGGGTCCACGCGCTCTATGAGGCCGACTTGCGGGCGCAAGGCCTCGCGCCGCTCCCGTACGAGGAGTTCGTGCACACGGATCTGCGCGTCCACGGCGAGCTGCGCCGGATGCAGCATCCGCCGGTCGCCGCACCCACACTGTGCGTGCACATGACGCACGGTGCGCTGCCCGCGGATCCGGAGACCGTCGGCGCCGTGGCCTCGTCGGTGCTGCTCAACGCGCTGCTCGCCGCGCGGCGTGGACACCGCGGCGCGGAGCGGGAGTTGCTCGATCTGATGGGGCGCACGGAGGACTCGGCGGGCGCCGCGAAGCTCTGGGGGAATCTCGGCGCGGGCGTCCTGCGCGGCGAGACGAGCCGCACCCGCAGGATCGACTGGTGGCAGCGCTGGCTGGTCGACGTGCTCGGCTCCAAGCTGGCCGACGGTGAGCGGCTCGTCTATCCGAAGAAGCGTGGCGCGCTGCTCGCGGCGCTGGGCCAGGACCCGACGCTCTCGCGGCGCGGACCGGTACGCCACAAGGTCCTGGTGATCGCCTATGACACCTCCGGGTCGATGCCCGACGAGGTGCTCACGTGGCTGACCACCTTGGTCGGCGAGATCGACGGGGTCGAGGCGCACTGGCTGGCGTTCGACGGCGAGGTCTGGCCGTTCAAGCCCGGTGAGCGGGTGCTCGGTGGCGGCGGCACGAGCTTCCAGGTCGTCGTCGACTATGTCGAGGGCCGCAGCACGGTCGACGGACGACCCTTCGAGGAACGGCCGGACGCGGTGGTCGTCCTCACCGACGGCTATGCGCCCCCGGTCACCCCGGCGGACCCGGACGCGTGGATCTGGCTGATCACCGAAGGCGGCCACGACTGGCCCGAGACCCACTCCCCCGCGATGGACTGCCATCGCGTCACGACAGGATCGAGATGACGAGCACCACCACCGAGCACACGGCCGGGCCGCGGCGGGTCCTGTCCCGGCTCGAGGAGTTCATCGACGCGATGATCGACCTCGGGCAGACCGGCCAGATCTTCGGCGAGCACGGCATCGGCAAGACGGCCACGTTCTTCTCGTACGTCCAGGAGTCGCGCCCCGAGGCGACGCTGGTCTATGTGCCGGCGGCCAATCTCACGCCGGACGACCTCCTGGTGAACGCTCCGGTGCGCGATCCGCGCACGGGTGAACTGGTGCTGCGCCAGCTGGTGATGAGCCAGCTCAAGCCGGGCCGGCCGTTCGTGCTGCTCATCGACGACTCGCTGCAGGCCGGCGACACCATCCAGTCGCAGCTGATGCAGATCGCCTGCGACTGGACGCTCGGCGAGCACGATCTGCGGGCGCTCGGCTGTATCGGTGTCTTCCTCACGGACAACGAGTCGCTGGCCGAGACCTCCGCACGGCGCAGCGACCTCGCGCTGCTCGACCGGATGGTGACCCTGCGGATCGGCGCCAACGACACCGCGTGGCGGGAGCATCTGGCGGCGAAGTACCGGGAGTGGGACCTCACCGGGGTGTTCACCGTGTGGGCCGCACTCAGCCCGGCGCTGCGCGAGCTGCTCTCGCCCCGCACCCTGGACCACATCCTGGCCAACGCCCGCGAAGGCTTTCCGCTGCGCTGGGGGCTGCCGCTGGTGGGCGGTGAGCGGCTGCGCCTCCAGGATCCCGAGGCGCAAGGGGCGGGCAACCGCACGTCCGAGATCCTCGACCGCATCGCCGAGGCCCTCGGCGTACCGAACCCGTCCCGTATCGCCGATCCCGTACGCCAGGTGGTGCGGGCCGCGCTGCGCAACCGCTGGACGGTCCTGCTCCAGGGCCCGCCGGGCTGCGGCAAGACGGAGCTGGTGCGCGAGACGGTGCGCGAGGGGCTCAACGGCCGCGATCCGCTGTACTTCTCGCTGCCGGTGACCAATGTCGAGGACCTGTGCGCTCCGGTGCCCACGGCCGACGGCTCGCTCGACAACCTCCTGGCCGCGCCGTTCACCGGTCCCGAGCCCAAGGCGATCGTGTGGGACGAGTACAACCGGCCCAAGGACAAGGCCGCGTTCGCAAAGCTGATGGAGATCACACAGGAGTGGTCGCTCGCCGGGCGGCGCATCGCGAACCTGCGGGCGCAGATCGCGGTGCAGAACCCGCCGTACCACCTGGGCCGCAAGCTCCTCGTGGCGCGCAACAACATCGCGCAGGCCTCCCGCTTCACCGCGTCCCTGACGGTCGAGCCGGGCGACATCCCGGCCAATGAGTGGCTGATACGGCAGTACGGCGCCGATGCCGAGACGGTCCTCGAGTGGTGGAAGCACGACATCGACGACGACGGCCGGGCGTGGATCACCAAGCGCACCCTGGAGCGGCTGATCAAGCTGCACCGCAAGGGACTTCCGCTGCACATCGGGACGGTCTATCTCGGCGACGGCGAGTACGCGCCGGTGCCGCTCACCGCGCTGATGGACCGGCTCGCGCAGCGGCAGGTGACCGGGCTGCGCGAGCTCGCCCGGGATCTGCCGGGCTGGGAGGAGCGGCTGCGCAAGGCGGCCGCACAGACCAGCGAGGGCGCCGACGACACGGATGTCGTGCACCAGGTGCTCGCCAACGCCGAGTTGTCCCAGCTGCGCAAACACCGCAAGGCGGTGACCCGCCTGGTGGCGCTGCTGCCGGCCAAGCTCCGGGCGACGTATCTGGTCGGGGCGGCGGCGGAGCAACAGCGGTTCTGGACGGAGGTGTTCGTCTCGCTGCGCAAGCGGTGAGCCGGGCCGCGGTCAGGTCGAGCCGGGCCGCGGCGGTCAGTTCTCCTCTGCGGGCGGCGCGGTGCGGTGCACGCTGCGTACGGCGGCGATCGCGTCGGGAAGCGCCGGGGCGGGGACGTGAGCGCTCAGCTCGTTCAGCCGCCGTTTGATGCTGGACGCGATCGAGGTGCCGAGCACGAAGCGGGTCGCGGTCGTGGCGTGCACGGCGGTGTCGAGGAGCCGGTGCGCCTCGCGGCTGCGCAGTCCCGTATGGCTCAGGACCAGGTGGACGAGGCGGTGTTCCTGTCCGGCGAGCGTCCGGGCGACCGCCGTGGCCGCGGCCAGATCCAGGCGGTTGTCCGCCGCTGCGAGCGTGCGGGCCGCGCGGACCCGGCCGAGGTCGAGCACCTCGACCCCGGCGGTGGTCGCGGCGGACACCAGCCGGGCCGCGGCGAGCGGCCCGATGCCGTTGCTCGCCACGGACAGCCGGGTGAGCCGCCCGTACGGTGCCCGGTCGAGCGCCTCCGCCAGGTGCCCGGCGCCCTCGTCGCCCAACTGCGCCGCGGATACGTACAGTTCACCGACGGCGCCCGCCGAGACCAACGCGCCGAGCACATGGCCGCCCGCGGCGCCGAGCGGGTTGCCGCCGACGAAGAGCCGCTCCACCGTGCGGCCCTCGCCCGTGGCCGTCAGCAGCGCGTCCACGAGCACCGCGAGACCGGCCGGATCGAGTCCGGTCTGGACGAGGTCGAGCGTGCGCAACGTACGGACCGCTTCGATCAGTTGGGCCGCCGCCTGTCCGCCGGCCGGCCCCAGGGGGTTGCGCTTGAGCCAGAGCCCGGCCACGACGGTCGGCGAGGCACGCAACTGGTCGGCGATACGGCAGGCTCCTGGGGCGGTGATGCCGTTGCAGCCCAGGTACAGCGTCTCGACCTGCCCGTTTTCGGCCGCCCTCGTCGCGGCGAGCGCACCCTCGTCCCCCAGCCCGTCGGTGCCGAGCAGCACATGACGTACCGGGGCGTCCTGTGCACCGTCCGACGCCCGCGCCGACGCGGTCGCGCCGGCCGCCGACTCCCGCAGCGCGTCGGCGATCAAAGCCGCGCCCTCCGCGCCGAGTTCCTGTTTGCACAGGTCGAGGCGGCCGTCGGGCAGTGCGGTACCGGCCGTGAAGTCCAGGCGCTGCTCGGCTCTCTCACCGCCCCGCAGCCAGTCGAGCAGCGGCGTGAGGTCGGCGAGCGGCCGGGGCACCACGCTCGGCACCCCCGCGAACGGCTCCTCCGGCAGATCCTCGGGTCCGGTCACCATGCCGCCTCCCGGTAGTCCTTGAGGAACACACCGGAGACCGGATCCCCGGCCTCGCCGCGCACGATCGGGTCGTACACCCGCGCCGCGCCGTCCACGATGTCCAGCGGGGTGCGGAAGCCCGCCCCGGCCATCCGGGACTTCTTCGGCGCGGGGTTCTCGTCGGTGATCCAGCCCGTGTCCACGGCGCACATGTGCACGCCCTGGCCGGCGAGTTCGTCGGCGCTGGTGCGGGTCAGCATGTTGAGCGCGGCCTTGGCCATGTTGGTATGCGGATGTCCGGCCATCTTGTTGCGTACGGCGAACCGGCCCTCCACGGCGGTCACGTTGTAGCGACGCGGGCGCGGTGCGGCGAGCAGCAGCGGCAGCAGCCGGTCGCAGAGCAGTGCCGGGGCGAGCGCATTGACCAGCTGGGTCTCGAGGACCTCGGCCGGATCGAGTTCACCGAGCTTGGCGGACCAGGAGTTCGCGGGGGCGAGGTCGGGCAGCAGTCCGGCCTCGTCGACCTCGCTCAGGAGGCCCGCGGCGTCGACCTCGCTCAGGCGGCCCGCAGTGTCGACTCCACGCAGGACGCCGGCCTCGTCGACCTCGCGCAGCACCGAATCCAGCGCTCCGGAGGCGCCCGGACCGAGCTCGCGTACCGGACGGAAACCCGGCGCCGACCAGGCACCGGACGGCAGTTGGTCCGCCTCTCCCGCGCTGAGGAGCGCGTACGACTCCGGCGGTCGGCGCACGGTCTGGGCGGCGTTGTTGACGAGGATGTCGAGCGGTGTGCCGTCCGCCCTGAGCCGTTCGCACAGGCCGAGCACCTGACGGGGGTCGCGCAGATCCACGGCGACGACGGTGAGCCGGTCCAGCCACCGCTCGCTGCCCGGTGCGGCACGGAAGCGGCGCACGGTGTCATGCGGAAACCTGCTGGTGACCGTGAGGTGGGCGCCGTCGCGCAGCATCATCAGGGCCAGCTGGAAGCCGATCTTGACCCGCCCGCCCGTGAGGAACACCCGCCGGCCGGTGAGGTCGGTGCTCAGGGCGCGCCGGGCGCGGTTCTCGGCGGCGCAGCCGGGGCAGAGCCGGTGGTAGAAGCCGTCGACCTCTCGATAAGGCGACTTGCAGACGTAGCAGGCGCGCGGCTTGCGCAACAGGCCGACGGGCGCGCCCCGCTCGCCGGAGACGGACAGCGGAGCGTCCTCGCGCCGGTCGGCGGCCCCGGTCCCGGTGCGGGCCATCAGCTCCGCGTCCCCGGCCGAGCGTTCGGCTCCGCGTGCCTTGCGCCGACGCAGCCGCCCGTCGCGTGCGAACGACGCCGCGACCTGCTCGGCGCGCAGCCGTACCGGATCGTCCACGGGCAGCGCCCGCAGCTTCCCCACGAGCTGATCGAACCGGGCGATCTCGGCAGCGGACAGACCCCCGACCGCCTCGTCGCCGTCGCTTCCGGCCATCCCCACCCCGTCGCCCTCGGTCGCTCTGTGATCCCGGCCGGATTCGAACCGGCGTACCCGCCCTGCAAAGGCGGCGCGCCTGCCTCTGCGCTACGGGATCCCCCGGGCCTCGGCCCCGGCACTGCCCGGACGGCCGGATTCGAACCGGCGTACCCGCCTTGGCAGGGCGGTGCGCCTGCCTCTGCGCTACGCCCGGACAGCGCCGTCATCCTAAAGCCTGGACCACACCCGTCCCGCTGGTGGCCCACCGGCCGCACACGTCCCGGGGGGACCCTCCGCAACCAGGCCGAACCACCCCGTTTACGAACCACCCGCCCGGTGCCACGGTGCCCCCATGGCACAGACCCATGAGTGGATGTTCTACGAGGTCATGTGGCGCGGTTGGACGCGCAAAGCGCTGCCGGTCCCGTGGTGGGCGCGGCAGGCGTTCCGGGCGTGGAGCGATGAGTTCGACCGCGGGACGTACGAGTCGAAGGAGGCGGCGTTCGCCTCCAACGCCCTGTACCGCTACTGGCACATGGTGGGGGTGAAGGACCACCGGCAGGAGAGTCTGATCGGGCAGGCCGGCGAGGTGGAGCCGGTGTACGACAAGTACGTGCTGTCGTTCTTCCTGTACGACCCGGCCACCGGGCTCACCCACCTCCCGCAGCTCGCGGACGGCGAGGCGGTCGAGCAGCGGGTCCTCGAGCCGCATCTGCCGACGGTCGTCAGCACCTATCGGGCCGACCATCACGTCACGCTCGCGGAGCGGATCTTCTCGGCGCCGGTCGGTGCACGGCAGCGGGCGGTGACCGTCGTGCAGGCGAGCGCGCGGTCCACGGACGGTGCGCCGAGGGAAGGGTGGCTGTGCGCGGCCGTCGTGCCCGCGGGACCGAGCGGATTCCAGCGGCACGACCGGCAGGGGCGTCTGCTCACGGACCGGCGCCTGACGCAGCTGCGGTACGCGGCGGACCAGTTGCTCGTGGAGACGAACACGGGATGGGGGCCGGCCTTCGACACGGCACCCGAGCAGTTCGGTGTGTACGGCAACCCGGACCACTCGCACGACCCGGAGAGCTATCTCGTCCGCAGTCCGTTCCACGATCTCGCCCACGGCGGCAAGCTGAACGGGTCGACGCTGGCCGAGGACCAGATCGCCGGTCTGTGTTCGGCTGCCTTCGTCTGGCCGTTCCGTGTCACCGGCGAAGAGGAGTTCCAGATCACGGTGCGGCTGCCGGTCGACACGTTCCAGGGGGCCGACGATCTCGCCGAGCTGCGTTCCGTATCGGCGGACGAGCTGCATATCGCTCATGAAGCGTTCTGGGACCGGAAGATCAAGGGCAGCGGACCCCAGCCCGAACTGCCCGGCGGCGTCTTCCATCTGGGCGCCCTGTTCCGGCAGACGCGCGCGCAGCTGCTCGTGCTCTCCGATCACGGGGAGATCCATCCGGGGCCGACCGTCTACGACTCCTTCTGGATACGGGACTCCTCCGTCGAGGCCACCGCCTGCTCCCTTGTGGGCGACGAGGCGCTGGCCGAGCGGCAGTTGGGGACGCACTATCCGCTGAAGTTCAACCAGGGCGGCGGACGGATCGGACCCTGTGCCGAGTACGGCTTCTTCGGCGGGCCGCACGAGCGCGACGACCGGGAGTGGGACTCCAACGGACAGGCGCTGTGGGCCATCGGGCGCTACGACCGCACGCACCGCGGCAGCGGACTCGGGGCCAGGCTGTACACCCCGTACGTACGGGACGGAGCGCGCTGGCTGCGCGACAACCGCGACGCGTACGGGCTGCTGCACAGCGGCTGGAGCGCCGAACATCTCGGCGAGCGGGACAAGCCGCACTACTGGGACGATCTGTGGGGTCTTGCCGGCCTGTACGAGTCGGCGCGGCTCGCCGAGCGGATCGGGGCGCCCGAAGTGGCGGAGCTGTGGGGCGCGTTCGACGACCTGAAGGCCGCGACCGCCGCCTCGGTGCGCTGGGTGCTCGGTGAGCAGGGGCGGCGCGGGGAGTGGGAGACGTACATCCCGACCGGGCCCGGGGACGTGGGGCGGCGCGACTCGACGATGATCGGGGCGGCGGCGTACTTCCATCCGCTGCGCCTGCACATGGGCAACAAGCTCGGCGACGACATCGACCGGGCCGCCCGGCACACCCTGGACACCATGTACGCCCGCTTCGTCACCGGCGGCTTCCGTCATGACGCCGCCTGGAACGCGTACGGGCCGTATCTCACCCTGCAGTTGGCGCACGCGTACCTCTTCGCCGGCGAACCGGAGAAGACGGATCGGCTGCTCGGCTGGACCGTGGACGCGGCGTTCCCGAGGGCGGGCGGACAGGCGGCGGCGCTGGGCGCGTGGAACGAGCAGCACGCCTATTCCGTGGCCTCCGATTTCGCCGAAGTGCCGCAGCGGCCCTGGTACATGGGCGACATCCCGCACGGCTGGGCGGCCGCCGAGTATCTGCTCCTGCTGCGCGACATCCTCTTCTTCGAGGCGGACGAGGACCGCGATCCGCACCTCTACATCGCCCCGGGAGTGCGGCCGCACTGGCTCGGTGAGGGCGAGACGATCGGGATCGACCGGTCACCCACGCTGCTCGGCGGGGAGTTCGGCTACCGGCTGACCCATGTGCCCTCCGAGAGCCGGGTCACCGTGGAGATCCTGCGGGCGCCGCAAGGGGTGCGCTTTGTGTATCCCTGCCGGTTCGGGCGCGTCACCGCCGTCTCCGTGGACGGGCAGGCGGTGGATGTCACCGGCGACGACGTCCCTGTCCCTTCGGGAACACGGAGGTTCACGGTCGAGTACGCCTGAAGATCAGGGCCGCGTACGCCTGAGGGCGTGCCGCTCCTTCTCGGAGAGGCCGCCCCAGACGCCGAAGCGCTCGTCGTGGGTGAGCGCGTAGTCGAGGCAGGCGGCGCGGCCCGCGCACGAGAAGCAGATGCGCTTGGCCTCGCTCACGGAGCTGCCGGGCTCGGGGAAGAAGAACTCCGGACCCGTCTGGGCACAGAGCGCGTCCTCGTGCCAGGCGGGCGCGGCGGAAGTGGGGGTGGGGGTGTCTGCGGTGGTGCGGGGCATGAGGCGAGCCTGACGGGTGGCGCAAAACGTTCCCTGAACGAGCGATCAACGGGCCGGCGAGGGCCTGGCAGGGAGCCGATTACCGGTGTGACCGCCGCCTTGGGCAAGATGGGCGCCATGACCGAGATCCGCACCCCCCGCCTCATCCTCCGCCGCTGGCACGACAGCGACCTCGTCCCCATGGCGGAGATCCACGCGGACCGGCGGGTGATGCACTGGATCGACGACGGTTCGGTGCGGGGCCTGGACGCCACGGCGGAGGACATCGAGCGGTGGGAGGAGGAGTGGGACGAGGAGGGCTTCGGCCTCTTCGCCGTCGAGCTGATGGCCTCGGGCGAACTGGCCGGGTTCGCCGGCCTGTCCCTGCCCGAGTTCCTTCCGGAGGTCATGCCCGATGTGGCGATCAGCTGGCGGCTCGGCTCGCAGTTCTGGGGCCAGGGCTATGCGTCCGAGGCCGCCCACGCCACGCTGGAGTTCGCGCTGCAGGACCGCGGTCTCGACCGCGTCATCAGCATCAGCCGGATCGGGGACGAGGCCTCGGCGAACGTGATCGACAAGCTCGGCATGGTGCCGGAGCACGAGACGGTCCACCCCGTGTACGACGTTCCCCTGCAGATCCACAGCATCGACCTCACAGAGTTCCACGCCTGACCGCCGGTCCCGAACGTCGCACTGCCCGCCGCGCGTGAGGACGCCTCGACGCCCTCAGGGGTACGAGCTCCGCGTTCAGGCTTGGCCGATCGCATGCTCCGTGTACTGCCCGCACTCCCGGAAGCCGAGCCGGCGGTACACCGGCTCGCCCGCCGCGGAGGCCTGCAGTACGGCGACGCGGTAGCCGTGCGCCAGGGCGGCGCGCAGGGCGGCCAGGGTCAGGGCGCCGCCGTGGCCGCGGCGGCGGTGCGCCGCCAGGGTGCAGATGTTGTAGAGGCCCGCGACCCCCGCGTACAGGAAGATCTCCGCCGTGGCGACGGGCCGGCCGTCCTCGTAACCGACGAGGCAGCGCGCCGGGCAGTCGGGCGCGAGGAGCCGGTCGGCGGTGCGCCGGTAGAACGCCGGGACCGTCGGCGACGGCGGTGACCAGTTGGCGGCCACGACCTGGGCGTAGTCGGCGAGTTGGGCGGGCGTACGGACCATCCGGATGTCGAGCCCGTTCGGCTGCGGCTTCGGCACGGTGTCGTCGAGCTCGGCCCACATGGCGCTCGACCGCTCGGTGGCCGGGAGACCCGCGGCCGTGAGGCGCGCCGACAGTTCCCCGGGCGCGGAGGCCGGTCCGACCCACCACGAGAAGGGCCGTCCTCGTGCCCCTGTCTCGGCGAGCGTCTCGGCGATACGACGGTCCGCGTCGTGTGGGGCGAACCGGGCCGCGGCCACGATGTTGAAGGTGTCGTCCGGCAGTCCGCTGTCCGCGATCAGCAGGTCGCCGGCTTCTCTGACGCTCGCACCCGGCAGGCCGCGGTGCAGATGGCAGGCGCGCTCGGCGAGATTGCGCTCACCCGCCTCGGGCAGGTCGGCCGGGGCGGGGCGGAAGGGCGGGGTGCGGCGCCTCATGGGTCACCAGTGTGGTGGACGGCCACGTGACGTGCGGCCGGGTCGGCTTTCTCCACGCCGGTCGATTTCGGTGCGCTGATCCACGTACGGGGCTGTGCGCTCTGTGACCGGTACGGGTGCCATGCGCTCGGTGACCGCTACGGTGCCGTGCGGTCGGTAACCGGTGCAGGTGCCATGCGGTCCGTGACTGGTACGGGTGCCATGTGCTCGGTGACCAGTACGGCGCACCATGTGCTCCGTGACCGGTACGGTCCGGCACCCGTCGCCGTCAGGCCACGGCCTGCAGGTGGCGCTTGTCGCGCCCCGGGGTGCGCTTGGCGCGCGGCAGCCGGTCGACCGCGGGGCCCCGGGTGAGCACCGCGAGCAGGGTCGCCGGGCGGCTGGTGCGGTTGGCCAGCGTGAACAGCTGACCACGGGGTACCATCACACACGCACCGGGCCCCAGCGTGACCTGCGCCCGCCCGGGATCGCCGACCTCCACCTCGCCGTCGACACCCGTGAGCAGCACCTCGGAGTCCTCGTACACATGCGCCTGACGCGCGGCGCCGGCGAGCAACTGGATCCGCGCGGCGGCCAGTTCCTCGAAAGGCGCGCCCTTCGGGTCGAGCCGGGTGACCGGCTCCCCGTCTCGTACGGTCGCGGTGTCTATGCGGATCGGGTACATCGAGGGCTCCCGGAGTCGGGCGACGGTTCTGCCGCACGGAAGGGCTCAGGCCCCGCACGGCACGCTCCCCGATTATCGCATCTCGGACATTTCCCCCATCGAGGGGGTCCGGATACGCCACCGGGGGCCTCACGAAGAGGCCCCCGGCTGCACGCTCAGCGCTTCACACCTGGTCCGGAACTCACAGGTCCGGAACTCACACCTGGCCCGGGTCCCCCTTGATCAGCGCCAGCCGCGCCCCGAAGGGATCCGTGATCTTGGCCAGCCGCCCGACGCCCGTCATGGACGTGGGCTCCATCTCCACGCTCGCCCCGAGCTCGCGCGCCTTGGCCACGGCCTGGTCCACGTCCGCGACCTCGAAGTACGGCAGCCAGTGCGGCCCCCGCTCGGCCTCGACCGGGTCGTCGGACCGGTGGACGAGCCCTCCGTACATCCCCTCGTCGTCCATGCCCGCCGGGTGCACGCTCGTGTACGAGCCGCCCGGGAACTCGACCGCGCTGGTCTCCAGTCCGAGCGCCGCCCCGTAGAACGCGGCGGCCGCGGGGACGTCGGTGGTGTAGAGCTCGACCCAGTTGAGGGAGCCCGGCTCATTGACGAGCTCGAACCCCTTCATCTCGCCGGGCTGCCACAGACCGAAGCCCGCGCCTGCCGGATCGCTGTAGAGCGCCATGCGCCCCAGCGGTCCGACGTCCATGGGCGCCATGAGCTCGGCGCCCGAAGCCTGCTCGACGGCCTTGGCGGTCGCGTCCGCGTCGGGCGTCTGGAAGTAGACGCCCCAGCCGGGCTCGCCCTCCTCGAGCGAGACCTGCATACCTCCGGCGACCGCTTTTCCGTTGCTGCGATAGGTCACATAGCCGCCGAATTCCTCGGCGGCCTGCGCCTCCCAGCCGAAGAGGCTTCCGTAGAACGCGTTGGCCGCCTCGATATCCGGGGTGCCGAGGTCTACCCAGACCAATGAGCCGGTGACAAAACGGGTGGTGAGCATGATCCACTCCTTTGTGGGTCCCGGGGCCCTGCCGCCTTCGAGTCTGGCACCGGCCACTGACAACCGCCCCGCAACCGGGGAAGCGGACGGGAGCACTCAGTGGTGGTGCGCCGCTCCCGCGTCGCCACCCGACGTCTTCGAGTCGCCCGTCGACTTCGCGTCGCCCGACTCCTTCGACCCCGCGCCATGCGCCGTATGTCCCCCGTCATGCCCCGGGATCGTCCCGTCCGGCTTCGCCACCAGGAAGAACCCGGCCATCCCCATGTCGGAGTGGCTCTGCACATGGCAGTGGTACATCCACGCCCCCGCCCCCACCCGCTCGCCGGCGATGATCTGGAATCCGAAGGAGTCGGCGGGCCCGGTGATCTTGTTGTCGATCACCGGCGAGGGATCCTCGGGGCCGGAGAGCATGCCGGTGCGGTTGTCCGCCCAGCGATGACCGTGCATGTGGAACGTGTGGTAGAACTCGCCGTGCGTGATCATCACGATCTCCACGCGGTCGCCCACCGTGGCCTTCAGATCAGGGCCCGTCTTCAGGTTGTTGATCGTCATGTCGTTGAAGACGATCGTGAAGGTCTTGTCCGGCAGGATGTCACCCTTGCGGCGCACGATCAGCGGACCGTACAGGCCCTTGCGCAGTCCCCCGGTGCCGTGGTCGGTGCCGACGACATGGTCGTGGTAGTGCCAGTAACCCGCGCTCCCCGCACGCCAGGTGCCGTCCGCACGCCGGCCCGGCACATGCGTGCGCCAGGTATACGTGCGCGAACCACCCGGTTCCACATGGGAGTTGTTGTGCCGGGTGCCGTCGCTGGTGATCTCGTAGTCGACGCCGTGCGGGTGCAGGGAGACGTCGATGTCGAGGGTGTTGATGACCTCGATGTGCAGGGTGTCGCCCTCGATCATCTCGATCAGCGGGCCGGGTATGGACGCCTTGCCCTTCTCCAGGCCGTAGCCGAGCTGCCCGTCGGCCAGCGCCTCGACGTACAGCTTCATGTGGCGCACGGTGCCGCCCGCGGGCGCGGTGGGGACCTCCAACTCCGCGGAGGCGGAACTCGCCGATCCGGCCACCGACATCGATGTCAGACCGGTCGCCACCACCGCTCCGCCGGCGAACAGGCGCCGATTGAAAACGCGTCTGCCGAGGTTCTCGGGACTACTGGCCGCCTGCTCGGTCATCTACGAACTCCCCATGCCGGTACGGAGATTGGTGGGGCCAAAGAGCCCCCAGGGACGGGCACACGGTAGCGACGGGATCTTCGTTTATCCACACTCAGGACAAAGTTCGGGTCAGTCCGGTCATAGCTATTGGCGGGTCGGCCAAAGCCGTCTACTTTCCTAGGCGCTGATGCCGTAACGGACGAGGGGTGGGTGAACACATGCGGTCATCACCGCATCAACAGCCCTGGAAACACCGAGGGTTGAGCACAACCAGACGCAGATCGAGACAAGCCTGGGCGGCCGGGATCGCGGCCGGGGCCATGACCGTGGGGCTGCTCGCCACATCACCGGCCACCGCGCGTCCCTACCCGGACCCGCCGAGGACCGCCACCGAGCAGACAACGATGTCACTGCCGTCCCCGCCGGGCGGCAGCAATGTGCGCGTCCTGGTCTTCCACTCCTCGGCCACCGAGGAGTCACCGGTGGTCAACGCCGGTATCGAGGCCATCGAGCGGATCGGCCTGACCGGTCCGGAGAACCAGCGCTTCACCATCACGGCCACCGACGACGCGTCGGTCTTCACCAACGACACGCGTCTTGGCAGGTTCAACGCCGTGGTCTTCCTGACCGGCGGCGGCGATGTCCTCGACGCCGACCAGGAGTTGGGCCTCGAGGCCTATATGGAGGCGGGCGGCGGTTTCGTCGGCCTCCACGACGCCGCGCGTACGGAGCCGTACTCGGACTGGTTCACCGGTCTGATCGGCGCGCGACCCGCGGCCGGCAGCGGTGCGACGACGCAGCGCGCCACCGTCGAGGTCGGCGACCGCCAGCATCCGGCCAACGCCGGGCTTCCGTTGCAGTGGAAGCGCCCCGACAAGTGGTTCAACTGGAAGGAGAACCCGTCGGGCAAGGTCCACACCATCGCGCGCGTCCGCGAATCCACGTACCAGCCGGGCACGGGCGCCAACGGCTGGGACCACCCGGTCTCCTGGTGCCGTGACTACGACGGCGGCCGGTCCTTCTACACCGCCATGGGCGGTACGGCGGACGCGTACTCCGAGACGGACTTCCGGGCGCATCTGCGCGGCGCACTGAACTGGACCACGCGTCTGGTGCGGGCCGACTGCAAGGCCACGATCGACAGCAACTACAAGGCCGAGCGCCTGACCGTGCCCAACCAGCCGGGCCTCAACGACCAGATCGGTGAACCGCACGGTCTCGTGACCGCGAAGGACGGCCGGATCCTGTACATCGGCCGCGGCGGCGCGGACTCCTCGGGGCCCGTCGTCACCGACTGGAACGACCCCGACATCGGCAAGGGCAACGGCGAGGTCCACGTCTACGACCCCAAGACGAAGACGGTCACCAAGGCGGCCTCGCTCAGCGTCTTCGGCAACAAGGGCGGCGGCGACGAGCTGATCAAGGTCGAGGAGGGATTGCTCGGCGTCGAGCTCGACCCGGACTTCCTGACCAACGGCTGGGTGTACCTGCACTACACACCGCATTCGAAGATCGACCGTGACAAGCGGATGGCCCAGCGCTACGTCTCCCGCTTCACGCTCGACCTCGCGACCAACAAGCTGGACCTGGCCAGCGAGAAGGTCCTCCTTCAGTGGCCGGTGCAGATCCACAGCTGCTGCCACGCGGGCGGCGGGATGTCCTGGGATTCCAAGGGCAACCTGTACATCGCGACCGGTGACAACAACTCCTCGCGGTTCAGCGACGGTTACTCGGGCAACAACCCCGAGCCCAACTACAAGGGCGTCTCCTTCGCGGACGCCCGGCGCACCGCGGGCAACACCAACAACCTCAACGGCAAGATCCTGCGTATCCACCCCGAGGACGACGGGACGTACACGCTCCCGGCGGGCAACCTGTTCACGGGCCAGGAGCCGGACGAGGGCGGCGGCAAGACGCGCGGCGAGATCTATGTGATGGGCGTCCGCAACCCGGCGCGCATCTTCGTCGACCAGAAGACCGACATCCTGTACGCGGGGTGGGTCGGCCCGGACGCCGGGCAGCCGTCGACCACTTGGGGTCCGGCGAAGTACGACACGTTCGCCGCGATCACCGGTCCGGGCAACCACGGCTGGCCGTACTGCATGGGCAACAAGCAGCCCTACCGCGACCGCAATCTGCCGGACCCGACCAAGCCGCTCGGCTGGTACGACTGCAACGCCCCGAAGAACGAGTCGCCGAACAACGACGGTCTGGTGAAGCTGCCGCCGATCACGTCCAACACGATCTGGTACTCCCCCGCGGGCGGCGGCCCTGACTTCCCCCGGGACGCTAACGGCATTCCGTCGTACAAGGCCGAGGAGCAGAAGTTCCTGCTGCCGTGGCTCAAGGGCGGCGGCCAGGCGACGATGAACGGCCCGGTCTACCGCTACGACGCGGCCGCGACGGGCGAGGGCAAGTGGCCCTCGTACTGGGACGGCAAGTGGTTCGTCGGTGACTTCTACTTCGGCGACCAGCCGCGGCACGCGATCCTCACCGACCCGAACACGGTCGGCAAGGGCGGCACCCCGGTGCACGCCGAGTCCCTGAAGAAGATCATCCCGGGTGGCAATGACGCCATCAACAACCTGATGGACTGGAAGTTCGGTCCCGACGGCGCCCTGTACGTCCTCGACTACGGGCGCGGCTTCTTCACCTCGGACGCCAAGTCGGCGCTGTGGAAGGTCGGTTACCACGGCGGCGCGGCTACTCCGGCGGCGAACCAGCTGGCGAGAGGGGCAGCCCAGTGAGAAAGCACCTGGTGTACATGCGGCGGATGAAACCGCTGAGGCTCCTGCTCGCCACCTTGCTCCTGGTGCTCGGTCTTTCGGCGCCCATGGCATACGGCGAGGAGCCCCCGGCAGCCGAGCCGTCGGCGGTCGCGGCGCAGACGCTGACCTGGACGGCGGGCGATCCGATCGACCGCTATCTGTCGGCGCCGACCACCGCGGTCGCGGGCGCGACGACGATCGTCTTCGAGAACAGCACGGCCACCGGCAACACCACCGGGATGCCGCACACGCTGACCTTCGACATCGCGGACCCCGAGTACAACAACGACGTACCGCTGAACATCCTGGCCAACCCCAACGACGACCAGGGCGGCAAGCACACCGCCGAGGTGGTCCTCACCCCGGGCCGGTACCTGTACCACTGCACCATCCCGGGCCACGGCACGATGCAGGGCATCCTCGTCGTGACCGAGGGCAGCGGCGAGGACACCACGGCGCCGGTCACCTCGGCGAAGGTGGACGGCACCAAGAACGCCGACGGCGCGTACGTCGGCCAGGCCACGGTGACGGTCGACGCCGAGGACGAGGTCGGTGGTTCGGGCGTCGAGAAGACCGAGTTCGCCGTCGGTGACGACGGCGCCTGGCAGCCGTACACCGGTCCTGTCGTGGTGAACACGGTCGGCGATCACAAGATCCGCTACCGGGCCGCCGACAAGGCGGGCAACGTGGCGGCCGAGAAGAGCGAGTCCTTCAAGGTCGTCGCGCCCGACACGGGTGACACCACGGCGCCGGAGACCTCGGCCGCGGTGACCGGTGAGCAGAACGGCCAGGGCCAGTACGTCGGCATGGCCACGGTCACCGTCTCGGCGACGGACGCGGGCTCGGGGGTCAACACCACCGAGTACGCGATCGGCGCGGACGGTGCCTGGCAGCCGTACACCGCTCCGGTGATGTTCCACGACCCGGGCACCTACAAGGTGCGCTACCGGGCCACGGACAAGGCCGGCAACGCGGCGGCCGAGAAGAGCGTCGACTTCACGCTGGTCGCGGCCCCGGCCGAGGACACGACCCCGCCGGAGGTCACGGCGAAGGTCGACGGGAACAAGAACTCCGATGGAGCGTACGTCGGTTCGGCCAAGGTGACGCTGACGGCCACGGACGACGACTCGGGTGTGGACAAGGTCGAGTACTCGCTCGACGGCGCGCCCTACGTCACGTACACACAGCCGCTGGTCCTCGACCGCTTCGGCCGGCACACGGTCGCCTACCGTGCGACGGACAAGGCGGGCAACGGGTCCGAGGCGCAGCAGACGGCGTTCACCGTCGTCCAGGGCGCGGGCCCCGAGGCCCCGAACTGCCCGGAGTTCGACGAGCGCGACACGGTGTTCGTCGGCACGGTCAACTCGGGAGTGCCCAACCGGATGACCAAGGCGCGCTGCACCATCGGCGAGCTGATCGAGGACGAGCGGTCCTGGTCGTCGCACGCGCTCTTCCTCAAGCACGTGGACACCATCCGCGACCGGGTGGTCGCCGAGGGCGTCATCAGCGCCCGTGAGGGCCGGCTGATCTACCAGGCCGCGAAGGCCTCCGGGATCGGCACGCCCGGCAACACCACGGGCTACACACCGCTGTTCGACGGCACGCAGCGGTCGTTCGACAAGTGGCAGCATGTGGGCGGCGGTTCGTTCGGTCTCAACCCGGACGGGACGATCACCTCGGGCACCTCGAAGGCCGGCCTCGGCATGCTGTGGTTCCCGGAGCGCAAGTACACGGACTTCTCCTTGAAGCTCCAGTGGCGCGACGACGCCCCGGCCAACGGCAACGCCAACTCCGGTGTGTTCGTGCGCTTCCCGTGGGTCCACGACCACCCGGAGGAGTCGCGTCCGGAGTGGGTCGCCATCAAGTACGGGCATGAGGTGCAGGAGTTCGACAGCCCTGTCGGCGACATGTACAAGACCGGTTCGATCTACGGCTTCGACCGCGTGGGTCTGGCCGGTGCGGGCGTGACCCCGAAGGGCACGTGGAACGACTACGAGATCCAGGTGGTCGACCAGCACTACAAGATCTTCCGCAACGGTGTGCTGATCAACGAGTTCGACAACACCGGCGGCCAGGTCTTCGAGCCCCCGCGGGCCGACGACCCCGGCACGGACGGCCGGCGCTTCGCGTCCGGCTACATCGGGATCCAGGTGCACGGGGTGACGGACGTCGTCTCGTACCGTGACATCCGGATCAAGGAGCTGTAGGAACAAGGCAGTTGTGCAGGTGCCCCCATCCCCTTCGCACGGGGTGGGGGCACCCGCACGTCCGCGGCTACTGCTCCTTCTTCGCCCGGCTCGGCGCCACCCGCTTCGGCTCGCCCGGCATCTTGGGGTAGTCCGGCGGATACGGCATGTCGCCCAGGCCGCGGTCCTTCGCGTCGCGTTCCGAGAGCTCCAGGAGGGCGTCGAGGGTGTGGCGGGTGCGGTCCATGTCGGCGTGGACGTCGCCGAGTTCGGCGTACCGGCTCTGCATCGTCTTGAGGTCGAAGTCGTCGGGATGCACCTCGTCGACCTCGTCCCACGTCAGGGGCGCCGAGACGAGGGCCTTCGCGTTCGGCCGTACGGAATAGGCGGAGGCGATGGTGCGGTCGCGGGCTGCCTGGTTGTAGTCGACGAAGATCCTCTCGCCGCGCTCCTCCTTCCACCAGGCCGTGGTCACCGAGTCCGGCATCCGGCGCTCCAGTTCACGCCCGGCGGCGATCACCGCGTGCCGTACCTCGATGAAGTCCCAGCGCGGCTCGATCGGCACGAACACATGCAGACCGCGGCCGCCGGAGGTCTTGGGCCAGCCGACCAGCCCGCCGAACTCGTCGAGCACCGCCCGCAGTTCGTGCGCGGCGCGCACCGCGTCCTCGAAGTCCGTACCGGGCTGCGGGTCGAGGTCGATCCGGAGTTCGTCGGGGTGGTCGGTGTCGTCCGCGCGTACCGGCCAGGGATGGAAGGTGCACGTGCCGAACTGGGCCGCCCAGATCACCGCCGCCACCTCGGTCGGACAGATCTCGTGCGCCTTGCGTCCGCTGGGGAAGGTGATCTCGGCCGTCGGGATCCAGTCCGGGGTGTTCTTCGCGGCGCGCTTCTGGAAGAAGGACTCGCCGCCGACCCCGTCCGGATAGCGCTCCAGGGTCGTCGGACGGTCGCGCAGCGCGCGCAGGATGCCGTCGCCGACCGCCAGGTAGTACTCGGCGAGGTCCCGCTTCGTATAGCCGGCCTCCGGAAAGAACAGCTTGTCCGGGCTCGAAAGCCGCACTTTCCGGCCGCCCGCATCCAGCTCGATCGCAGCTCCACCCATGCCTGCCACGGTAGGCGGGGCGCGGGGGCGCTGCATACGGAAGTGGGGATCCACCGGGCGCACGACGGCGTCACGCCCCACAATCGACAGCATGGACCTGCCGGTGATGCCGCCCGTCAAGCCGATGCTCGCGAAGTCCGTCGCCAAGATCCCGCCGGATATGCAGTACGAGGCGAAGTGGGACGGCTTCCGGGCCCTGGTGTTCCGCGACGGCGATGAGATCGAGGTGGGCAGCCGTACGGGCAAGCCGCTGACCAGGTACTTTCCGGAGCTCGTGGAGTCGTTGAAGGCGAACCTGCCGGCACGCTGTGTGATCGACGGCGAGGTGGTCATCGCCCGCGAGGGCCGGCTCGACTTCGACGCGCTCACGGAGCGTATCCACCCGGCGGCATCGCGCGTGAAGCTGCTCGCCGAGCAGACGCCGGCCTCGTTCGTCGCCTTCGATCTGCTCGCGCTCGGCGACGAGTCGCTGGTGGACACGCCGCTCGCGGACCGCCGGGCCAAGCTGGTGATGGCGCTCGCGGGCTCTTCGGCGCCCGTGCACATCGCGCCCGCGACCACGGACCAGGACGTGGCCCGCCAGTGGTTCGAGCAGTACGAGGGCGCGGGTCTGGACGGGGTGATCGCGAAGCCGCTGGATCTGCTCTACCGGCAGAACGAGCGGCTGATGTTCAAGATCAAGCACGAGCGGACCGCCGATGTGGTCGTCGCCGGCTACCGCCTCCACAAGAGCGGGCCCGTCGTCGGCTCCCTGCTCCTCGGGCTGCACGACGACCAAGGCGTGCTCCAGCACGTGGGCGTGGTGGCGGCGTTCTCGATGAAGCGGCGCGAGGAGCTGGTCGAGGAGCTGGAGCCGCTGCGGATGGAATCGGCCGAGGGCCACCCGTGGGCGGCGTGGGCCGAGGAGGCCGCGCACGAGTCGGCCCGGCTGCCGGGTGCGGTCAACCGCTGGAGCGGCAAGAAGGACCTCACCTGGGTACCGCTGCGGCCCGAGCGCGTGGCCGAGGTGGCGTACGACCACATGGAGAACGGGGCGCGCTTCCGGCACACCGCCCAGTGGCGGCGCTGGCGCCCCGACCGTACGCCCGAGAGCTGCACGTACGAACAGCTCGAGGAACCGGTGAACTTCGACCTGAGCGAGGTCCTGGGGCCGCGGCAGGCGGGCGACACCTCTCCGTAGGAACCTCTCCGTAGGACGGACGCGGGGAGCCATACGGGAAGATTTTGTTCGTTCTTGTTGGACAGCCGGGCGCCGGGCGGGTGAGGCTGGGCAGAAACGTTCTTCGACTCTGGAGTGAGGTCCTTCGTGTACGCAGCCGCACCCGGCCGTTACGAGTCCATGCCCTACCGCCGCACCGGCCGGAGCGGTCTGCTGCTGCCCGCCGTCTCCCTGGGCCTGTGGCACAACTTCGGCACCGACCGCTCCCTGGACCGCCAGCGGGCCATCGTGCACAAGGCCTTCGACCTGGGCGTCACGCACTTCGACCTGGCCAACAACTACGGTCCGCCGCCCGGCGCCGCCGAGACCGCGTTCGGCCGGATCTACCAGGAGGATCTGCGCGCCCACCGCGACGAGATCGTCGTCTCCACGAAGGCCGGCTACCTCATGTGGCCGGGGCCGTACGGCGAATGGGGCTCGCGCAAGTACGTCCTGTCCTCCCTCGACCAGTCCCTGAAGCGCATGGGTCTGGAGTACGTCGACATCTTCTACTCGCACCGCCCCGACCCGGACACCCCGCTCGAGGAGACGATGAGCGCCCTGGACGCGGCGGTACGCCAGGGCAAGGCGCTGTACGCGGGCATCTCCAACTACTCGCCCGAGCAGACCCGTGAAGCCGCCCGCATCCTGCGCGAGTTGGGCACGCCGCTCCTGGTCCACCAGCCGAAGTACTCGATGCTGGACCGCACGCCGGAGAACGGACTGTGGTCGGAGCTCGCCGAGGCGGGCGCCGGTTCGGTGGTCTACTCGCCGCTCGCCCAGGGACTGCTGACCAACCGTTACCTGGACGGCATCCCCGCCGACTCGCGCGCGGCCGGCCTCAGCCCGTTCCTGAACGCCGACAACATCACCGATGACACGGTCACCCAGCTCAAGGCGCTCAACGACATCGCCCGCGAGCGCGGCCAGTCCCTCGCGCAGATGGCCCTCGCGTGGGTGCTGCGCGACGGCGCGGTCACCTCGGCGATCGCGGGCGCGAGCAGCCCGGAGCAGCTCGCGGACAGTGTCGCGGCCACGGAGAACCTGGAGTTCTCCACGGAGGAACTGCAGCGGATCGACAAGCTGTTGGCGGGCTGACGGGGTTCCGGGGGCGGCTCATCCCGCAAGGTCGACGGTCAGCCCCACGCCCCGCTCCGCCGCCCGGTCGATCAGCAGCCGCGCCACCGCCAGGTCCTGGAGTCCGACACCCACCGAGTTGAAGAGCGTCAGCTCGTCGTCGGTGGTGCGGCCCGGGGCCTGTCCGGTGAGCACCGAGCCGAGTTCGGTGCGGAAGGCGTCCTCGGTGAGGGCGCCTTCCGCGAGGGGAATGAGCACCTCGCCCGATTTGGCGCGCGCCGTGTCGTACGCGTCGACGACGATGCGGCAGCGCAGCACCGCCTCCGTGTCGAGTTCGCGGTGGTCGGGGCGTGGCGGGGCGCCGACCGCGTTGATGTGCTGCCCCGCCTGGAGCCAGGCGCCGTGGACGAGCGGGTCGCGGGACGGGGTGAGGGTGCACAGGACGTCGGCGTGCTCCGTGACGGAGCGGGGGTCGGCGAACACCTTGGCGGGGACGTCGAGTTCGGCCGTGATCCACTGCGCCAGCGCCTGGGCGTTGGCCGGGGTGCGGCCCCAGATCAGGACGTGCTCGTACGGGCGCCCGGGCAGCAGCGCCCGTACGTGGGCGCGGGCCAGCGGGCCCGTACCCAGAATGCCGAGGGTGCGGGCGTCTGCGCGGGCCAGCGCCCGGGTGGCGACCGCGGTGGCGGCGGCGGTGCGGATCCGGGTGAGTTCCGCGCCGTCGAGCAACGCCACGCAGGCACCGGTCTCGGCGTCCACCGCGAGGACCGCGGAGCGCTGGACCGGCAGTCCGCGCTCGCGATTGGCGGGCAGATCGGCGAGGAGCTTGACCGTGGCGAGCCGATCGGGCGCGGAGGCCGCGGCCATCGCGAGATAGGCGCCGTCCCCCGCCGGCTGCCGCATCGCGGGCGGCGCGGGCAACACGGCCCGCCCCCGCGCCAGATCCCGATGGGCGCGCCCCACCGCCCGCTCAACCTCCTCGACGGCTTCGCCTCGGCCTTCTCCTCCGCCTCCGGCGAAAAGATCACGTATCACTGACCGGGTAAGAATCAGGCTCATGGGTGCGGATGCTCCTGTAGTAGTGATCGGGGGACCGTTCGTCCTGCGCGATGTCCGCTTCGGGCGATACGTCCCGTACAGATGGTCCCCTTGTCGGGGCCTCAACTGGCGCGGACGAACGGGGTGGTCAGGCCCGAAGGGGCGCGGCTGCGGCCGACCAGGCCGCTCACAGCGAGGAGGGCGAAGACGTACGGCAAGGTCGTCAGGAGCGGGGCCGAGAGGTGCAGGCCGAGCGCGGGCGCCGCGAACTGCAGGGACTGGGCAAGCCCGAAGACCAGGCAGGCGAGCAGCGTCGGCCAGGCGCGCCAGCGTCCCGCGATGACCGCGACCACGGCGAGATAGCCGATGCCGCCGGTGATGTTGTCGCTGAAGGCATGGACTTCGGAGAGTGCGAGATGCGCGCCGGCGAGGGCCGCGGTGACACCGGTCAGCAGGACGGTTCCGTATCGGATGAAGGCGACCGGCAGTCCGCTGCGGTCGGCGGACAGGGCGTCCTCGCCCACCGCGTCGATCGCGAGCCCCGCGGTCCTGCGGCGGCTGAAGCCGACGGCGAGCGCGATGGCCACGGCGAAGGCGAGATAGCCGAGGAGGGTCTGCTCGAAGAGGGCCGGGCCGAGGATCGGGAGGTCGCTGAGCAGCGGAAGGGCCAGCGGGTCGAGGCCGGGCAGGGACTTGGCGCCCGCGCCGTCGCCGAAGACGAGGCGTGCGCCGTAGGTGGTGGCGCCGAGCGCGAGGGCGTTGGCGGTGATGCCGGTGACGATCTGGTCGGCGCGCAGGGTGACGCTGAGCAGCGCCTGGAGTGCGGCGAACAGCAGCCCTGCGGCGACCGCGGTGACGACTCCGACGGCCGCGCTGCCCGACTGGTGCGCACCCACGGCGCCCGCGAACGCGCTGGTGAGCATCATGCCTTCGACGGAGAGGTTGAGAACTCCCGCGCGTTCGCTGAGCAGTTCACCACTGGAGGCGAGCAGCAGCGGCAGGGCCATCCGTACACCACCGGAGGCGAGTTCTTCGGCTACGGCGCTCATCAGCGGCTCCCTGGACGGCGCGTGGTGAACAACATCGCGGCGGCGATGAACAGCACGAGCAGGCTCTGGACGATCTGGACGGTGGACGCGGGTACTTCGGCGGCGAGTTGGAGGTTGATGCCGCCGGAGGTCAGGAAGCCGAAGAGCAGCGACACGGCGGCGACGGCGGTGAGCGAGCCGCGGGCGAGCAGTCCGACGACGAGGCCCGCGAAGCCGTACCCGGAGGAGAAGTGCTCGGCGAGGACATACGGGGCGGTGGCGACGAGCGCCGCGCCCGCGATCCCCGCGAGCCCCCCGGCGAACGCGAGCCCGCCGCCTTCGAGCCGTCCCACGGGCAGTCCGAGCCGGGCCGATGCGGCCGGGGAGTGTCCGACGGCGCGCAGCCGCAGGCCGAGTGCGGTGTGCCGGAGCACGATGCCGGTGGTCACGACAGCGAGCGCGGCGACGACGACGATGGCGGTGGCGGGTGACTCCACGTCGCCGATCAGGGGGAGTTGGGCCCCGGTCGGCAGGGGTGCGGACTGCGGCAGGGTCTCCGACGAGGTCACTGGCTGGCGCAGCAGTGCTTCCTCGTGGACGGCGAGGGAGACCATGCCGATGCCGATGAAGTTGAGGAGCAGGGTGGTGATGACCTCGCTGGTGCCGCGCTTCACCTTCAGCCAGGCGGCGATGCCCGCCCATGCGGCGCCGGCGAGGAAGCCGGCGATCAGGATCAGCGGTACGCCGAGGGCTGTAGGCACCTGCGCCGGGAGCGCAAGTCCGGTTGCCGCCGCGGCTGCTCCGCCCGCGCAGAGCTGACCCTCGCCGCCGACGTTCACCAGGCCGGCGCGGTGCGCGACGGTGAAGCCGGAGGCGATGAGGGCGAGCACGGCCGCGGAGTTCAGCGAGCTGCCGATGGCGTACGAGGACCCGAACATGCCCTCGTCCAGGGCCTGCCACGCGGTGGCCGGCTCCGCACCGGCCGCGACGACCAGGACCACGCCGACACCGGTGGCGCAGAGGGCGGCGAGCAGGGCGACGGTGAGCGGGTGACGCGGGAGGGCGCGCAGGCGGCCGGCCGGCGGCGCAGCCTGTGACGGCTCGACCGTGGATGGCGGCTCGGGCGGCGGCTCGGGCGGCGAAGTGGTCGCGGTGGGTGCTGACATGGGATGGGGTTCCTTGAGGGGGAGGCGAGGTGGGTTGCGGCTCGGCTGGGGTG
>NZ_JAAKZW010000069.1 GCF_011044995.1 Streptomyces mesophilus | reverse complement strand
CTCCCCCTCCGTCCCCGCCCCCGGAAGGACTGATCGCCATGAGCGGACGTCTGCTCACCCACCTGCGGCACGTCGACCTCGCCGTGCCCGACTACGACAAGCAGCTCGACTTCTACGCCGGCGTCTGGGGCCTGACCAAGGTCGCCGAGGACTCCGGGCTCTCCTTCCTGGCCGCCGAGGGTTCCCCCGAGCAGTACGTCGTCCGGCTGCGCAAGGCCGACGAGAAGCGCCTCGACCTCGTGTCGTACGGGGCGGCCTCCCCGCAGGACGTGGACACGCTCGCCGAGCAACTCCTCGCGGGCGGCGTGCAGTTGATCTCCCGGCCGGGCAAGGTCGACACCCCCGGCGGCGGCTACGGCTTCCGCTTCTTCGACGTCGACGGCCGCACCATCGAGGTCTCCGCCGACGTCGAGGTCAGGCAGCACCGCAGGATCGAGGAGAAGGAGGCCATCCCGGTCAAGCTCTCCCACGTGGTCCTCAACTCCCCCGATCTGAACCGCACTCGGGAGTGGTACGAGCGCCACCTCGGCTTCGCACTCTCCGACACCCTGTCCTCACCCCACATGGGCGAGGTCATGCACTTCATGCGGATCAGCAACCAGCACCACTCGATGGCGCTCGCCAAGGGCCCGCACACCGCCCTGCACCACATCTCCTTCGAGATGCGCGGCATCGACGAGTACATGCGCGGTTCGGGCCGCGTGCTGCGCGCCGGGTTCAAGAAGGTCTGGGGTCCTGGCCGGCACATGGCGGGCGACAACACCTTCACGTACTTCCTCGACCCGCACGGCAACACCGTCGAGTACACGACGGAGCTGGAGCTGCTCGACGAGGACACCTGGCACCCGCACGTCTACGACTTCTCGCAGCCCGAGGTCACCGACCAGTGGGGCACCGCCAACGCGATGAACGAGATCGTCGCCAAGGAGTCCTTCAACGACCCGGACCGCGGCGTGTTCGTCGCCCCGCCGGTCTGAGCGGGAGCCGTCATGCGATTCGCCACCTACGTCCACAAGGACCGCACCCGCGTCGCCGTTGCCGTCGTCGAGGAGGACGGCACCCTCTACCCGCTGCCCGGTGTCACCTCGCTCACCGAGCTGATCCGGGCCGGCGGCGGCCTGCCCGGTCTCCTCGACGCGGGCGCCGCGGCACTCGACGTACCGCCTGGGCCGCATGTCTCGCAGGTGCGGCTGCTGGCTCCGCTCCAGCCTTCCTCCGTACGGGACTTCGTCACGTTCGAGGAACACGTCGAGGGTGTACGGCGCTCCGTGAGCGGCGCCAGCGGCGTGCCCGAGCAGTGGTACGCGGCGCCGACCTTCTACTTCACCAACCCGCACGCCGTGTACGGACCGGGCGACGACATCCCGATGCCGCCGGGCTCCACGGTCCTCGACTACGAACTCGAAGTGGCCGCCGTCATCGGCCGCGAGGGCTCCGACCTCACCCCCGAGCAGGCCCGCGACCACATCGTCGGCTACACGGTCTTCAACGACTGGTCGGCCCGCGACCTCCAGTCCGCGGAGATGAAGGTGGGCCTCGGCCCCTGCAAGGGCAAGGACACCGCCACCACGCTCGGCCCGTACCTGGTCACTGCCGACGAACTGGAGCCGTACCGCGACGCCGAGGGCTTCCTGCGCCTCGCCCTCACCGCCTCCGTGAACGGGCAGGTCATCGGCAAGGACCTGCTCTCCAACATGAGCTGGACCTTCGAGGAGATGACCGCGTACGCCTCACGCGGCACCCGGATCGTCCCGGGCGACGTCCTCGGATCCGGCACCTGCGGCAACGGCGGCTGCCTCGCCGAACTGTGGGGCGTGCGCGGTGAACAGAGTCCGCCGCCCCTGAAGCCCGGGGACACGGTCACCCTGACCGTCGAAGGGCTCGGCACCCTCACCAACACGGTGGTGCCGGGCGCGGACCCGGTCCCGCTGCCGGCCGGTCGGCGCAGGGAGCGGGAGCGGCCGTGAAGGTACCGGGCTCGGGAGCGGCCGTGAAGGTACCGGGCTCGGGAGGGGCCGTGAAGGTACCGGGTTCGGGAGGGGCCGTGAAAGCGCGGGGTTCGGGAGCGGCAGCGACGCCACGCTGACCCACGCCCTCGGGTGCGTGTCGTCGGGCATGGTTGATCGTTTGTGCAGCGTCAGTGTCGATCTGCGCTTCCGGAGCTGTCTTGTCCCCTCTCGCCCCGCCCCCTGAACTGCTGGCAGCCCGGGTACGCGACCCCTACCCCTGCTTCGCCTGGCTGCGCCGCCACGCACCCGCTCACGCCGACCGCAGACCCGGACGTCCCACCGTGTGGCAGATCTCCCGCTACGAGGACGTCCGGGCGCTGCTGACCGACGCGCGGCTGAGCAAGGACCCGGGCCGGGTGCCCGGCTACGTTCCCGGGCCGACGGGGCTGAACCGGCACCTGGTCCACGCCGATCCCCCGGACCACACCCGCCTGCGCACCCTGGTGAACACGGCGTTCGTACCCCGCCGTATCGCTCAGCTGGAACCTTTCATCGGCGAGATCGCGCACCGGCTCCTCGACCGGGTCGAGCAACGGCCGCACGTCGACGTGATCGCGGATTTCGCCGCACCCCTGACCTTCCGCATGATCTGCGCCATACTCGGCGTACCCCCGGAGCTGGACACCGCGGCCACCCGCGACACCCTCATGGCCACCATCTCCCCCGCCGCCGACGTGGATACGGACCGGGGAGAGCGCGACCTCCACGCCTTGCTGGACACGCTGATCGTCACCAAGCGCACCGGGGGTGAGCACAACGGCACGGACTTGCTGGGCGCGCTGGTGCGGGCGAGCGACGACAGCGGAGCCATGAGCGAGGAGGAGCTGCGCTCCACCGCCTACCTGCTGCTCCTGGTGGGACACGACACCACCATGAACCTCATCGGCAACGGCACGCTCGCCCTGCTCCGCAACCCCGCCCAGGCCGCCCTGCTCACCGCACCGCAACCCGCACCCGGCCTGGTCGCCACCGCCGTCGAGGAACTGCTGCGCTTCGACTCCCCGGTGCGGGACGCTACGTTCCGGTGCGCGGCCCAACCCCTGTCCGTACAGGGGCAGTCGATCGCCGAGGGCGACATCGTCAGCCTCCTCATCGGCTCCGCGAACCGGGACGGAGCACGCTTCCCCGAGGCGGACCGGCTCGATCTGACCCGTACGCCCAATGACCACCTCGCCTTCGGCTACGGACCGCACTTCTGCATCGGCGCCGCCCTGGCCCGTCTCGAAGGGGCCGTCGCCCTGCCCCTGCTGCTCCGGCGCCTTGGCCCTGTGCAGCTGGCCAAACCAGCCGACGAGCTTCCGTGGCGACCGGCCCGGGTGATGCGCGGACTGGCTGCGCTTCCCGTCGTACGGACGTGACCGGACCCTTCACCGCACCCCTTGCCGACCCCAGATCGGAGAGAGCACGCCATGGACACCCAGAACCCCGTGACGGTGACCGAACCCCGTACCGGCGTCCTGCTCATCACCCTCAACCGGCCCCACGTCCGCAACGCCATCGACCGCCGCCTGGCCGAGGCGGTCGACGCAGCCCTGGTCCGCCTCGAGACCGACCCGTCCCTGACCGTGGGCATCCTCACCGGGGCGGGCGGGCACTTCTGCTCGGGCATGGACCTCAAGGCGTTCCCCACCCAAGGCGTTCCCCGTGTCGCCGACCGCGGGCTCGCCGGGCTCACCCGGGCCCGTCTGCGCAAGCCGCTCATCGCGGCGGTCGAGGGCGCGGCCGTCGCCGGCGGGTTCGAACTCGCCCTCGCCTGCGACCTGATCACCGCCGCCGACACCGCGTTCTTCGCGCTGCCGGAAGTCGCGCGCGGGCTGATCGCCGCCGAAGGCGGAGCCATCCGGCTCCCCGGCCGCGTCCCGTACCACGTGGCCATGGAGATGCTCCTGACCGCGGCTCCGCTGCCGGCCACGGACGCGGCCCGGTACGGACTGGTCAGCCGGCTCACCGCGGAAGGCGGCGCCCTCGACGCGGCCCTCGCCCTGGCCGACCGTCTGCTGGCTCACTCACCGGACACGGTCCACCTCACCAAGCGGATCGTCCAGGACACCCGCGGCCTCGACGACCACGCCGCCTACGCGGTCCAGGACCCCCTGGCCACACCCGTGTTCGCCACGGCCGCGGCGGTCGAGGGCGCCCAGGCGTTCACGGAGAAGCGGCCACCGGCCTGGCAGCGGTAGTCGGGCCGGGCGGTGGGGCTCGGGCCGGGGCGCTCAGACTCGGCTCCCCCGGGACCCACCAGGCGTCGTCGTACGAAAGCGCGCGCGGTACGCCGAGGGCGTCACGCCCAAGTGGCGCAGGAACACCCGGCGCAGGGTCTCGTCGCTGCCGAGGCCGCTGAGGCGGGCCGCCGCGGTGACCGTCCCGCCCGCGTCGAGGAGGGTCCGCGCGGCTTCGAGGCGTACCGACTCGACGTAACCGCCGGGTGTGTCACCGATCTCCTCGTTGAAGAGCCGCGTGAGATGGCGGGCGCTGAGGCCGGCCCGGCGGGCGAGCTCCGGCAGGGAGTGGTCCGCCGCCGGGTCCGCGGCGATCGACCTGAGGAGTGCGGTGAGGGTGCCGTGGCGCGGCGTCGGGGTGCGCGCGGCCACCGAGAACTGCGACTGTCCGCCCGGGCGTTGGAGGAACACCACCAGGTCGCGGGCCACTTCACGCGCCAGATCGGGTCCTTCGTCGGCTTCGACGAGGGCCAGGGCGAGGTCGAGTCCGGCGCTCACGCCCGCCGAGGTGTAGATCCGCCCGTCCCGTACGAAGATCGCGTCGCCGTCCACGTCGATGTCGGGGTGGCGGCGCGTCAGCGTCGTCGTGTGCCGCCAGTGCGTGGTCGCGCGCCGGCCGCGCAGCAGTCCCGCCTCGGCGAGCGCGAAGGCGCCGGTGCACACGGACGTGGTGCGCCAGGACGCGGAGTGCAGGGTCCGGACGGCGTCGAGCAGACCGGCCGGCAGCTGCTGCGGAAGCCCCGGGGAGCCGGGCACGATCAATGTGTGGACGCGCCCGGCCAGTTGACCGACCGGGTCCGTGAGCAGCCGGGTCCCGGCGGAGGTGGTGACAGGGCCGCCGCCCGGGGACAGCAGGGCCACCTCGTACCGCGCGCCCAGGCCGGCCGCCGTGCTGAACACCTCCAGCGGAGCCGTGACGTCGAGCAACCGCACACCCTCGTACGCGAGTACGGCGACGGTGCGGGGTAGTGGGCGCTCACGGGTGCTCATGTCCCCAGGTTAGCGCCGCGCTGTGTCCAGATGTGTGGGATTCCTGTCCGGAAGGACATGGTGCGCCGGCGTGCTCGGGCGACAGGCTGAGGGCATCGCAACAACGGCACCCCGCCCCCTGATGCGACCGCAGCACCCGACAAGGAGCCGACCGTGACCCCCCGTATCGCCGATATCGAAATCCCCGACAGCGCACTCGCCAGGGAGGCGACCGAACTGGTCCGCGACACCGCGGGCCCGCTGCTTTACGATCACTCGCGCCGCGTCTACCTCTTCGGATCCCTGCGCGGCCGCCGCCGCGGCCTGGACTTCGACCCCGAACTCCTTTACGTGGCCGCCCTGTTCCACGACCTGGGGCTGACGCAGAAGTACGCCACGTCCGGGCAGCGCTTCGAGATCGACGGCGCCGACGCGGCCCGCGACTTCCTGCTGCGGCACGGACTGGAGCCCGAGCGCGCCCAGACCGCGTGGACGGCGATCGCGCTGCATACGACCCCGGAGATCCCGTACCACATGGAGCCGGAGGTGGCCCTGGTCACCGCGGGCGTCGAAGTCGACGTCCTGGGGCTCGGGTTCGACGAGACCACGCGGGAGCAGCGGGACGCGGTCGTGGCCGCGCACCCGCGCCCGGACTTCAAGCGGCGGATCCTGGCGGCGTTCACCGAGGGCATCGCGCACCGCCCCGACACCGCGTTCGGCAACGTCAAGGCCGATGTCCTCGCCCACTTCTCACCGGGCTACGTACGCACCGACTTCGTGACCGTCATCGAGAACTCGGAGTGGTCGGAATGAACTCTTCCCAGGACACGCGGATCCAGAGCACCCAGATCCAGGACACCCGGATCCAGGACACCCAACTGCGGCCGCCGGTCCCGCCGTTCACCGAAGCGGACGCCCTCGCCAAGGTGCAGGCAGCCGAGGACGCATGGAACACCCGCGACCCCGACCGCGTAGCACTCGCCTACACACCGGACTCGGCCTGGCGCAACCGCGACTCCTTCGTGACCGGCAGGGAGGAGATCCGCGCCTTCCTCGCCGCGAAGTGGCAACGCGAGCTCGACTACGCGCTGCGCAAGGAACTGTGGTCCTTCGGCGACGACCGGATCGCCGTACGTTTCCAGTACGAGTGGCGCGACGCGTCCGGCGGCCACTGGCGCTCGTACGGCAACGAGCTGTGGGAGTTCGACGCCGACGGCCTGATGCGCCGCCGCGAGGCGAGCATCAACGACGTGCCGATCAGCGCGGACGAGCGGCGGATCCACGGGACTCGGCCACGACAGGACCATGGGGCAGCACTCCCGCTGGAGTGAGGGAACGCCGTCCCGCCCGCCGGAAAGCCGGCTCTCACCGGTCGGGCCGGCACCCCGGATCGCGACGACGTCACCCAATTGTTATCGCCGATGGCAAATACCCCTGCGCCGGGTCTGGCGGGGGCCCTCGGAGCGTCATAAGTTCCCGCTCACAACATTCAGCCGGGCGCATCACCCAAGATCCGGCAATTCGCCCTGGAGCGCCCCTCGTTCCTCACTGGAGCGCCTCTCGTTCCTCCCTTCACCTCTGTGCGTCCGGTCGTCCGGTCGTCACACCAGAAAGGACCCTGCCCATGCGCAAGGGACTCCTCTTAACCGCCGCCGCCTCCTCGCTGGCACTGGTCGGTTCGCTCACCGCGTGTGGCTCCGAGTCGGGCGGTGAAAGCCCCGGGTCCGATACGAAGAAGCCGAAGATCGGCGTGATCCTCCCGGACAGCAAGTCCTCGGCCCGATGGGAGACCGCGGACCGCAAGTACCTCGGTGAGGCGTTCAAGGCGGCCGGCGTCGACTACGACATCCAGAACGCGCAAGGTGACAAGCAGCAGTTCCAGACCATCGCCGACCAGATGATCACCAGCGGGGTCAACGTCCTGGTGATCGTCAACCTCGACAGCGGCACCGGCAAGGCGGTTCTCGCCAAGGCCAAGTCGCAGGGTGTCGCCACGATCGACTACGACCGGCTCACCCTCGGCGGCTCCGCGCAGTATTACGTCAGCTTCGACAACACCGCGGTCGGCACGTTGCAGGGCGAGGGCCTGAGCAAGTGCCTGAGCGACATGAAGGCCACCAAACCGATCGTGGCCACGCTCAACGGTTCGCCGACCGACAACAACGCCACGCTGTTCGCCGCGGGTTACAACGGCGTCCTCACCCCCAAGTACAAGTCGGGCGAGTACGTCAAGGGTCCGGATCAGTCCGTCCCCGACTGGGACAACGCCCAGGCCGGCACCATCTTCGAGCAGATGCTCACCAGTCAGCCCAAGATCGGCGGCGTACTGGCGGCCAATGACGGTCTCGGGAACGCCGTCATCGCCGTGCTGCGCAAGGAACGCCGCAACGGCCAGGTCCCGGTCACCGGACAGGACGCCACCGTGCAGGGCCTGCAGAACATCCTGGCGGGCGACCAGTGCATGACGGTCTACAAGGCGGTCAAGAAGGAGGCGGACGCCACCGCGCGGCTCGCGATCTCGCTGGCCAAGGGCGAGAAGGGCACGACGAACGCGACCGTCGAGGACCCCGAGGGCAAGCGCAAGGTGCCGTCCGTCCTCGAGACACCCGTGGCCATCTACAAGGACAACGTCAAGGACGTGGTCGACGACGGCTTCGTCACCAAGGAAGAGCTGTGCACGGGCAAGTACGCGGCCCTGTGCGCCAAGGCGGGCATCGAGTAGCACCCGACCGGCCGGTTCGAGCGATCACCAACGGTTCGAACCGGGCCCGCCGCGGGCCCCGGGACCTGACGCCCCGTGGGCCCGCGGTCTCGCGACCGTAAGGAGCCGTCTTCCATGACAGCGACAGCGACCCCGATCGTCCAACTGCGCGGGATCGACAAGAGTTTCGGCCCCGTGCAGGTGCTGCACGACGTGTCCTTCGACATCCGCCCGGGCGAGGTGACCGCCCTCGTGGGGGACAACGGAGCCGGCAAGTCCACCCTGGTCAAGTGCATCGGCGGCATCCACCCGATCGACGGCGGTGCGTATCTGTTCGAGGACGAGCAGGTACACGTGCACAGCCCGCGCGACGCGGCGGCCCTCGGTGTCGAGATCGTCTATCAGGATCTGGCGCTGTGCGACAACCTCGACATCGTCCAGAACATGTTCCTCGGCCGTGAGAAGCGCCGGGGGCTCGTTCTCGACGACGCGACCATGGAGGAGATGGCCGCCAAGACCCTCGACGGGTTGTCGGTGCGCACCGTCACGTCGATCCGCCAGCAGGTCGCCAGCCTCTCCGGCGGCCAGCGGCAGACGGTGGCCATCGCCAAGGCGGTGCTGTGGAACAGCAAAGTGGTCATCCTCGACGAGCCGACCGCCGCGCTCGGTGTCGCGCAGACGGCGCAGGTCCTCGAACTGGTGCGGCGGCTCGCCGACAACGGCATCGCCGTGGTCCTGATCTCGCACAACATGAACGACGTCTTCGCGGTGTCCGACCGGATCGCCGCCCTGTATCTGGGCCGGATGGCCGCCCAGGTCAAAGCGTCGGACGTGACGTACTCCCAGGTCGTCGAACTCATCACCTCGGGCCGCAGCGGAGATCTCGGCCTCGCCACCGCCAACGGAGTCACCCTATGACCGCCGACCTCGCCCCCGGGAAATCGGAGAGGCCGAACGGCCCGCGTCGGCCGAGGAAGAACGCGACGCACAGCTCCACGAGTCTGCGCTCGATCGCCCGCGCCTACGTCGGCCGGGTTCGCGGCGGCGAGTTGGGGGCCCTTCCCGCGGTGCTCGGACTGATCGTCCTGTGCGCCTTCTTCTCCGTACTGCGCCCTGTCTTCCTGTCCGATCTGAACTTCGCCAATCTGCTCACCCAGGGCGCGGGGAGTATCGCGATCGCCATGGGTCTTGTCTTCGTCCTCCTCCTGGGCGAGATCGATCTGTCCGCCGGGTACGCCAGCGGAGTCTGCGCCGCCGTCCTGGCCATCCTGCTCACCGATCACGGCTGGCCCTGGTACGGAGCCGTCGGCGCGGCCATCCTCACCGGTACCGTCATCGGCCTGCTGCTCGGTGGCCTGGTGGCAAAGGTCGGCATCCCCTCCTTCGTGGTCACCTTGGCCGCCTTCCTCGGCTTCCAGGGCATCGTGCTGATGCTCCTGAAGGAGGGCACGAACATCTCCATCCAGGACGACACGATCCTGGCGGTCGCCAACAACAACCTCTCCCCCGCGCTCGGTTGGGTCCTGCTCGCACTCAGCGTCGCGGGCTACGCGGCGATCCAGCTCCGCCGGAACCGCAACCGTGCCCGGCGGGGCCTCACCACCGCACCGCCCGCGCTGCTCGCGATCAGGATCGGAAGCCTCGCGGTACTCGGTGCGGCCGCCGTCCAAGTGCTCAACCAGGAGCGCAGCCGCAACATCATCGTCGACTCGCTCAAGGGCGTGCCGATCGTGGTTCCCGTCATCGTCGTCCTCCTCGTCGTCAGTACGTTCGTGCTCCAGCGCACCTCGTTCGGACTGCACTTCTACGCGGTGGGCGGCAATGCCGAGGCGGCACGGCGGGCCGGCATCAACGTGGCCGGTATCCGCATCGCCGCGTTCGTGATCTGTTCGTCCCTTGCCGCGGTCGGCGGCATCATCGCGGCGTCCCGGGGCAACTCGGTCGACCCCAACACCGGTGGAAGCAACGTGCTGTTGCTCGCGGTCGGCGCCGCGGTGATCGGCGGAACCAGCCTGTTCGGCGGCCGGGGCAGGGCCGTGGACGCCGTGCTCGGCGGCATGGTCGTCGCCGTCATCCAGAACGGCATGGGTCTGATGGGGTACAGCTCGGGGGTCAAGTACGCTGTCACGGGTTCGGTTCTCCTTGTGGCGGCGGGCGTCGACGCACTGTCCCGACGCCGGTCCGCGCTGCGATGAGATCTGGGGGGCGATGAAAGCCGGTCCCTCGCTGGAGGAGATCCGCAGGCACAACCTCGGCACCCTGCTCCGCCACGTACACATCAGCGGCTCGCTGTCGCGGGCGGTCCTGACCGACCGCATGGGCCTCAACCGCAGCACCATCCTCGGGCTCGTCAGCGAACTGGCCTCGGCGGGCCTGGTCCGTGAGGAACTGCCCCGGGACACCGGCAGAGCGGGCCGGCCCTCCTTGGTCGTACGGCCCGAGTCCGACCAGGCGTACGTCCTTGCCTTCGACGTCGGCGTGGACCGGTTGATCGCCGCACGCATCGGCCTGGGCGGTGCCTTCCTCGACCGGCGCGAGACACCGCTGCCGCCCGGCCACCGCAGCGCCGCCGAAGTGACCGAAGCGCTCGCGGGTTTCGCCCGGCAGATGGTGGGCGCCGCCCGGGAGGGAAGCGTCTGTGTCGGCGTGGGCGCCGCTGTACGGGGAACGGTGCGCAGGCTCGACGGCATGGTCCGGGCCGCACCCTATGTCGACTGGCTGGACGAGGAGTTCGGCGAGGATCTCACCCGCCGCCTGGGCCTCGGAGTCCCCGTGACGGTCGAGAACGAAGCCAGTCTCGGCGCCCTCGCCGAACACCTGCGAGGTGCCGGCGCCGGCTGTCAGGACCTCGTATACCTCCACGGCGACATCGGCATCGGAGGCGGCATCATCTCCGGCGGCCACCTCCTCGGCGGCGACGCCGGATACGGCGGTGAGGTGGGGCACATGGTGGTCAACCCTCGAGGCGGCAGACGCTGCGGGTGCGGTGGCCGAGGCTGCCTCGAGGCCGAGGCCGGCGAGCGTGCCCTGCTCGAGGCGGCGGGTCTGGGGCCGTCGGCCACGGGCCGGGAAGCGGTACGCGCCGTCGTCGAAGCAGCCGACCGGGGTGACGCCGGCGCCCGCGGTGCCCTGCACGACATCGGTGACTGGCTCGGCATCGGTGTCGCCAACCTGGTCAACCTCCTCAACCCGCGCACCGTCCTCTTCGGCGGAACGCTCCGCGAGGTGTTCCTCGGATCGGCCGCCCAGATCCGCAGCCGTATCAACACCCACGCCCTCACCCCCACGCGCGAGCATCTGCGCCTGCGCGTCGGCGCGCTCGGCGACGACGCCGTTCTCATCGGCGCCGCCGAACTCGCCTTCTCCCAGCTCCTGGTGGGCCCGCTGGAAGCGCTGGCCCGGCACGCCGCAGTAGCCGGACCCTGACCAGGCGTCAGAGCTCCGAAGAGCCACGGTCAGCCCATGACCGCCGGCTTCTCCATGTCGAAGGTCGGGTACCTGCCGCTACGCGGGTTCCAGCACGGGCCGCGCGGGAAGTCCGCCGTCCTTCTCGCAGCCCAGTTCCTTGGCCATGGCCAGCGCGAAGGAGTGGGCGACGGTCGCGTAGGCGTCCTTCAATGCCTCTACCTCGTCACCGTCGGGCTCTGTCGGCATGCCCCAGTGCTCCACCCCGACGGCGACATGAGTCGCGTCCGGCGACCCGGTGAAATTGTCGCTCCGGCACCCGAACCGAACCGTCGCCCTGTTCGCCGCTGCCAGGGTCTGCTCGCCCATCTTCAGCACGGTGAAGTCCGGGGCCGGGGTCTTTGTCGGGGGGCCGCTCTCCAGCCCCCAAGTGACTCGGAGCGCGAAATTCGACGTGTCGTCCGCCGTATAGATACGGCAGACGTCGTCGCGCCCGTCGGTTCGGCGTGAGTACTGCCCGGCCTCGACAACATCCCTCGCGGCCTGCGCGACGGTGGATTTCTCGCCCGTCGTCCCGAACTGCGACGATCCCATGATCACCTTCAGCGCCTTGGACGCCTCGGCGGACACGGCGTGGCCACCGCAGAGTTGCGTCCCCGCCACATCCTTGTCGGCCGCGGCCACCTTCTCGTCTTTGTCTCCCGTACAACCGGTGGCCCCGAGACACAACAAGCCGGCCACGGCCGTGGCAAGGCATCCCGCCCGCACTGGCCTACGACTGATCACTATCCGCATCCTTACGTGTCCTCGGTGCTCCACGGCCTCAGCCGGCCTTCGAGCCGTTCCCCTGCTGCTTCTGCCGGTCGTTGCCCACTCCGTAGCCGATCAGCATGGATTCACGTAGGTCCTGCGCGAACGTGCTTTCGTCGCCTCGTCGGTGAGCTCCTCCACCTTCTCCTTGTGCTCATCCACCGAGTTGCCGGAGATGCCACCGATCACCTGCCCGATGACCTGTTCGGCAGCCCCGCTCGCTGTATCGGTCGCCAGGGGAATGAGCACCGCCGCCGTGCCCACCGCCGCGGTCGCGGGCAGGAAGGCCACGCCCGCCGCGACGCCGACCGTGGCACCGAACTCGACCCAGCCGGCCCGCTTGTCGACCGCCTTCTCGTAGTCCTCGTGGGTCTTCAGGTTCGTCGCCTCGACCTGGTCGGCCCGGGACTGGTCGAGCATGCCCTGGACCTCGGCGCCCACGCGCACGGTCGCCCTGGCCACGCCCTCGTTGATCTTTCCATCCGCGCCCACCGTCTCTTCCAGCGCGCTGCAGGTGTAGACCTGCTCCGCGGCCGAGACCGTCGCGTAGGCGTCCGGGTGCTGGCCCAGGGTGCTGAGGAAGCTCCGGGCGACGCTCCGCCCGTCCGGGTCGTTGGGACCCGCGAAGTCGACGTGCCCGTCCGGATTCCTGCTCGGCGCGAACACGCTCTCCGGATCGTTCTTGGCCAACGCCCAGTTGATGTCGTCGATGTAGCCGGCACCCATGACGCCCAGACTGTCAGCCATCGCCGAGTGGTGTTCCTTGAGCAGGCCGGGGTCCGCGCCGTACTTCTCCATGACCTTCTGCATGACCGCGGCGTTGTCCTCGTCCCGTACGACGCCGGCGTCGGGGTGCCCGGCCGGGTAGCCGAGGGTCGCTGCCTCCAGGGCGTGGGGGCATCGGGCATCTGGCCGAGCGACGCCTTGAGTTCGTCCTCGTCGAGCGTGTTGACGTCGCCGAAGGACTCCCACTCCTCGTTGCTGAAGAAGTCGAGGTAGTTGTCGATCGCCTCGTCGTCCTTGTTCTTCCCGAGATCGGCCGTGGCCTTCTCGTTGACCGTGCCGTCCTCGTTGTACGCGGTCGGCGGGTCGGTGAAGAACTTCTTCGCCGCTTCCGGGCTGTTGCCGAGCGCTTCGAGCATCGCGGTGGCCGGGTCGTAGTCGGCCCCGTTCACGCTGGAGGGGTTGAACGGGTTCTTGAACGGACTGTTCACCACCTTGTTCTCGGCGAACATGTACGGGTCCTTCGCGTGCAGCTGCGCCACGTACTCGGCGATCGGGTTGAGGAACCTCGCGTCGTAGTCCCCGTAGACGCCACCATCGCTGCACTCCGCGTATGGGCGGTGGAGTGGGCGGACGACCTTGCGGCTCGTCTCCTCGAAAAGGCAGATGATCCGGACGTCGGCTGACCACCGCATCGCGACTGGCCCTGCGGGGTCTCCAAGATGACTCAGCGATGAGTGACGCATCCTGGCCGGGCTCTCGTCACATCGCCGTCCCGGCCCACACCACCAAGTTCTGCGGCTTGCCAAACAGTGGGTCCAACGTGGCCGCCCCACCCAGAATCCGCCAGGCCGGCACCCGGACAGTCCGGCCCACAGGTCCGGCCTTCGCGCCGGTACCACCCGAGGGCAGCCCCGTGAGCAAATCGCCGCGCGCATGCATCAACCGCAGATGACGGGCAGGATCCTGACCGTGCTCAGGCCCGGGATCGATGAGTACCGCCGTGTTCGCTCCATCCACCGTGAACAGCAGGTCGACAGCGTGCCCGCCGACCACCGCCGCGCGCTCCAGATCCGTGACGCCGAGCAGACCGAGGTACTCCTGGAGCCGATCACCGAGCTCTACATGCGCTCCTGACGGGACCCGCATCCCGAAGGCCGTGTCCCGTTGTGCTGCGGCCCCGGCTCGCAGGAGAGCCGCGCGCTCCGCGAGCAGCGCCGGCAGCCCGGCCTGGCCCTGCCAGAAGGCGTGACTGCCCACCGTGATCAGCTGCGCCTTGGCCCGCGTGACCGCCACGTTCCACAGGTTGACCTGGCTCGCCACCCAGTGCGTCGTACGAGCCGGGGTGTTGCCGGTGGCCACCGGACTCAGCACCATCACGTCACGTTGCCCGCCCTGGAAAGCGTGAACAGTGCCGACCCGCACCCGGTCGTTGTCCGCCCACACGCGTGCCAGAGCTTCCTTCTGGGCACGGAACGGCGTGACCACCCCGACCGTCGCATGCTCGGGCAACCTCGCAAGCAGCTCGTCCACCGTCTCCCGCACCTGCTCAGCTTCCGCCGCATTGCGCCAAGACTGGCCGCCGGCGCCTCGTGCGGACTCGCCGTGCGGTACGTCCACCCATCCCAGTACCGGGGCCGGATCGATCGCCCCCACCGGGTCGACAGCCGTGACCTGGTTCCGGACATCGGTCAGGACCTGCAACTGGCCTGCGTAGCAATAGCCGTTGACCACATCTGCGATGGCCGGATGGCAGCGGTAGTGCTCGTCGAGCAGCAACGCCGCTTCACCGTGTTGCGCGGCGGCGTGATAGGACGAATACACGTGATAGGTGAGCCTGCGGTGCTCCAGCTGGGCCGCGCTCAGTCCCGAGCGGATCCTTGCCTGCCGCTCCTGTTGTGCGGTGATCCCGGGAATGTGCCCGAGCTGCATGGGATCACCGATGATCAATGCCCGTTTCGCCCGGAACAGCAGAGGCAGCACCGACGGAATCGAGCACTGACTCGCTTCGTCGATCACGACCAGGTCGAACAGCTTCGGAACCAGTTCGAGCTGCCGTATCGAGTGTGTACTGATGGCCCATCCCTTCAGGTGCGCCATCAGATTCCGCTGGCTCCGCTGGAATCCGGAGCGTTGGCGCAGCGCTTGGAGCCGCTGTCCCATCAGCGAATTGCCACGGCCCATGGCCTCCGCGGCCAGGGCCCCTGCCAGTTCGCCGGAGGTCTCGGACAGTCGGGCGGCACCCTCCAGCCGCGCCTTCTTCAACCCTTCCTCGTCCCGGCCGAGATGCTCCGGCACAAGCTCCCGCAGCGCCCGCTCCACGCTCACTGCTTCCCGCAGCGCGAGAAGGAGTTCGGGAGGAACAGGACGCTGCGTTGCCCATGCCGGCCAGGCACTCGGCGCGGTGTCCCCAACAGCTCCGGCGAGGGCGGACAGCGTCCGCCCTCGCCGCCACCGACCGAACGACAACCAGCTGGCGTCGGCTGCCTTGCGCGCCCGCTCCTCCCAGCGTGCGAGTACTGCGACGTCCCTGTCGGCCCATGCCCGTTCGAGCAGTTCCACCGGCAATCCGAACTCGCCCACCAACCGGGCCCGTTCCTGCAGCAGCTCCAGCAGACACGTCTCCTCACCTACGAGTCGCGCTGCGTCCGCCCTCTCTGACGCGGCCCGCGCGTGCCGATTACGCAACTCGCCGGCCACGGTTTCGGAACTGCGTCCAACAGCCTCTATGGGTTGGGCGAGGAGCCCTTCCAGCTTCGCGGCCTCGCGCTCCAGGGCGGCAGCGTTGCCTGTCCGTATGAGCAACCCCGGTGAGATCTCATCGCACCGCTGGGCCACCACGTCCACGGCCTCGTTGTTCGTCGACGCGACGAGCACGGTCTCCCCCGCAGCCACCGCTGTGGTGACCACTGCGGTCACCACCTCGCTCTTCCCGGTGCCAGGCGGGCCGGTCGCAATGGTGAGCGTGCGCGTCATCGCGGAGGTGATCACCTGTTCCTGGCTCTCGTTGCACGGCCCTGGCGCCACCACAATCGGGGCGTTGTGCCGAGGGTCGCCTCCGCCGTCGCCGCCCGTCAGGAGCGCGTCCAGCGCGGTACCGGAAATCTCCCCAGTACGCGTGGACATCTGAAGAAGGTTGTCCACGAGGGCTTCGGTCGCGTTTCGTTCCACACCTGAGGGCGCGAGGAGAACTGCAGCGTTGTGGGCGCCGGGCCGCAGCGAATCCATGACGGACCGCTCACTGAGCGCGGACAGGTCGAGCGGCTCCAGCTCCGGCAGCCCCAGTTCCGTCAGCAATTCTCTTACAGCCGTGACCATTTGGGCGCCGTTGCCCTCCTGCCACGCCGGCTGCCAGCGAGCAAGAAGCTCGGCAGCGTCGTCGTCCTCAAGCAGCTCGGTGATCACACTCGTATGCAGGGACGGAACACCACAGGAGCGAAGGCGGTCGCGGCCTTCCTCATCAGGAGCAAGTTCCATTGGCTGCAGCAGCAGCGGCGCGATCCGCACCGCGGCTCGTCGCCGCCCGCCCCCGTCCCGCTCGGGCAGGGTGACTGCCGGATACCCGTACCAGTACTCCTGCAGACCGGCTCCATCTGTCTGCGCACCCGTGCTCTTCGGCCTGGGCAGTCGCTGTGGGGCAGGAAGGCCAGAGCCGAGGCCGCACTGCACGGTCTCGGACCCCTGCCCCAGCAAGAAGTACGCGGAGCCACGGCCACTGTCCCTGTCAGGCAGCAATCCACTCGCTGCCTGCGCGCCCAGGCAACGAGCGTAGTAGTGCAGCAGCCGTTGACGGTCGACACCGTCACGGGCATCCTCCCCGGCCAGTTGCTGAGCCTTGAGCAGGGCCGTGGGCCGGGAGGTGTGAGCGCCTTCACGAAGCGGGGCAGGCAGCTGAACCGAGCGAGCTACAGAACGTGCGAGGGGGAGGGAACGCGTCGCCCGGAAGGTGGACTTGGTCGGCCGCTGCTCCTCCGGTACACCGATACGGACCATCTGCGAGGTCAGGTACTCGAAGAGGTCGTCCGGGGTGATCCAGCCACTGTCCTTGATCCGCCCGCTGCGCAGCCCTTCCACTATCTCGCCGGTGAAGCGGGAGGTGCCGAGAGAGGAACCTGCCGGTGCCATCGCCGATGCCGCCTGGAGCGCGTCGGATGCGGTGATGAAGTACACGCCCGTGGGCTTCAGCAGAGTGCTGGGCGTGGGCCGATCGCTTGCGTCCGCGACGCCTTTGGCAGTCCACCCTTGCACGACGGAGCCACTGGAGCAGCAGTCGAGGAGTACTACCTTCGAGGAAGCCCGACACGATTGGAGCATCCGCTCCAGAAACTCGGCAGGTACGGCGGTGCCCGGCAAGTCGTCCGGGTCGGCGTCCCGGGTGAGGAAGTACAACTGCCCGTCGGCTTCGCAGAATTCTCCATGTCCGCTGAAGTACAGCAGGGCGGTCTCGCTGGGCTGCCGTGTCTCCAGGAACTCCTCGACGGCATGCAACATCTCAGCCCGAGTGGGCTCGGGGACCATCGCGCACTCGTTGTACATGCCGATCTCAGTGCTTTGCAGCACAGCCTGCATGTAGTGCAGGTCCGCCCGGACAGGCGGGAGATCGTGGTAACGGTCGCTGTCGTATGCGGAGACGCCGATGAGCATGGCGTAACGGTCGTTCTGACTCACTCCGCGACCGTTCCATCTTCGTCGCTGTCCGCCGGAGAGCCGTTGAGGAACCGCTCGATCCGCTCCTCTTCGTTACGGGCTTCCTTGCCGGTGATACGCAACCTGGCCCCGTCCGGCCTGGTAACGACGACCGTCCGCTGCGGCACTCGGGCCAACCAGACCTGGATGGCCGCAGCGGCCATGGAGCCGCCGCTGAAGATCAAGCCGATCAAGTCTGTGAGGGGCCCGCCCTTGTCGGTATCGCTGACCGGCGCCTGGCCGGAGACATCCAGGGCCGCCTGCGGATCCGCTTCGGCGAGGGCGGCGAGCAGCTCGCGAGCCTCACGGCGAGCACGCAGCGGATCCTCATCATGAATGGAGACGCGATATCCGCTCGCTCCGGCATGGCTGGTGCCCACTCACTCCCCCTGGAGTCCCGATGTGCAGTGCGCACACGAAACTTCAAAGCTACCGAGAGCTACCGGGGCCGGCGCTCCATGTTTCCGAAACCCTGCTGGTCCTTGGCGCGAAACAGTCCGCGTCCAACGCCCCATGAACTTCAAGCCGGCAACGCTGCACCCTGCCGTCGCCGCGCCCACCGAGCGGAACCAATGTCTCCAGGTGGGCTCCCTTGACCCAGTAACCCAGCAAGTCCCGGTGCAGGGCAACGATGCTCTGGCGCCGGGCCAGCCCATGCGCGGCTTTCGGCAAGTGGTGACGAAGATGGCTACGTCCGCTCCGTGCTCAAGCCGGGGCGGCGCCTACGAACTTCTGCATGTCCTGGGAGGACCGGCTGCGCTCGGGCGCGTACTTCTTACACTGAACAACCAGTTTGCGGCCGTCGGGGAAGTAGCGGATTGCGCCGGCACCCAGGTCACCGCTCTTGCCGCTGACGACAACCTCCGTGCAGCCGTCCCGGCCAGCCCGGTTCACTGCCAGCCGCACCAGCGCGACCAGCGTCGCGACGCCGCTCCAGCCCAGTCACTACCGACGCGTACGTTTCCTCAATCGCCGACGCCCTTGTGTTGCCGTTCCCCTACCCCACTCCCTCGGCCCGCCGCCCGTGATCCGCAGTGTGAAAGCCCCGCCTCAGCACCCACCAACGCGAGCGCCCCGAGGGTCTTGACGGAGACCGTGATGGCCTGGGCCGGCGGGGAGTTCGCCCGCGCGGCTGCCGGGTGATTCGGCGGGTACCGGGCGGCTAAGTGGGCACCGTCGAGAAGGTGCCAAACGTGTCCGACACCTCAACCCGCAGGCCGACCGCCACTTCGGCTGGGCTGCCGACCGCACCGGAAAGAGTACGACGCGAACGGACCGGTCGAGGTACGCGAGCACAGCGGCCCGTCGACCGGCCCCAACTGCGAGCCTCAGGTGGATTCCCGCACCACGAGTTCGTTCGGCATGATCACCGGGTCCGTGGGGCCGCCGTCTATCAGGCTGAGGAGCAGGTGGACGGCCGCTGTCGCCTGGTCCGCCATCGGGCTGCGTACCGAACTGAGCGCAGGGCTGGTGTAGGACGCGGCCTCGATGTCGTCGAAGCCGATGACCGCCACGTCCTCGGGGACACGGCGGCCCGCCTTCTGGAGGGTGCGCAGGGCTCCGATCGCCATCAGGTCGTTCGACGCGAACACCGCGTCGAGACCGGGGTCGTCCTCCAGGAGCTGGCGCATGGCTTCGGCGCCGGAGACTCTCGTGAAGTCGCCCAGTGCCACGATCGAGCGCCGGCCGGTGTCCCGCAGCGTCTGCCGGTAGCCGTCGAGGCGCTCACGCGCCTCGTAGAGTTCGAGCGGCCCGGTGATGGCGGCGATCCGGCGCCGCCCGCGCTCCAGAAGATGACGTACGGCCAGTGCCGCTCCGCCGGCGTTGTCCAACGCCACGTACGGGACGTCGGGTGCGGAAGTGCGGTTGAAGGACACGACGGGCAGGCTCTGCCGGGCGAGCGCGGCCGGCAGTGAATCCGTACCGTGCAGGGCGACCAGGAGCACACCGTCCACATGCCCGCCGGCGATGTACTCCACCACCCGGGTCCGGCTCTGGTCCGATTCCGCCAGCATGAGCACGAGCCGTTTGCCCGCCTTCTCGAGCTCCCTGCTGATGGCGCGCACCACGGCGGAGAAGAGGGGGTCGTCGGAGACGACTCCTTGCGGCGGATCGGAGACCACCACGGCGAGGGTGTCCGTGCGTCGGGTGACGAGGTTGCGGGCCGCCCCGTTGGGCACGTAACCCAGTTCGTGCACGGCGCGCATGACGACGTCCCGGATCTCCGGGGCGACCGTCGTCTCGCCGTTGATGACGCGGGAGACGCTGGATTTGGACACGCCCGCCCGGGCGGCGACCACTTCCAGAGTGGGGCGTTTCATACCCGCCCGTCCCCTGTGCCGCCGCCCGGGTACGTGCGCGGGGCGGGTTTTCTCATCGGGGCGACCTCCGGATCGGCGTCGTGACGTTGCCAGCAGAGTATCCGCAGGCCGGAGCGTCATGAGCATGACCAAGCACCCTGCGCCCCCTGCGCCACCCTCGGGCCGACAGCGCGCCACGGACGTGGTGAGAGACCGTTCCCCCAGCAAGTCGTGGACGTTACAACGCTGTTCCCCCTAGGTGAAACAGCCCTTGACAGCCTTCGCGCGCTCCACCATTCTCCCCTCCAGGGAGCGCTCCCCCACATCTCTCCCACCCCGAGGAGTCGCCCATGCAAGCGCTACTGCGTCGCTTGGCCTTGTTTCTGACACTCGCGGCCTCATTACTCACTTTCATCGCTCTCCCCGCACCTTCCGCACAGGCCGCGGAAGTCCTGCTCTCGCAGGGAAAGACCGCCACCGCCTCGAGTACCGAAGGGGACTTCAACGCCCGGAGCGCCGTCGACGGAGACCCCGGGACCCGGTGGTCCAGCGCCTTCGCCGATCCGCAGTGGATCCAGATCGACCTCGGGGCGAGTGCCGACATCACCCGGGTCGCCCTCAACTGGGAAGCCGCGTACGGCAAGGCGTACAGAATCGAGGTGTCCAGCGACGCGCAGAGCTGGACCACCATCCACCAGACGGCCACGGGCACGGGCGGCTCCCAGAACCTGACCGTCTCCGGCACCGGCCGCTATGTGCGTATGTACGGCACACAACGTGCCACCGCCTACGGCTACTCGCTGTGGGAGTTCCAGGTGTACGGCACCACCGGCGGTTCCGGCGGCGACCCCGGCGGGCTGCTCTCCTACGGCCGACCGGGCGCGGCCTCCTCTTCCCAGAGCGACGGGAACTGCTGGGAGTGCACGCCGGCCAGGGCGTTCGACCGGGACCCGGCCTCCCGCTGGGCGACCAGCTCCACCACCGGATGGACCGATCCCGGGTGGATCTCCGTCGACCTCGGCGCGACGGCGCAGATCGACAAGGTCGTCCTGCAGTGGGATCCCGCCTACGCCAAGTCCTTCCAGATCCAGGTCTCGCCGAACGGCACCGACTGGACGCCGATCTACTCGACGACGTCCGGCACGGGCTTCAAGCAGACGCTGGCCGTCTCCGGCTCCGGCCGCTATGTGCGCATGTACGGCACGGAGCGCGCCACCCCCTACGGCTACTCGCTGTGGGAGTTCCAGGTGTACGGCACCGGTGGGGACCCGATCACGCCCCCGCCCCTGCCGAGCGACCCCGCGAACCCGCCGCGGCTGGTGTGGAGCGACGAGTTCGACGGCGCGGCCGGCGGCAAGCCCGATGCCTCGAAGTGGCGTGCCGACCCGGGCACCGGGCCGAACAACGAGCTGGAGTACTACACCGACCACCGCAACGCCTCACTGGACGGGTCGGGACACCTGGTGATGGAGGCCCGCAAGGAGGCCACCGCCGGATCGTCGTGCCCGCCTGATCCGTTGAGCGGCAGCACCACCTGCCAGTACACCTCGGCGCGGATGAACACCGGCGCGACGTTCCAGTTCACCTACGGGCGCGTCGAAGCACGCATCAAGGTGCCCAAGGGCAACGGTCTTTGGCCCGCGTTCTGGATGATGGGCGCCGACTTCCTGACGGGCCGGCCGTGGCCGTACAACGGCGAGATCGACATCGTGGAGGTCCTCGGCAAGGACGTGAAGACCGCGTACTCGACCGTCCACGCACCCGCCTACAACGGCGCCGGCGGCATCGGCTCGCCGTACACCCTGCCCGGGAACGCCGACTTCTCCGACGACTTCCACACCTGGGCCGCCGACTGGAACAGCAAGGGCATCACCTACAGCCTGGACGGCCGGACCGTCTTCACCCTCGACAAGGACCAGGTGGAGCAGACACGCGGGCCGTGGATCTTCGACCACCCCCACTACATGATCCTCAACCTCGCGGTCGGCGGTGACTGGCCGGGCCCGACGGACGCCAGCACACCCTTCCCGTCCAAGATGCTCGTCGATTACGTACGGGTCTATCAGTAGCCGTCGATTCCCCAGGCCAGGCCCCCTTCGCTCCGTCCCTCCCCCATGTTCGTGAGGAAGTGAGATGCCCAGATATCGCGTCCCTCTGTACACACTCTTGGTGAATGCCCTGGTGGTGGTGCTCGCAGCCGCCCTGAGTCTGACCGCCTCGACCCAGCAGGCGCAGGCCGCGACGGTCACCGTCCAGGCCGAGTCCTACGCGGCCCAGTCGGGCGTCGCGCTGGAGACGACCTCCGACATGGGAGGCGGGCAGAACGCCGCGTTCCTCGCCGACGGCGACTGGATGCGCTTCGACAACGTCGACCTCGGTACGGCCGGGCGGCTGACGGTGTCGGCCCGGATCGCCTCCGCCGTCGGCTCGGGCACGGTCGAGCTGCGTACCGGGGGCCTCTCCGGACCGCTGCTCGCGGTCATCTCGGTCTCCCCGACCGGCGGTTGGCAGAACTGGGCGACCCAGAAGACCGAGGTGGCCGACCACCCCACCGGTGCGCAGACGGTGTTCGCCGTACTGCGCGGCACGGGGTCCGGTGACTTCGTCAACATCAACTGGTTCTCGTTCGTCGGCGAGGGTGGCGCCGCCGCACCCGGCTGGGTCCCCGTGGACCAGGCGAAGTGGGACGCCCAGCTGGCACAGTTCCGTGCGATGACACCCGCCGCGGTGCCCGGTGATGTGGTCCGGGTTCCGGAGTTCAACGCCACCTGCACCTACAGCCACTCCAAGCCGGACGACCCCATCGTCCTGCCGGGCCTTCCCGGTGGGTCCCACATGCACAGCTTCTTCGGCAACAAGAGCACCGACGCGTTCTCCACGACCCAGTCGCTGCTGGCCAACAGGCCGACCAGTTGCACCCCCGCCGACGACCTCTCGGCGTACTGGATACCCACCCTCTACGAGGGCGACAGGGCCGTCGAAGCCGAGGGCATGATCGTCTATTACGGTTCCCGGCTCCCCGACCCTTCGGCGACCGTGCCCTTCCCGGAAGGGTTCCGCATGATCGCAGGTGACGCCAAGGCGCAGACGCCCACCCCGGCGGGATCGACCGGCCAGTACTGGTGCTCCGGCGAGGGCGGGGAGATCGGCCGCAGCGCCGACGGCAACTGGCCGGTCTGCGCCCCGAAGGCCCACCTCACCCACCAACTGGTCTTCCCCGACTGCTGGGACGGCAAGAACCTCGACAGCCCCGACCACAAGTCACACGTGGCGTTCACCTACGACGGCAAGTGCAGCGGCGCCTACCCCGTCGCCATCCCCAACCTCTCCTTCGTCGTCAGCTATCCGACCAGCGGCAGCAGCGCGGGCTTCAGGCTGGCCTCGGGCATGGCGTCATCCATCCACGGTGACTTCTTCAACGCCTGGGACAACGCCGCTCTCGGACACCGTGTGAAGGACTGCATCACCCAGAAGGCCAAGTGCAACTCCGCCGGCACCTTCTGACCCTGTGGTCGATGTGCGCCGCAGCTGTGGCGTTGCTGGTTGTCGGCTTGCTGGTTGTCGGCTGCACCGCGCAGCCGACAACCGGCAACACACCACCGGGAGCCGCCACTTCGCGGGCATCGGCCTTCAACTCGACCGACACCGCCTGGATCCTGTTGATGATTCCCATGGCCGAGCGCGCTCGACAGTTGACCGACCTGGCCCCCTCCCGCTCGGCGGACCCGGCCGTGGCCACGCTGGCGGCGAGGACCGGCTCGGCACTGCGCACGGACCTGCGCCGTCTGCGCGACGCGCTGAAGCTGTCAGGTGTGCCCGACACGCGCCCCCACGAGGGGCACGACATGCCGGGCATGGTCGGCCTCGACACCCTCGACGAAGCGGCCGCCGCCAAGGGCCGGCCGTTCGACCGGATCCTCACCGACGCGCTGCACGCCCATTTCACCCAGTCCCGGTTGCTCTGCACCGGCGAACAGAACCAGGGCCAGGCCGACCAGGCCAAGGACCTGGCCGCGGCCATCGCAAAGAGCACAGGCGAACAGCTCTCCCGGCTGAACAAGCTGGTTCAACCCGAAAGCGCCGACCCAAGCCCGACCCGTAACGAAGAACCTGCGGGTCAGCGACCCTTCTCAGCAGGCTCCAGAATCGCCACGCACTCCACATGATGCGTCATCGGAAACAGATCGAACGCCCGCAGCATCCGCACCTTGTACCCACCGTCCCGGAAGTACCCCAAGTCCCGCGCCAGCGCCGCCGGGTCGCACGCCACGTAGGCGATGCGGCGGGCGCCGAGGCCTGACAGGTGGCGGACCGTCTGCTTGCCGGCGCCCGCGCGCGGGGGGTCGAGGACGATGAGGTCGACCTCGTCGATTCCCGTACGGGGAAGGACCGACTCGACCTTGCCGTGCTCGATGCGGACGCGGTCGAAGCCGGCCAGGTTGTGGCGGGCGTCCTCCACCGCGCGCTTGCCGGACTCGATGCCGAGGACCGCACCCTTGTCGCCGACGCGGTCGGCGATGGCGCCCGCGAAGAGGCCGACGCCGCAGTACAGGTCGAGGGCCATGTCGCCCTTGCGCGGGAGCAGGCCCTGCATCACGGCGCGCATCAGGGTGTCGGCCGCCTGCGGGTGCACCTGCCAGAAGCCGCCGTCGCCGACGCGGTACGTGCGGTCGTCGGCGCGTTCGCGGACGAACGCGCGGCCGTGGACGCGGTGGACCGCGCCGTCCTTCTCACCGATGCGCTGGACCGAGACCGGCTTGTCGAGTTCGACGATCGGCAGCCGCATCCCCGGGCGCGGGGTGAGGATCACCTGGCGGTCCTGGGAGCCGGTGGCCGCGATCGCCTCGATGGCGGCCATGCCGTCCCAGGAGCGCTTCTCGATGCCGAGTTCCGTGACACCTTCGGCGGCGATCATGCAGTGGTCGATCACCTCGACCTCGTGCGAGCGGTGGCGGCGCAGACCCGCCTTGCCGGTGGAGGCGTCGACCGCGTACTGGACGCGCGTACGCCACGCGGGGACCTCGCCCGCGGGGAGCTTGTCGCCCTCGGCGGGCATCACCGTGCCGTCCCAGCCGGCCTCCTCGGGCGTGAGGCCCGCGAGGTGCAGCAGCTGCTCGGCGATGACCTCGCCCTTGAGGCGGCGCTGGGCGCCGGGCTTGGCGTGCTGCCAGTCGCAGCCGCCGCAGCGCCCGGGGCCGGAGAACGGGCAGGGGGCCTCGATCCGGTCCTTCGAGGGCTCGAGGACCGTCACCGCGTCGGCGCGCAGGTAGCGGGCGCCCTCCTCGCCTTCCGTCACGCGCGCGACCACGCGCTCGCCGGGCAGTGTGTGGCGGACGAAGAGGACCTGGCCCTCGGACGTACGGGCGATGCAGTGGCCGCCGTGCGCGACGGGGCCGACCTCGACCTCGTACTCCTCCCCGACCAGCGAGTTCTTCGAATCAGAATCTGCCTGCATGGCGGGGTGGCTCCAGAAAGGGGTGAGCGGGCGGGTGGACGACAACCCACGAGTCTACGTGGGGTTCGTCCGCCCGCCCGCCACGAGCGATCGGCTCAGCTGCGCCCGGTCGGCTCCTTGGGCGCCTTCTTCTCCACGGGGCCACGCCGCACCGCACCCGGCGCGTTCCACTCCGAGCGCTTGCGGGCCCGCTTCTTGGCGACCTCAGAGGACTCCAGCTGGTACGGCACCGAGGTCACCATCACACCCGGCGTGAACAGCAGCCGGCCCTTCAGCCTGAGCGCGCTCTGGTTGTGCAGCAGATGCTCGTACCAGTGGCCGACCACGTACTCGGGGATGATCACCGAGACCGCGTCGCGCGGGCTCTCGCGGCGCAGGTTCTTGACGTACTCGATGATCGGGCGGGTGATCTCGCGGTACGGGGAGTCGAGGACCTTGAGCGGGACGGTGATGTTGCGCCGTTCCCACTCCGCCTTGAGCACCTTGGTCTCGGCCGGGTCCACATTGACGCTGAGCGCCTCGAGGGTGTCCGAGCGCATCAGCTTCGCGTAGGCCAGGGCCCGCAGCGTCGGCCGGTGGATCTTGGAAACCAGGACGATCGAGTGCACGCGCGAGGGGCGGACGCTGTCGTCCGAGGGTCCCTCGGGGGCGGCGATCTCCTCGGAGACGCGGTCGTAGTGCTTACGGATCGCGCTCATCGTCACGTAGAAGATGACCATGCCGAGCAGCGCGACCCAGGCGCCGTGGGTGAACTTGGTGACCAGGACGACCACCAGGACGAGGCCCGTGAAGAACGCGCCGAAGGTGTTGATCGCACGCGAGCGCACCATGTGGCGGCGCTTGGCCGGGTCGCGTTCGGAGCGCAGATGGCGGTTCCAGTGCCGCACCATGCCGGTCTGGCTGAGCGTGAAGGAGACGAAGACACCGACGATGTAGAGCTGGATCAGCTTGGTCGAGTCGGCCTCGTAGACGACGACGAGCACGGCGGCGGCGCCCGCGAGCAGCACGATGCCGTTGGAGAACGCGAGCCGGTCGCCGCGGGTGTGCAGCTGGCGGGGCAGATAGCGGTCCTGCGCGAGGATCGAGCCGAGCAGCGGGAAGCCGTTGTACGCGGTGTTCGCGGCGAGGAAGAGGACCAGCGCGGTCGCGGCGGCGAGGATGAGGAAAAGGAACGATCCCTCGCCGAACACCGCCTCGGCGACCTGGGAGATCACCGGGTGCTGCACATAGTCGCTGCCGACGGCCTGCCCGTTGTTGATCAGATCGTGCGCGGGGTTCTCGGCCATCTTGACGTTGCTGGCCATGGCGAGCCCGATGATGCCGCAGAACATGGTGACGGCGAGCGCGCCCATCAGCGCCAGGGTCGTCGCCGCGTTCTTCGACTTGGGCTTGCGGAAGGCGGGGACGCCGTTGGAGATCGCCTCGACGCCGGTGAGCGCGGCGCAGCCGGAGGAGAAGGCGCGCAGCAGCAGGAAGACCAGCGCGAAGCCGGCCAGGCCCTGGTGCTCGGGCTTGATCTCGTAGTCGGCCGTCGGGGCCTTGAGGGTGTCGTCGAGGACGATGCCGCGGAACGCGCCCCACGCGATCATCAGGAAGACGCCCACCACGAAGACGTACGTGGGGATCGCGAAGAGCTTTCCGGATTCCTTGACGCCGCGCAGGTTCATCAGGGTGAGCAGCACGATCACACCGACCGCGCAGAGCACCTTGTGCTCGACGACGAACGGGACCGCGGAGCCCAGGTTCTCGATGCCCGAGGAGATCGACACCGCGACGGTCAGCACGTAGTCGACGAGCAGGGCGCTCGCGACGGTGAGACCCGCCTTGCGGCCGAGGTTGGTGTTGGCGACCTCGTAGTCGCCGCCGCCGCTCGGGTAGGCGTGCACGTTCTGCCGGTACGAGGCGACCACGGTGAACATCAGCACCACGACCGCGACCGCGATCCAGGGGCTGAAGTGGTACGCCGACACGCCCGCGATGGACAGCACCAGGAGGACTTCACCGGGTGCGTACGCCACCGAGGACAGCGGGTCGGAGGCGAACACGGGGAGTGCGATGCGCTTCGGCAGGAGCGTTTCGCCGAGCCTGTCGCTGCGCAATGCGCGCCCGATCAGAATCCGTTTGGGCAGGTCGGTCAGTTTGGACACGGTGAGGATCGTAAGCGTTCGAACGGGGGCCCGCGCACCGCGCCGGGCGCGTGTGTAGCTTGGCCTGTGGTCTGAGACCCTGGTGAGGGCGCAAAGACCGCGTCAAGGCGCTCACAGCCGCCTCGGACTCTTAACGGAACATTGACAGCCGGAAGGACGGTCGTGCACATCGTCATCATGGGCTGCGGACGAGTGGGTGCCGCTCTCGCGCAGACCTTGGAGCAGCAGGGGCATACGGTCGCCGTGGTCGACCAGGACCCCACGGCCTTCCGCAGACTCGGTTCGGGATTCGGCGGCCGCCGGGTCACCGGAGTCGGGTTCGATCAGGACACCCTCCGCGAGGCGGGTATCGAGGACGCCGGCGCCTTCGCCGCCGTCAGCAGCGGCGACAACTCGAACATCATCGCCGCGCGCGTCGCCCGCGAGATGTTCGGCATCGAGAACGTCGCCGCCCGTATCTACGACCCGCGTCGCGCCGAGGTCTACCAGCGCCTGGGCATCCCCACGGTCGCCACCGTCCGCTGGACCGCCGACCAGATGCTGCGCCGGCTGCTGCCCTCGGGCGCGGAGCCGCTGTGGCGCGACCCCACCGGCGGGGTGCAGCTCGCCGAGGTGCATGCCTCGACGGCCTGGGTCGGACACAAGATCAGCAAGCTGCAGGAGGAGACCGGCGTCCGCGTCGCGTTCCTCACCCGGCTCGGCGAGGCGATCCTGCCGTCGTCGCAGACGGTGCTGCAGGAGGGCGATCTGGTGCACGTCATGATGCGCACCGACGAGATGCAGAAGGTCGAGGCGGCGTTCGCCGAGGGCCCCGAGGAGGGCGGTCACTGATGCGCGTCGCTATTGCCGGAGCCGGTGCCGTCGGCCGCTCCATCGCGGGCGAACTCCTGGAGAACGGGCACGAGGTCCTCCTCATCGACAAGGCACCCACCGCCATCTCGGTGGAGCGGGTGCCGCAGGCCGAGTGGCTGCTCGCCGACGCCTGTGAGATCACCTCGCTCGACGAGGCGGCCCTGCAGCGCTGCAACGTGGTCATCGCCGCGACCGGCGACGACAAGGTCAACCTGGTCGTCTCGCTGCTCGCCAAGACCGAGTACGGGGTGCCGCGCGTCGTGGCCCGTGTCAACAACCCCAAGAACGAGTGGCTGTTCAACGAGTCCTGGGGCGTGGACGTCGCCGTCTCCACGCCGCGGCTCATGTCGGCCCTCGTCGAGGAGGCCGTCAGCGTCGGCGACCTGGTGCGGCTGCTTCGCTTCAGCCACGGCGACGCCAACCTGGTCGAGCTGACGCTGCCGCCGGAGTCCGCGCTCGCGGGCACCATGATCGGCGACATCGCCTGGCCCGAGGACACCTCGCTGGTCACGATCATCCGCGGTACGCGGGTGCTCTCGCCGACCCACGAGGACTCCCTGGAGGCCGGTGACGAGCTCCTGTTCGTGGCGGCCCAGGCGCGTGAGGAGCAGCTGGAGGATCTCCTGTCGGTACGACGGGAGACCGAAGGGGCCTGAGCTCCCCAGGTCGTACGAGGAGGGGGCACCCGGAACGTTCCGGGTGCCCCCTCCTCGTATGCGCGCGTCTTATTGCTTGCGGTGCCGTGCCCGCTGGGGCTCGTCCTGCGTGAGGCGCTGCAGGGTCTCGTCCACCAGGGGGTCGATCTGCTGGGCGAAGCGCTCCTGGGTGTCGGCCTCCCGCTCGCGGGCCTCCTTGGCCTCGCGTTCGGCCTTCTCCTTCGCCTCCATCTCGGCGAAGACATCGATGGGCGGCGGAGCCTTCGCCAGGAACACCCACGTCAGCCATACGGCGAGCAGGAACGGCGGGATCTTCAGGGCGATCAGCACCCAGCCGAACTTGGTGGTGTCGGCCCACCAGTACATCGGGAAGAGGATCGCGCACTTGGCGAGCAGGATCAGGCCCCAGGCCCAACTGGCCTTGGCGTAGGCCGTCTTGCGGCCCGGGTTGCGGGTGCGCCAGGAGAGGTTCTCCTTGAAGACCGGGCCGAGGATCAGGCCGATCAGCGGGACGCCGCAGAGGGTCGTGATGATGTACGCGAGGGAGAGACCGAGCGTGTAGAGCATGCCGGGGAGGTAGAAGTCCTTGGCATTGCCGGTCATCATCGCGAAGACCACACCGAAGGCCACGCCGAAGACACCGCTGAAGGCGTGCTTGACGGTGTCGCGGCGGGCCAGGCGGGCCACGAGGAGGAGCAGGGAGACACCGAGCGCCGCGATCGCGGAGAGGTGCAGGTCCTTGTTGATGGTGTAGATCGTCACGAAGAGCAGGCCCGGCAGGACCGTCTCGATCATGCCGCGCAGTCCGCCGAAGGCCTCGAACAGGGCGGCTTCGGTGACCGCCTGCACATCCGTGTCCGGCGCCTGGCCGTCCGGCCCTGCGTTTTCGTCGGTCGGCTTGTCGACTGACGTCACCGGCTACTCCCGTCCGAGCGGTCTGAGTTCGTACTTGGGGTTGAACAGCACCCGGCGTCCGCGGTCCACGGAGATACGGCCCGATGCGATCAGCTTGCGCCCCGGTTCTATCCCCACGATGGAGCGTCTGCCGAGCCACACCACGTCCAGCGCGGCGGTGCCGTCGAACAGCTCGGCCTCGAGCGCCGGGACTCCGGCGCGTGGCCGCAGGGTGACGGTGCGCAAGGTACCAGTAACGGTGACGATCTGCCGGTCGTGGCAGTCTCCGATACGGGTGCAGCCTGCCGTCGCGGCGTCCTCCTGCAGCTCTTCCGACTCCAGCTCCTCCTGGGAGGTGGAGAGCCGGTCCAGCATGCGGCGGAAGCGGCCTGCCGGCTTCTGCGTTCGCGGAACGTCACTCATACAGGAAGCCTACCGGGATGGGCGCGGGTTACTCCTTGGCGCCCTCCCCCGCTGTCAGCGCTCGAAGCGGTAGCCCATCCCCGGCTCGGTGATGAAGTGCTTCGGATGGGACGGGTCCGCCTCCAGCTTGCGGCGCAGCTGGGCCATGTACACGCGCAGATAATTGGTCTCCGTGCCGTACGACGGGCCCCAGACCTCCTGGAGCAGCTGCTTCTGGCTGACGAGACGTCCCGTATTGCGGACGAGGACTTCCAGGAGGTGCCACTCCGTGGGCGTCAGGCGGACATCGCGGCCGTCGCGGTGGACCTTCTTCGCGGCCAGGTCGACGGTGAAGTCGCCGGTGTCCACGGTGACGTCGTCGTCGGCGCCCGCGACCGGCTCCGCACGGCGCACCGCGGCGCGCAGGCGGGCGAGGAGCTCGTCCATGCCGAAGGGCTTGGTGACGTAGTCGTCCGCTCCCGCGTCCAGCGCCTCGACCTTCTCGTCCGAGCTGTGCCGGGCCGACAGGACGAGGATCGGAACCCTGGTCCAGCCGCGCAGGCCGCGGATGACGTCCACGCCGTCCATATCGGGCAGGCCGAGGTCGAGGACGATCACGTCGGGGTGGCGGGCGGCGGCGAGCTGGAGCGCGGAGGCTCCGTCCGCGGCGGCGTCCACCTCGTACTTGCGCGCCTTGAGGTTGATGACGAGGGCGCGGACGATCTGCGGTTCGTCTTCGACCACGAGCACCCGGGTCATGCGGTCCTGCCTTTCTGCCGATCTGCGATCGGGGTCCGGTCCATGCTGTTCAGTCTGCGCCGAAGTCGGGACACGAGGGGTTCGTACGCCCTGGCTCGTCATGTCGTGGCCGATGCGTTGAGTTCGGCCGGCGGGCGCTCGGGCGTACGGGCGGCGCGCAGGGTCAGCACCATCGTGAGCCCGCCGCCCGGGGTGTCCTCGGCGCTGAGGGTGCCGCCCATCGACTCGGTGAAGCCGCGGGCCACCGCGAGACCGAGGCCCACTCCGGCGCCGCGGGGCGCGTCACCGTACCGCTGGAAGGGTTCGAAGACCCGCTCCTTGGCGTCGTCGGGGATGCCGGGGCCGCGGTCCACGACCCGGATCTCGACGCGGTTGCCGATCGCGCTGGCCGAGACCCGTACCGGTTTCCCGTCCGGGCTGTATTTCACGGCGTTCTCCACGATGTTGGCGACCGCCCGCTCCAGGAGACCCTTGTCGACGCTGACCATCGGCAGCGACTCGGGGATGTCCAGGTCGGCCGCGCCCTCGGGGACTCCGCCGAGCGCCATCGGCACCACCTCGTCGAGGTCGATCTCGCGGATCAGCGGGGTGACCGTGCCGGTCTGCAGACGGGACATGTCCAGGAGGTTGCCCACGAGGTGGTCGAGCCGGTCGGCGCCCTCCTCGATCCCGGCGAGCAGTTCGGCCCGGTCCTCCTCGGACCATTCGACGTCGTCCGAGCGCAGGGACGTGACAGCGGCCTTGATGCCGGCGAGCGGGGTGCGCAGATCGTGCGATACGGCGGCGAGCAGGGCGGTACGGATGCGGTTGCCCTCGGCAAGGGTGCGGGCCTGTTCGGCCTCGGTCATCAGGCGCTGGCGGTCCAGGACGACGGCGGCCTGGGCGGCGAAGGCGGCGAGCACCCTGCGGTCCTCGGCGGGCAGCACCCGGCCGGTGAGCGCGAGGGCCATGTGGTCACCGACGGGCATGTCCACGTCGGCGTCCTCGGGCCGCTCGATGGGGCCGGCCGTACCGGCGGCGGATCCGACGCTGCCGGCGCGGGTCCAGGGGGCGACGTCGCTCTGCCGCTCCAGGAGCGCCACGGACTCCATGTTGAAGGTCTCGCGGACCCGTTCGAGCAGGGCGTCCAGGGTGGTCTCGCCGCGCAGCACGCTGCCGGCGAGGAAGGAGAGGATCTCGGATTCGGCGCGCAGTCGGGCCGCCTGGTGCGTACGGCGGGCCGCGAGGTCCACGACGGAGGCGACCGCGACGGCGACCCCCACGAACACCGCGATCGCCACGATGTTGCGCGGGTCGGCGATCGTGAAGCGGTGCAGCGGTTCGGCGAAGTAGTAGTTGAGCAGGAGCGAGCCGATCGCCGCCGAGGCGAGCGCGGGCAGCAGACCGCCGAGCAGGGCCGCGGCGATCGTCAGGGACAGGAAGAGCAGCATGTCGTTGGCGAGCCCGAGGTCGCCCGGGATCGCGTTGAGCACCAGCGTGAGCAGCGCGGGCCCGGCCGCACCGGCCAGCCACCCGGCGATGATCCGCGCCCGGCCGAGCCGCGCCCCGCGGGCGACGGGCAGTCCGCGCCCCTTGCCGACCGCGTCGTGCGTGACGATGTGGACGTCCAGGTCGGGGCCCGACTCCCGGGCCACCGTGGCGCCGACGCCGGGCCCGAACACGTACTGCCAGGCCTTGCGGCGGCTGGAGCCGAGCACGATCTGGGTGGCGTTCACGCCGCGCGCGAACTCCAGGAGCGAGGCGGGCACGTCGTCACCGATGACGTGGTGGAACGTGCCGCCCAGGTCCTCGACGAGGGTGCGCTGGAGGGCGAGTTCCTTGGGCGAGGCGTTGGTGAGGCCGTCGCTGCGGGCGATGTAGACGGCGAGCACCTCGCCGCCGGCGCCCTTCTCCGCGAGCCGTGCGCCGCGGCGGATCAGGGTGCGGCCCTCGGGTCCGCCGGTCAGGCCGACGACGATGCGCTCGCGCGCCTGCCAGGTCGACTTGATGTTGTGCTCGCCGCGGTACTGCTGCAGGTACTCGTCCACGCGGTCGGCCACCCACAGGAGCGCCAGTTCGCGCAGGGCCGTGAGGTTGCCGATCCGGAAGTAGTTGGAGAGCGAGGCGTCGATCTTGTCCGGCTTGTAGATGTTGCCGTGCGCCATCCGCCGGCGCAGCGCCTGGGGCGACATGTCGACGAGCTCGATCTGGTCGGCGTGCCGGACCACCTCGTCGGGGACGGTCTCACGCTGCCGTACGCCGGTGATCGACTCGACGACGTCGCCGAGCGACTCCAGATGCTGGATGTTCACCGTGGATATGACGTCGATGCCGGCCGCGAGCAGCATCTCGACGTCCTGCCAGCGCTTGGCGTGGCGCGAACCCGGAACATTGGTGTGCGCGAGCTCGTCCACCAGGACGACCTGGGGGTGGCGAGCGAGCACCGCGTCCACGTCCATCTCGGTGAACGTGCTGCCGCGGTGCTCCAGCTCGCGGCGCTGGATCTGCTCCAGACCGTGCAGCATCACCTCGGTGCGCGGCCGGTCGTGGTGCTCGACGAAGGCGACCACGCAGTCCGTACCGCGCTCGACCCGGCGGTGGGCCTCGGACAGCATCGCGTACGTCTTGCCGACGCCCGGTGCCGCACCGAGATAGATCCGAAGCTTGCCGCGTCCCATGGCCCCATTGTCTTTCAGATCGCCGCCACAGCCTGTTGCCCACGGGTTCGCACCTGCTGCTCACCCTCGGGCGCAGCTCACGATCGGCTGCCTGTGCTGGGTCGACCTTAAGACCGGGAAGTCGGACAAAAGGCGCTGAGGGCGGGGTGGGGGGTCTCTTTGACGGGATTCTGAT
>NZ_JAAKZW010000068.1 GCF_011044995.1 Streptomyces mesophilus | reverse complement strand
GGGCCGCCGAGGCCTGCCGCCCCGCGCGCACCTCCGAGGCCACTGCCGCGCACAGCGCGATCACCTGTTCCGCCCTCTTCTCCCGGCCCCGCCGCTCCTCACGCCGGCGCAGCACACGCCCGACGAGCGGCACCGCCAACCCGCCCAGAATCAGCGGCAGTACGGACCTCCCGGCCAGACCTACCAGCGCGCCCGCGGCCAGGCACCACCACTCGGGCCGCGCCCGCACCCGTACCCACGCCGCCCACCGCACCCACGGCGGGACCGCCTCCGGCTCGCCCACACCGGCCACGACCAGCCCCCGGGCCCGCCGCATCCCTCTGTCCTGAGCCGCCGCCAACCACACCGCGGCCCCCGCGCAGAACGCGGCCGCATACGCCGGCATCCCCCACATCGCTCCCGGCACCATCCCGCTCACAGCCCACCCCCGAGAATCCCCCGCAGCCGCTCCCAGCCCTGGTCGTAGACGAACGCCCGCTCGCCCCACCGCAGCGCCGGCACCGTCCGCACCAACCCCGCCGTATCCCGCTCCAGGACATGCACCTGTGCGATCCGGCGCCGCCCGCCCCGGTCCCGTACGAGATGCAGCACCACGGACAAAGCCGCCGCCAACTGGCTGTGCAGCGCCGCCCGGTCGAGCCCCGCAGCCGTCCCGAGCGCTTCGAGGCGCGCGGGAACATCGGCCGCCGCATTGGCATGGACCGTCCCGCACCCCGCATGCCCGGTGTTGAGCGCCGCGAGCAGGTGCACGACCTCCGCCCCGCGCACCTCACCCACCACAAGCCGGTCCGGCCGCATCCGCAGCGCCTGGCGCACAAGGTCCTCGAGCGTGACCCGGCCCGCGCCTTCCTGGTTCGCCACCCGGCATTCCAGACGTACGACATGAGGGTGCTCGGGTCGCAACTCCGCCGAATCCTCGGCCAGTACGATCCGCTCCCCCGGTCCGGAAAGACCGAGCAGCGCACTGAGCAGCGTGGTCTTTCCGGAGCCGGTCCCGCCGCTGATCAGGAACGATGCCCGTGCCTCGATCAACGCCCGCAGCACCCGGTCCCCGCCCGGCGGCACCGTCCCCGCGGCGGCCAGCTCGCCCAGCGAGAAGGCCTTGGACCGCACCACCCGCAGCGAGAGGCAGGTCGATCCGACGGCGACCGGCGGCAGTACGGCATGCAGCCGCGTGCCGTCCGGCAGCCGCGCGTCCACCCAAGGCCTGGCGTCATCGAGCCGCCGCCCCGCGACCGCGGCGAGCCGCTGGGCGAGCTGTCGCACAGCCGACGCATCGGTGAAGGTCACGGGCGTGAGCTCGAGCCCGCCGCCCCGGTCCACCCACACCCGGTCGGGCGCCGAAACCAGCACATCCGTCACCCGTGGATCCGCGAGCAGCGGCTCCAGCGGTCCCGCGCCCACCAGCTCGGAGCGCAATTCCCCTACGACACCGAGCAGTTCGCTGTCCCCGAGCACCTTCCCCTGGGCCCGCAGCGCCTGAGCGACCCGCGCGGGAGTCGCCTCGGCCCCGGACTCGGCAAGCCACTGCCTCACCCCGTCGAGCAGCGCCCCGCTCATGACGCGCCACCCCCCGCGGGCACGCGCTCCCAGAAGGCCGCACAGAACCGCGCGAGAGGCTCCCGCACATCCGCGGCGGGGATCCGGCCGCTCAATACACCCGCATCCACCGGAAGTTCACCGGCCAGCGGCAGATCGAGCATCCCTGCCGTCTCCTCGGCACCGAGGCCCGCGGTGAACGGCCCGCGGACCACCGTCCGCAGATCCCGCAGCACCATGCGTACGGCCGAAGACACCCGCTCGGCGGCGGCCAGCGCGCGCAGCTCGGCAGGCACCACCAGGAGCCCGAGATCCAACTGCCCCAGCGCCTCGGCCACGCCCTCGTCCACGCGCCTCGGCAGATCCACGACGACCACGCCGCCGCGCCTGCGCGCCGCCGCGAGCACGGCACGCATCGCCTCGGGCGGGATCGTGAGCATGTCGCCGCGGTCCCAGCTGAGCACGCGCAACGAACTGAGCTCCGGCAGCGACTCCTCGAGCGCCGCGCTCCCCAACCGCCCCCGCGACTGCGCGAACGCGGGCCAGCGCAGCCCTTGCGCCGACTCGCCGCCGAGCAGCACATCGAGGCCGCCGCCCAGCGGATCACCGTCGATCAGCATGGTGCGCCGCCCCGCCCGCGCCGCCGACAACGCCAACGCGCAGGCCAGGGTGGAGGCACCGGCCCCACCCCGGCCGCCGATCACCCCGACGGTCAGCGCGGGACGCCCCACGCCTTCGACCGCGTCGGCGATCCGGTCGACGATCCACTGCTCGGCATCGGGCAGCCGCAGCACATGGTCGGCGCCGATCTCCACGGCCCGCTGCCACACCCTCGGATCGTCCTGGTCCCTGCCGACCAGGCACACCCCGCGCCTGCGCACAGCGCCGCGCACCCGCGCGGCCGCGTCATCCCCCACCAGGACAAGCGGAGCGCCCTCCCAGCTGTCTCTTCGCTCGGGCACCCCGTGATGCACCTCCGCCCTGGCCCCCGCCGCGGCGCACAGCCGCAGCAGATCGTCGAGCAGCTGCGCATCCTCCGTCACGATCAGCGGCCCGCGCCGCTTCCGCTCGGCCGGCCGGTCGTCGGCCATGGCTCCCGTCATGCTCCCGCCCCTCTCGCTGAACGTCCCGAGCGTTCTCGCGCACCGCCGCCGGTCCTCAGGACCGACGCCGAACGCCCGTGAACGCTGCGAACGATGTGAATGCGGCATCACCGACGCAGCCATGAAGGCGCAAGCGCCCGGCCGCGAAGTCCGCAAGCAGGAATCACGATGAGCGGAGCCGGAAAATGGTGGGGATCTTGGTCGAAATCTGTGGACAACCGGAGGGATGTGAATAACTTCGTCACCCGAACCGGTGAGTTCTCCCTGACTTCCGGAGTGCAGCGCAACCACTACGCACCGTGACGAGTCTCAACGGGCGGAGGAAGGCGCCGGCTGGCGCAGGAAGGGGTGCACTGAGCCAAAAGGGGCAAGAAAAAAGGGCCCGAACCGGGCCCGGACATGCGACGACCCCCGCCGGGGGGGAGAGCGGGGGTCGTCCCCACGGTCCGACTCGGGGGGGGGAGGAGCCAGACCGGGTTAGCACGGTCGCGAACGATCCGTGACTTCCATGGTGTACCCGAAGGCCTTCTCAGGCAAACCCACGCGCCCCAGCTTACGCCGAATGGTGGGCGCCTATGCTCGACCACGTGGAAAACCACTCGTTGCCCCGCACAGCCGCCTTCTTCGACTTGGACAAGACGGTCATTGCGAAGTCGAGCACGCTCACGTTCAGCAAGTCGTTCTACCAGGGCGGCCTGATCAACCGCCGAGCGGTGCTCAGGACGGCGTACACCCAGTTCATCTTTCTCGCGGGCGGCGCCGACCACGATCAGATGGAGCGCATGCGCGAGTACCTCTCCGCGCTGTGCAAAGGCTGGAACCAGCAGCAGGTCAAGGAGATCGTCGCCGAGACGCTGCACGATCTGATCGACCCGATCATCTACGACGAGGCCGCCTCGCTCATCGAGGAGCACCACCTCGCGGGGCGCGACGTCGTGATCGTGTCCACGTCGGGCGCGGAGGTCGTCGAGCCGATCGGCGAACTGCTCGGCGCGGACCGCGTGGTGGCGACCCGCATGGTGGTCGGCGACGACGGCTGCTTCACCGGAGAGATCGACTACTACGCGTACGGACCGACGAAGGCCGAAGCCGTGCGCGAGCTCGCCGCCTCCGAGGGGTACGACCTGGAGCGCTGTTACGCCTACAGCGACTCGGCCACCGATCTGCCGATGCTCGAATCCGTGGGCCACCCTTACGCGGTCAACCCCGACCGCACCCTGCGCCGCGAAGCGCTCACCCGCGACTGGCCGATTCTCGACTTCCACCGGCCCGTGCGCCTCAAGCAGCGGGTGCGGAAGCTGCCCGTACCGCCCCGGCCCGCGCTCGTCGCCGCCGCCGCGGTGGGTGCGGCGGCCGCGACCGCGGGTCTCGTCTGGTACGCCAGCAAGCGCCGCGCACTGGTGACTTGAGAGCGGACGCAGCCCTCCCTCCCGGGGGGCCACCGGCCCGTCCAACGGTATCGGCGCCCACTGACAACGCCCGCTGACCTGCACTGTCTCGGCCCAGCACAACGACGCCCGTTTCGCACCTGTTTGAACCTAAAAGTAAAGATGTGGGCTCAGGGGTTCCGCTTCCCCCACGACAGGAGTACAAAGGATTCAACGGCCCGCGAGACCAAGGACATCCGAGAGGATCACCTTTAACGCAACCAAGGCCCCACGGACCGAGCATGGAAGCCACAGCACCCACGCGACGTCGACCCGTCGATTACGGGCCAGCCGCACCAGGCAACGGGCAAAGTTCCCCGACCTGATGGGCATACATCGAGGACGCTTGGTAACTGGGCGGACATGCCAGCGGCGGTACCTTCTCAGGTACCGCCGCAACCCTTTGCAGGGACTCTCAACCCCGTCCCAGGGACCTCAGGCCGCGCCCCGCTGAAGCGCCTCGCACACGGCCGTGGACTCCCGCACCCCCAGCTCAACCGCCTTGGCGCAGTGCCCGATCCAGGCCGCCATGCCCTCCGGCGTACCCGAGACGTACCCCTCGAGAGCCGCCACGTAGGCCGCACGCCCGAGTTCCGCGTGGCCGACCTCGGCCGGGCAGATCGACTTGGGGTCGAGGCCGCTGCCGATCAGGACGATCCGTTCGGCGGCCCGTGCGACCAGGCCGTTGTGCGTATCGAAGGGCCGCAGCGCGAGGAGTTCGCCGTGCACCACGGCTGCCGTGACGATCGCCGGCGCCGCACCGCCCGCGACGATCAACTGCGAGAGCCCTTCGAGGCGGCCGGCCACCTCGTCCGCGTCCGGCAGCGGAAGTTCGATCAAGGGCTCGACCACGGGCTCGCCCGCAACACGCGGCCGCCCGACCGAATCGTCCTGCACACCCGCCGCCACCAGATGCAGCCGGGCCAGGACCCGCAGCGGCGACTGGCGCCAGATGGACAGGAGTTGACCCGCCTCGGCCGTCAGGCGCAGCGCCGCGCCGACCGCGCGCGCCTCGTCGTCGCCGCTGAAGTCGCTGCGCCGCCGCACCTCCTCCAGGGCCCAGTCCGCACCGGCCAGCGCGGCCGAACCGCGCGCACCGCGCAGCGCCGCCTCGGACGTGACCGCATGGCTGCGCCGCCGCATGACCCGGTGCCCGTAGACCCGGTCCACGGCCTTGCGTACGGAGTCCACGGAATCGGCCACGGTGGGCAGCGCGCCGAGGGTGGCGAGCGGGTCGGCAGTACTCATGAGTAAGACCCTACGCAGCAAAGCCGCCCACCCCACGAAGGAGTGGTCTTCTTCACGCGAACCGGATGCGCAGTGCATTCACCCCACTACGCTTGGTGAACATGAAAATTGCTTTCGTCGGGAAGGGCGGCAGCGGCAAGACCACGCTGTCCTCCCTCTTCATCCGCCACCTCGCCACCACGGGCGCCCCGGTCATCGCCGTCGACGCGGACATCAACCAGCACCTCGGTGCCGCACTCGGGCTCGATGAGGAGGAAGCCGCATCGCTGCCCGCGATGGGTGCGCGGCTTCCGCTCATCAAGGACTATCTGCGCGGCGGCAACCCGCGGATCGCCTCGGCCGAGACGATGATCAAGACGACGCCGCCCGGCGAGGGTTCGCGTCTGCTGCGGATCCGGGAGGACAACCCGGTCTACGAAAGCTGCGCCCGCGAGCTGGAACTCGACGGCGGCACGGTCCGTTTGATGGTCACGGGGCCCTTCACCGAATCCGACCTCGGCGTCGCCTGCTACCACTCGAAGGTCGGGGCGGTGGAGCTGTGCCTCAACCATCTCGTCGACGCCCGCGACGAGTTCCTGGTCGTCGACATGACGGCAGGATCCGATTCCTTCGCCTCCGGAATGTTCACCCGCTTCGACATGACGTTCCTGATCGCGGAGCCCACCCGCAAGGGCATCTCGGTCTACCGGCAGTACAAGGAGTACGCCCGCGACTTCGACGTCGCCCTCAAGGTCGTGGGCAACAAGGTGCAGGGGCAGGACGACATCGACTTCCTGCGCGAGGAAGTCGGCGACGACCTGCTCGTGACCGTGGGGCACTCGGACTGGGTGCGCGCGATGGAGAAGGGCCGGCCGCCCCGGTTCGAGCTCCTCGAAGGGCCCAACCGGGCCGCCCTGGAGACGATGCGTACGGTCGCCGACGCCGCGTACGAGCGCCGCGACTGGGAGCGGTACACCCGGCAGATGGTGCACTTCCACCGCAAGAACGCCGCGAGTTGGGGCAACGCGAAGGCCGGGGCCGACCTGGCGGACCAGATCGACCCCGGCTTCGTACTCGACGAGCGTGCGGCGTTCTCAGTCAGCTGACGAGCGTGCCGCGTTGTCCGTGAGCTGACGAGCGTGCGGCGTTGTCAGTGACCTGAACCGTGCTCGCGCGCCGGCTTCGCGGCCGGCGCGCCCGGCACGCCCTTCGGGGCCGGGGCGGGCTGCTGACCGGACAGGAAGGCCGCCCAGCCCTCCTTCGGCGCCTGGCCCACCTTCAGCGCGGTCATCTTCTCCAGGACCTGCGGGTCCTGGGCGTCCAGCCAGTCCACCAGCTGACGGAAGGAGACACAGCGGACGTCGCGCTTGGTGCAGACGCGCTCGATCGTCTCCTCGATGGCGCGCATGTACGTGCCGCCGTTCCAGGACTCGAAGTGGTTGCCGATGATCAGCGGTGCGCGGTTGCCGTTGTACGCACGGTCGAAGCCCGCGAGCAGGCCGTCGCGCATCTGGTTGCCCCAGTACTGATGCATGGACGGGTCGCCCTGGGTCGTGGAGCCCGACTGGTTGACCATGAAGTTGTAGTCCATGGTCAGCGTCTCGAACTTGCGGCCGGGCACCGGCACCAGCTGCATCGACAGGTCCCACAGGCCCTGCTTCTTCTTGGGCCAGATCTGGTCGTTGACGCCGCTGGTGTCATAGCGGAAGCCGAGCTCGCGGGCGGCGCGCGTGAAGTTCTTCTGCCCTTCCAGGCAGGGCGTACGGGCGCCGATCAGCTCCTTGTCGTAGTCGAACGGGAGCGCGGCGGCCTTCGTGGCACCGGAGTTGGTCTTCCAGCCCTTCACGAAGGACTTGGCCTCCGCGATCTCGTGCTTCCACTCCTCGACCGACCACTCGCCGACTCCGCCGCCCTTGCCGCAGAAGTGACCGTTGAAGTGGGTGCCGATCTCGTTGCCCTCGAGCCAGGCGCCGCGCAACTGCTCCACGGTGTCCTTGATCCCCTGGGCGTCGCCGAAGCCGATGTCCGAGCGGCCCGCTGAGTGCTGCGGGGGCTCGTACAGCTCCTTCTTGTCCTCCGGCAGCAGATACACGCCGCTGAGGAAGTACGTCATGGTGGCGTTGTTGGCCTTGGCGACCTTGCGGAAGTGCGAGAAGAGCTTCTGGCTGTCCTCGCCGGCGCCGTCCCAGGAGAAGACCACGAACTGCGGGGGCTTCTGGCCCGGCTTGAGGCGCTCGGGCTCGGCGAGGTGCGGCTGGCTTCCGGTGTACGCGGTCGAGCCGTCGCCGATAGGGCGCATCACGCTGCCCGGCGCGGGGACCTTCGGGGCGTTCTGCGCACCGGCGGCGCCCTTCTTCTTGACGCCTTCGCCGGACTCTCCGCTCGAGCAGCCGGCCAGCGCCACGGCGAGTGCCGTGCTCGCGGCCAGGCACGCGGCGAGCCTCTTGGTGGCGGCCATGCGCCCACCTACTTCCTTCGGATCTCGGGTGGTCGGGGGTTGGGGCGCGGCCAAGATCGCACGCAAAAGACGGTGAATTGGTACGACAAGCCGATGAATCTACCCATTCACTCGTGCAGGTGAATGATTACCCCATTTGCCCCGATAATCCGGCTGAGCTCTTTACTCTCCATTACGATCCGTTTACCGACAGTTGAGAAAGTCCCGCCGCTGTACGCCGTGACCCACGGCCGCGCCCACCCCCGATCCATGGCACCGGGGGACCCCTAGCGACCGCGTAGCCCCGGAGGAGACGGGAACCTATGTCTGCCTGCGTCCCCACCCGTACCGACAGCTCTTCGTCCGGCCCCCCTGAGAGCGGACCGCCCAAGGCGGGACACCGCCGCCGGTTCCCTCTGGCGGGCGCCGATGTGTCCGCCTCGATCTCGGTCTTCCTGATCGCGCTGCCGCTGTCCCTCGGCATCGCCCTGGCCACCGGCGCCCCGCTCCAGGCGGGTCTGGTGGCCGCCGCCGTCGGCGGTCTGGTGGCGGGCCGCTTCGGCGGCTCACCGCTCCAGGTGTCCGGCCCCGCGGCCGGACTCACCGTGGTCACCGCCGACTTGATCCAGCAGTACGGCTGGCGCACCACCTGCGCGATCACCGTGATGGCCGGGCTCGCCCAGCTGGGCCTGGCGTATCTGCGCGTGGCCCGATCCGCGCTCGCCGTGAGCCCCGCGATCGTGCACGGCATGCTGGCCGGTATCGGCATCACCATCGCCGTCGCCCAGCTGCACATCGTGCTCGGCGGCTCGCCGCACAGCTCCGTGATCGACAACGTCCGTGAACTGCCGAGCCAGTTGGCGGACATCCACCCCGCCGCGCTGTCGATGAGCGCGCTCACCCTCCTCGTGCTGCTGGCCTGGCCCCGTATCCCCGGAACGCCGGGACGGATGCTGAGGAAGATCCCCGCCGCGCTCGCGGCCGTCGCTGCCGCCACCGCCGTCGCCGCGCTCGCCGGCCTGAACCTGCCGCGGGTGGACCTGCCGTCGTGGAGCAATCACGCACTCGTCGGGCTGCCCGACGGGCCCGTACTCGGCCTGATCGCCGCGGTGTTGACGATCACGCTGGTCGGCAGCGTCGAATCGCTGCTCTCCGCGGTCGCCACCGACAAGCTGGCCTCCGCGCGGCGCGACGCCATGCCGGTGCCGCGGGCGCAGCTCGATCGCGAACTGCGCGGGCAGGGTCTTGCGAACATCACCTCCGGCGCGCTCGGCGGGCTGCCGATCACCGGTGTCGCCGTGCGCAGTACGGCGAATGTCCGGGCCGGCGCCGTGAGCCGTAACTCCACGATGCTGCACGGGCTTTGGATCATCATCGCGGCGTTGCTGCTCGTGCCCGTGCTGGACCTGATCCCGCTGGCCGCGCTCGCCGCGCTGGTGATGGCGATCGGTATCCAGATGGTCTCGATCAACCACATCCGCACCGTCACCCGCCATCGCGAGGTCCTCGTGTACGCGGTGACGACGGTCGGTGTCGTCCTCTTCGGCGTGCTCGAAGGCGTGGCCGTCGGGGTCGCGGTCGCCGTCGCCGTCGCGCTGCACCGCCTCGCGCGGACGAGGATCACCTACGAGGAGCGGGAAGGGGTCCACCATGTGCGGGTGCGCGGGCAGTTGACCTTTCTGGCCGTGCCGCGACTGAGCCGGGCGCTGCACCAAGTGCCGCACGGGTCCGAGGCCGTGGTGGAGATCGACGGGTCGTTCATGGACCACGCCGCGTTCGAGACGCTGCAGGACTGGCAGGACGCGCATGCGGCGCGCGGCGGGAAGGCGGAGCTCACCGGGCGTTCCGGTCCGCTGGCCGCGCCCGCGCACGGCAAGGGACGGGGCGGCGCGGAGGAGGACCACGCGTGCTGCGGACCCTGGACCCCCTGGCGCAACCACAGCTGCACGCCCGAGCGGACCGAGGCGCACGGGACGCGTCAACTGGCCAGCGGGATCAGCGCGTTCCAGCGCAACACCGCGCCGCTCGTGCGCAGCGAGCTCGCCCGGCTCGCGCGGGAGGGGCAGCGGCCGCAGCAGCTCTTCCTGACCTGCGCGGATTCGCGGCTCGTCACCTCGATGATCACGTCGAGCGGTCCCGGCGACCTCTTCGTCGTACGCAATGTGGGCAATCTGGTGCCCCTGCCGGGGGCGGAGAGCGGTGACGACTCGGTGGCCGCGGCGATCGAGTACGCCGTGGACGTCCTGCAGGTGCGGTCGATCACCGTGTGTGGGCACTCCGGATGCGGGGCGATGCAGGCGCTCCTCAACACCCCGCCGGGCGGGGCCGATTCACCGCTGCGGCGCTGGCTGAGGCACGGGCGGCCGAGCCTGGAGCGGATGGCGGGCAAGGAGCACGCCTCGGCGCGGCTCGCGGGGCGGCAGCCGGCCGACGCGGTCGAGCAGCTGTGCCTGACCAACGTGGTGCAGCAGCTGGAGCATCTGCGCGCTCACCCCGCGGTGGCCCGCGGGCTCGACGAGGGCCGGCTCGAACTGCACGGGATGTACTTCCACGTCGGCGAGGCCCAGGCCTATCTGCTCGCCGAACCCGACCGGCTCTTCGACCGCGTGACGGCCGTCCAGGAGGCATCGCCGCAGGCAGTGACCACGACGGCCGGCTGAGGCCCGCCGCCGGGGGCGGTTGAACCGAATCCCCTTCCCGTACGTGCCAGGGTGTGGCTCCGGAGTCCGGAGCCACACCCTCACACAGGTCTAAACCAATCATCCGTAGACCCTTGTCACCGGAGGGTCTGTCTGATGAGCTGTGGCCTGGGACACAACGGACACTCTGGGATTGGGAGATGTCGTGAGCAACGAATCCTTGGCCAACCTGCTCAAGGAAGAGCGCAGGTTCGCGCCGCCCGCCGACCTGGCCGCGAACGCCAACGTCACCGCGGAGGCGTACGAGCGGGCCAAGGCCGACCGGCTGGGCTTCTGGGCCGAGCAGGCCCGCCGCCTCAGCTGGGCCACCGAGCCGACCGAGACGCTCGACTGGTCGAACCCGCCCTTCGCGAAGTGGTTCGCCGACGGCAAGCTGAACGTCGCGTACAACTGCGTCGACCGCCATGTCGAGGCCGGCAACGGCGACCGCGTCGCCATCCACTTCGAGGGCGAGCCCGGCGACAGCCGTGCGATCACCTACGCCGAGCTCAAGGACGAGGTCTCCAAGGCGGCCAACGCCCTGACCGAGCTGGGTGTGCAAAAGGGCGACCGCGTCGCCATCTACATGCCGATGATCCCGGAGACCGCGGTCGCGATGCTGGCCTGCGCCCGGGTCGGCGCCGCGCACTCCGTGGTGTTCGGCGGCTTCTCGGCCGACGCGCTCGCCACCCGTATCCAGGACGCGGACGCCAAGGTCGTCATCACCTCCGACGGCGGCTACCGCAGGGGCAAGCCCTCCGCGCTCAAGCCCGCCGTGGACGCCGCTGTCGAGAAGGTCGACAACGTCGAGCACGTCCTCGTCGTGCGCCGCACCGGCCAGGAGGACATCTCCTGGACCGAGGGCCGCGACGTGTGGTGGCACGAGCTGGTCGACGTCCAGTCCGCCGAGCACACCCCCGAGGCCTTCGACGCCGAGCACCCGCTGTTCATCCTCTACACCTCGGGTACGACGGGTAAGCCGAAGGGCATCCTGCACACCTCCGGCGGCTACCTCACGCAGGCCGCGTACACGCATCACGCCGTCTTCGACCTCAAGCCGGAGACCGACGTCTACTGGTGCACGGCCGACGTCGGCTGGGTGACGGGGCACTCGTACATCGTCTACGGGCCGCTCGCGAACGGTGCCACGCAGGTCATGTACGAGGGCACCCCGGACACCCCGCACCAGGGCCGCTTCTGGGAGATCGTGCAGAAGTACGGCGTCACGATCCTCTACACGGCGCCCACCGCGATCCGTACGTTCATGAAGTGGGGCGACGACATCCCGGCGAAGTTCGACCTGAGCTCGCTGCGTGTCCTCGGTTCGGTCGGTGAGCCGATCAACCCCGAGGCCTGGGTCTGGTACCGCAAGAACATCGGCGGCGACCGCACCCCCGTCGTGGACACCTGGTGGCAGACGGAGACCGGCGCGATGATGATCTCGCCGCTGCCGGGTGTCACCGAGGCCAAGCCGGGCTCCGCCCAGCGCGCGCTCCCCGGCATCTCGGCGACCGTCGTCGACGACGAGGCCAACGAGGTGCCGAACGGCGGCGGTGGCTATCTGGTGCTCACCGAGCCGTGGCCGTCGATGCTGCGCACCATCTGGGGTGACGACCAGCGGTTCATCGACACCTACTGGTCGCGCTTCGAGGGCAAGTACTTCGCCGGCGACGGTGCCAAGAAGGACGACGACGGCGACATCTGGCTGCTCGGCCGGGTCGACGACGTGATGCTGGTGTCCGGCCACAACATCTCCACCACCGAGGTCGAGTCCGCGCTCGTCTCGCACCCGTCGGTCGCCGAGGCGGCGGTCGTGGGCGCGGCCGACGAGACCACCGGTCAGGCGATCGTGGCCTTCGTGATCCTGCGCGGCAGCGCCGACGCCGAGGCCGAGGGCCTTGTGGCGGATCTGCGCAATCACGTGGGCGCCACTCTCGGCCCGATCGCCAAGCCGAAGCGGATCCTGCCGGTGGCGGAGCTGCCGAAGACCCGCTCGGGCAAGATCATGCGGCGTCTGCTTCGCGATGTCGCCGAGAACCGGCAGCTCGGTGACGTCACCACACTGACCGATTCCTCGGTGATGGATCTGATCCAGACGAAGCTGCCGTCGGCGGGTTCGGAGGACTGACCCTCCGGTCGGAGGGCGGCCTTCGTACGTACGCGAGAGGGCACTCAGCGCCGCGCTGAGTGCCCTTTTCGTGCGTAAAGTGAAGATCGCCAGATTCGCCCTCGCGGGCACCCTGTACCGTAGAGGCCGCGTAAAAACCGCGACAAGAACACAGGGTGTGCCGGGAAGTCTGGTCGGCGACTGCTTCAGCGATCCGTCGTTGCCGTACCGACCCGGAGGATTCCCGTGGCCGCGCCCAGCAAGAACAACCGCAAGGTCCTCGGCAGGCTCTCGCTGCCCGAGCGGACCTTCGTCGCGGACGCCCTGCGGACCGAGACCGTCGGCGGCGTGCTGCTCCTCATCGCCGCCGTCGTCGCCCTGATCTGGGCGAACACCCCGCTCAGCGACAGCTACGCCTCCGTACGGGACTTCCACATCGGGCCCTCCGCGCTCGGACTCGACCTCTCGATCCAGCACTGGGCCGCCGACGGGCTGCTCGCGGTCTTCTTCTTCGTCGCCGGGATCGAGCTCAAGCGTGAACTGGTCGCGGGCGATCTGCGCGATCCCAAGGCCGCGATCCTGCCCGTCGTCGCCGCGCTCTGCGGGATGGCCGTGCCCGCCCTGGTCTACGTGCTGACCAACGTCATGGGTGACGGCTCTATGCAGGGCTGGGCCGTGCCGACCGCGACCGATATCGCGTTCGCGCTCGCCGTGCTCGCCGTGATCGGCACCTCGCTGCCGTCCGCGCTGCGCGCCTTCCTGCTCACGCTCGCCGTGGTCGACGACCTCTTCGCGATCATGATCATCGCGGTCTTCTTCACGGACTCGCTGAACTTCGCGGCCCTCGGCGGCGCCGTCGTGGGCCTCGTGGTCTTCTGGCTGCTCCTCCGTAAGGGCGTACGCGGCTGGTACATCTACGTTCCGCTCGCCCTGGTGATCTGGGGCCTGATGTACAACAGCGGCGTGCACGCCACCATCGCCGGTGTCGCGATGGGCCTGATGCTGCGCTGCAGCCGCAAGGACGACGAGCGGCACTCCCCCGGCGAGCACATCGAGCACCTCGTACGTCCCCTGTCGGCCGGGCTCGCGGTGCCGCTGTTCGCGCTGTTCTCCGCGGGTGTCTCGGTCTCCGGCAAGGCGATCGGCGATGTGTTCACCCAGCCCGAGACGCTCGGTGTGGTGCTCGGTCTTGTGGTCGGCAAGACGGTCGGCATCTTCGGCGGTACGTGGCTCGCGGCCCGCTTCACCCGGGCGGAGCTGAGCGAGGACCTGTCCTGGCCCGATGTGTTCGCGGTCGCCTCACTGGCCGGTATCGGCTTCACGGTCTCGCTCCTGATCGGCGAACTCGCCTTCAAGGGCGACACGGTGCTGACCGACGAGGTCAAGGCCGCGGTCCTGCTCGGCTCGCTGATCGCGGCCGTACTCGCGACGGTCCTGCTCAAGCTGCGGAACGCCAAGTACCGCGCGATGGTCGAGCACGAGGAGCGCGACGACGACCTCGACGGGATCCCGGACATCTACGAGCAGGACAACCCCGAGTACCACCTCCGCATGGCCGCGATCTACGAGAAGAAGGCCGCCGAGCACCGTCGCCTCGCCGAACTGAGCCCCGTTCCGGGCGGCGAACAGGGCCCCGCGGGAAGCGGTGAGGGCGGCAGTCCGGCATGATCTGACATTGCCGTAACGCCAGATCTGAAGAGGGAGTACGCGATGAGCGCATCCGACGGCGCCGACCGCAGCCTGGGACAGCTGGTCGCCTCGGCGACCAGTGAGATGTCCGCGCTGATCCATGACGAGATCGCGCTGGCCAAGGCCCAGTTGCGGACGGATGTGAAGCGTGGCGCGACCAGTGGCGGAGCGTTCATCGCCGCGCTCGCGGTGCTGATCTTCTCGCTGCCGATGCTGAGTTTCGTCCTTGCCTACGCGATCAACACCTGGACGGGGGGCCACAACGGAAACGGCGGCTGGAACCTCGTCTGGTGCTTCGGGCTCTCCTTCCTGGCCAGCGTGCTGCTCGCCGGGCTGCTCGCGCTGATCGGCGTGATCATGGCCAAGAAGACCGCGAAGGCCAAGGGTCCCCAGAAGGTCGCCGCCTCCGCCAAGGAGACCGCCGCCGTGCTCGGCAACGTCAAGCCGCATCCGCGCTCCGTCACCGCCCCGGCCAGGGGTGAACTGACCCGCGCGGTCGAGGACGCCAAGCCTGTGGCACGCTCGACTTCATGACGGACCCTTCCGCGACTTCGGTTGTGCGCCTGGACGGCCCCTGGACCCACCGAGATGTCGCGGCGAACGGGGCCCGCTTCCATATCGCCGAAATGGGCGACGGACCGCTCGTCCTGCTCCTGCACGGCTTTCCGCAGTACTGGTGGACCTGGCGCCACCAGCTGCCCGCGCTCGCCGAGGCCGGCTTCCGCGCGGTCGCGATGGATCTGCGCGGCGTCGGCGGCAGCGACCGCACACCGCGCGGTTACGACCCGGCGAACCTCGCGCTCGACATCACCGGAGTCATCCGCTCCCTCGGCGAGCCGGACGCCGCGCTCGTCGGTCATGACCTCGGCGGATACCTCGCGTGGACCGCGGCCGTGATGCGCCCCAAGCTGGTGCGCCGGCTCGCGGTCTCCTCGATGCCGCATCCGCGGCGGTGGCGTTCGGCGATGCTCGGCGACATACGGCAGACCAAGGCCGGCTCGTACATCTGGGGCTTTCAGCGGCCGTGGCTGCCGGAGCGGCAACTGGTCGCAGACGGCGGTGCGTTGGTCGGCGAGCTGATCCGGGACTGGTCGGGGCCGCGGCTTCCGGACGACGCGGCGGTGGACACGTATCGCAAGGCCATGTGCATTCCGTCGACGGCGCACTGCTCGATCGAGCCGTACCGGTGGATGGTGCGGTCGATGGCGCGTCCTGACGGGATCCAGTTCAACCGGCGGATGAAGCGGCCGGTGCGCGTGCCCACGCTGCATCTGCACGGCTCCCTCGACCCGGTGCTGCGTACGCGCAGCGCGGCGGGCTCGGGCGAGTACGTCGAAGCGCCGTACCGCTGGCGGCTGTTCGACGGTCTGGGGCACTTCCCGCACGAGGAGGACCCGGTGGCCTTCTCGAAGGAGCTCGTCGAGTGGCTGAAGGACCCTGAGCCGGACCGCTGAGGCGCGGGCGAACACCTGTGCATCGAACGGCCTTTGCCCCGCGCATACGCCAATTGAGTGGCACTCAGGTGGTTACCGACCATGAGGCACGGGCAGACGTCGGGGTATGGGCTGGACGCACGACTACAGTGACGCAGCACGCAACCGCCGCTCGGCTCCCGGGTCTTCGGAGCTGAACCCGTTTCGGGGAGGCGGCCCACAGGGCCAGGGTCACCGGTCACCCCAAGCGGCTATGGGGATTCCGCGTATCCTGCGCCGCCGCGCCCGCTGGGTGTCGGCCCGGCTGCGGCATACGACGAGGGCCTGAAGCCCCCGTACAAGCGCGGCTCACAGCGCACACCCCTGCGCCGCTCACCGCGCCCGCACGCGCGACCTACAGCGCACACCCCTGGCTGTCCACCTGCTGGTTGGCGGTGCGGCCCGCGCTGATGTCGTCGCGGATCTCGTCCACCGTGAGCGCATAGCCGGTGTCCGGGCTGTCCAGGGACTTGGCGAAGATCACGCCGTAGACCTTGCCGTCCGGGGTGAGCAGCGGGCCGCCGGAGTTGCCCTGGCGGACGTTCGCGTACAGCGAGTAGACATCGCGCCGCACATTGCCACGGTGGTAGATGTCCGGTCCGCTGGCGTCGATCCGGGCGCGGATACGGGCGGAGCGGACGTCATAGCCGCCGTTCTCCGGGAAGCCGGCCACGATCGCGCTGTCGCCGGTGCCGGCGTCGCGGTCGGTGAACTGCAGCGGGCGCGCGTCCAGCTGCGGTACGTCGAGTACGGCGATGTCGCGCTCCCAGTCGTAGAGCACGACCGTGGCGTCATAGCGCTTGCCCTCGCCGCCTATCTGGACGGTGGGCTCGTCGACGCCGCCGACCACATGCGCGTTGGTCATCACGCGGCGGTCGGCGAAGACGAAGCCGCTGCCTTCGAGCACCTTGCTGCAACTGCTCGCGGTACCGAGCACCTTGACGATGGAACCCTTCGCGCGGGCGGCGACCGGGCTGCCGGCGAGCTTGGGGTCGGGCGGGCGGACCTCGGTGATCGGCTCATTGGCGAACGGGCTGAAGACCTGCGGGAATCCGTTCTGCGCGAGCACCGAGCGGAAGTTGGTGAACCAGGTGTCGGCCTGGCCCGGCAGGGCGCGGTCGATCCCGTTGAGCACCTTGGAGTTACGGACCTCCTTGCCCACCGTCGGCATGGTCGTGCCCGCCAGGAGCGAGCCGATCAGCCAGGAGACGAGGAGCAGCGCGAGCACGTTGACCACGGCGCCGCCCGTGGCGTCCAGGGCTCTCGCGGGTGACCAGGTGATGTAGCGGCGCAGCTTGTTGCCCAGGTGGGTGGTGAAGGCCTGGCCGACGGAGGCGCAGACGATGACGACCACGACCCAGACGACCACGGCCGTCGTGCCCGCCTGCTCCTCGGTGAACTGCTTCCAGATCACCGGCAGTACGTAGAGCGCGACGAGGCCGCCGCCCAGGAAGCCGAGCACCGAGAGGATGCCGACGACGAAGCCCTGGCGGTAGCCCACGATGGCGAACCACACGGCGGCGACCAGGAGCAGGATGTCGAGCACGTTCACCGAATCACGCCTCGCCTCGCGTCACAGTCGCCACTCCTCGGCCGTCGGGGGCCCGGCGGAACCGGGCAGAACACAAGTGACCAGCCTGTCATGCGCGCCAGTCGAGAGGGACCTGCTTTGTGCGGTCCCAAGGTCTTTCCCAGCCCGCGTAGTGCAGGATCCGGTCGATCACACCGGCCGTAAAACCCCAGACCAGAGCGTCACCGACCAGGAATGCGGGTCCTTGGTGGCCGCGCGGGTGGACCGAGGTCACCCGGTGCTCGGCAGCCGTGAGATGTGCCACGGGAACCGTGAACACCCGGGCCGTCTCGGCCGGATCGACCACACCGACCGGGGTCGGTTCGCGCCACCACGCGAGGACGGGGGTGACGACGAAACCGCTCACCGGGATGTAGAGCTTCGGCAGCACCCCGAAGATCTGGACGCCCGCGGGGTCGAGTCCGGTTTCCTCCTCGGCCTCACGAAGGGCGGCGCGCAGCGGACCGTCACCGGCCGGGTCGCCGTCCTCCGGGTCCAGGGCGCCGCCGGGGAACGAGGGCTGCCCGGCATGCGAGCGGAGGGAACTGGCACGCTCCATGAGCAGCAGCTCGGGACCCTGCTCGCCCTCGCCGAACAGGATCAGGACCGCCGACTGCCGTCCCGCTCCGCTCTCGGGCGGCAGAAACCGGCTGAGCTGCTTCGGCTCGACCGTCTCGGCGGCCTTCGCCACGGGAGTCAGCCACTCGGGCAGGCCCTCGCTCGAGACGAGGGCGTCCCCGCCGTAGGAACTCCCTGTCTGCGCCCTGCCCGAATGCGTCCTGCCTGCCTGCGCCCTGCCTGAATGCGTCACGCGTCACCCCCGTACGGACCCCTCAACGGCCGGACCACACCCGATCGTTCCCCTGTCACACAGCTCCCATCGGCGGCGCTGCCTGGCCCGGATAGTCCGGCGGCGGCTTGAGGCGCTGGCCCGGGAAGCCGCCCTTCTCGTACTTGAGCAGCTTCTGCGCCTTCTCGGGGTCGATCTCGCCCTCCCCGTACGAAGGACAGAGCGAGGCGATCGGGCAGGCGCCGCAGGCGGGCTTGCGGGCGTGGCAGATACGGCGGCCGTGGAAGATGATCCGGTGCGACAGCATCGTCCAGTCGCTCTTCGGGAAGATCTCGCAGATCAGCGCCTCGATCTTCTCGGGGTCCTCGCTGTCGGTCCACTTCCAGCGCCGTACGAGCCGGCCGAAGTGGGTGTCGACGGTGATGCCCGGGACGCCGAAGGCATTGCCGAGGACGACATTGGCCGTCTTGCGGCCGACGCCCGGCAGCTTGACCAGATCCTCGAGGCGGCCGGGGACCTCACCGCCGTGCTCGTCGCGCAGGGCCTTGGCCAGGCCCATGATCGACCGGGTCTTGGCGCGGAAGAACCCCGTGGGGCGGATCAGCTCCTCGACCTCCTCGGGGTTGGCCACGGCCAGGTCCTCCGGGGTCGGGTACTTCGCGAACAGGCCCGGCGTCGTCTGGTTGACCCTCAGGTCCGTGGTCTGCGCCGAAAGCACCGTGGCGACCAGGAGCTGGAAGGGATTCTCGAAGTCCAGCTCCGGGTGGGCATACGGATAGACCTCGGCGAGCGCCCGGTTGATCTTGCGCGCCTGACGCACCAGGCCGGTCCGGGTCTTCGCCGGCTTGGCCTTTCGGATGACGGGAGGGCCCGCCGCACCCGGCTCCTTGTCGCTTTTCGCCATGCCAAGAGCGTACGGGGAGGTGCTGACAGCGGGTGGGTGGTTGAGCGGGCCGGCCGGGCTGCTGGTGCGCCGCATACCTCCGTAAATGAGAATGTCCGTGCGGTCCACAAGCGACGGACAGGCGAAACGGTCCACAGGCGACGGACAGGCGGAAGGGGTGCGGTGCACGCGGAACAAGAGGCGTCCACCGCTGCCGCTATGCAGCCGGAGGAGATCGATCCGGACGCGCACTGGCTGAGCCTCGTCATGCATCTGACGTTCTTCGTGCTCCAGGCGACGGCCCTGATCCGGTTCATCCAGCGCCATCCGGCGACCGTCAACTCCGCGCTGGTCATCACCCTGGCCGCGCTCCTCGCCGTGATCTACGCGGCCGGGGTCGGCCGCGACGCGTACGCGACCACGAAGCCGTCGGCGCGGCGCTCGCAGGCCTGGCGGGTCGGGTGGCTGGCCGCGGTGGTCGTGGTGTGGGCGGTCCTGGTGGAGCTCGCGCCGAGCTTCGCGTGGGTGGCCGTGCCGCTCATCTACGCGGCCCTGCGGATCCTGCCGCCGGTCGCCGCGTGTGTGCTCGTCGGGGTGCTCACGGTCTTCGTGATCATCGCGCAGCTGGCGCTCTCGCCCCGGTTCGACCTGGACCTGGTGGTCGGACCCGCGGCGGTCGCCGGGTTCGCCACCGCCGTGTTCCTGCACATGAAGCGCCTGGCGTCCCGGCAGCGGCGGCTGATCGACGATCTGATCCGTACGCGCCGCGAGCTCGCCGCCACCGAACGCCGCGCCGGCACGCTCGCCGAGCGCCAGCGCCTGTCGATGGAGATCCACGACACCCTGGCGCAGGGCCTGTCCAGCCAGCAGATGCTCCTTCAGGCCGCCGAGCGGACCTGGGACAGGGATCCGGCCAAGGCGCACGGGCACGTACGGTCCGCCACGAAGATCGTCGAGCACAACCTCGCCGAGGCCCGCCGCTTCGTCCACGACCTCGCCCCCGCCGACCTGGCGCTGTCGGGCGGACTCCCGCAGGCGCTGCGGGCGCTGGCCGGGCGCGAGAGCGACGAGCGGCTGCGGGTCCTGGTGCACACGGAGGGGCAGGTCGGCCCAGAACTGCCCGAGCGGGTGCAGTCGACGCTGCTTCGGATCGCCCAGGGCGCGCTCGCGAACGTACGGGAACACGCCCGGGCCACGACCGCCGTCCTGACGCTGACCACGCTCGACGACCGTGCGGTGCTCGATGTCGCCGACGACGGGCGCGGCTTCGACCCCGGCGCCCTGCCGGACGCGCCCGAGGGGTCGCGCGGGCACGGACTGCCGGCGATCCGGGCGCGGGTGCGGCAGCTGGGCGGGACGCTGGCGGTGGAGTCGGCGCCCGGGGAGGGGACGGTGCTCACGGCGACGGTTCCGCTGGGTGCGCGGACTCCGGAATGAGCGCGCCCGACCTCGAGATTCTGTCCGTTATGCCCCTTTTCCAGCAATGATGCCGATCCGTTCGCGCCCCGTTCGCCCACAGCAGAATCACCCCGCACAACCATGACGCCGTACACCCTTGGCCAGCGCTCTCACCGGCCTGTTGGAGTCCTGCGGAGTAGCACGAAGAGCACCCTGAACATGGCTGGATCCGACCCGACCACCCCCGATTGGGTCCCCCGTCGCACAGGACACCTCTTCAGTACGGCAAACTTGTTGTGACTGATCACACTGTTTGCTACGTCCTGCACTATGGGCACCACAGCCCACTGGAGCCGGACGACATAGGAGAGAACTCGTGGACGACGTTCTGCGGCGCGCCCCGCTCTTCGCGGCGCTCGATGACGAGCAGGCGGCGGAGCTGCGCGCCTCCATGAGTGAGGTGACCCTCGCGCGCGGCGACGCGCTGTTCCACGAGGGCGACCCGGGCGACCGCCTGTACGTGGTCACCGAGGGCAAGGTGAAGCTGCACCGCACCTCCCCCGACGGCCGCGAGAACATGCTCGCCGTGCTCGGCCCCGGTGAGCTCATCGGTGAGCTCTCGCTGTTCGACCCGGGCCCGCGTACCGCCACCGCTTCGGCGCTGACCGAGGTCAAGCTGCTCGGCCTCGGCCACGGCGACCTCCAGCCCTGGCTCAACGCCCGCCCCGAGGTGGCCGCCGCGCTGCTTCGCGCCGTCGCCCGGCGCTTGCGCAAGACCAACGACCAGATGTCCGACCTGGTCTTCTCCGACGTGCCGGGCCGTGTCGCCCGCGCGCTCCTCGACCTGTCGCGCCGCTTCGGCGTCCAGTCCGAAGAGGGCATCCACGTCGTGCACGACCTCACGCAGGAGGAGCTGGCCCAGCTGGTGGGCGCCTCGCGCGAGACGGTCAACAAGGCCCTTGCGGACTTCGCAGGACGCGGCTGGCTCCGCCTGGAGGCCCGCGCGGTGATCCTGCTGGACGTCGAGCGTCTGGCGAAGCGCTCGCGCTGAGCATCTTTGGTTGTACGTGGACGGGGTCCGGCCTTCGGGGCGGGCCCCGTTTCCGTTGCGCAAGGACCCTGCATAGAACCCTTGCGCAGGCCCCTTACGCACGCCCCTTGCGCGGGGCCGAGTCAGATCAGCCCGTGCTCCCGCAGATACTCCAACTGCGCCCGCACCGAAAGCTCCGCCGCCGGCCACAGCGAGCGGTCCACGTCCGCGTAGACCGCCGCCACGACCTCCGCCGACGTCAAGTGCCCGTTCTCCACGGCCGTTTCGACCTGGGCCAGGCGGTGCGCGCGGTGGGCGAGGTAGAACTCGACCGCGCCCTGGGCGTCCTCGAGGACCGGACCGTGGCCCGGCAGGACCGTATGCACCCCGTCGTCCACCGTCAGGGAGCGCAGACGGCGCAGCGAGTCCAGGTAGTCGCCGAGCCGGCCGTCCGGGTGCGCGACGACCGTGGTGCCGCGGCCGAGGATCGTGTCCCCGGTCAGGACGGCCTGGTCGGCGGGGAGATGGAAGCAGAGCGAGTCGGACGTGTGCCCGGGCGTGGGGACGACCCGGAGCTCCAGGCCGCCGACCTCCAGGGCCTCGCCGGCCGCAAGACCCTCGTCCCCCAGGCGCAGCGACGGATCCAGCGCCCGTACCTGTGTACCCGTGAGGTCCGAGAAGCGTGAGGCTCCCTCGGCGTGATCCGGATGCCCGTGCGTGAGCAGCGTGAGCGCGATGCGTTTGCCGGCCTTCTCGGCCGTGGCGATGACGTGCCGCAGATGCCCCTCGTCCAGCGGCCCGGGGTCCACGACGACGGCGAGCGGCGAGTCCGGCTCCGACAGGAGCCAGGTGTTCGTGCCGTCCAGGGTCATCGCGTTGGCGTTCGGCGCGAGGATGTTGACGGCCCGGGCGGTGGCGGGCCCCGAGAGGACCCCGCCGCGGGGCTGGCCCGGCAGGGCGGCCGCGTCCGTCATGCGTCCGAGCCGCTCTTGAGCACGATGCGCTTGGTGAACTCGTCGTGCCCGGGCCAGACGAGCACCAACTCCCCGTCCTCCAGGCGCGCCTGGGCCAGTACGGGCGTCAGATCCCGCTTGGCCGATGAGGCCAGCGCGTCGGCCGATGTGGCGTACGGCTCCAGCTGCCGCAGCGTCGTGATCGTCGGCGGCATCATCGTCAGCTCGCCGCGGTCGTAGCCCGCCGCCGCCTCGGCCGGCCGGGTCCATACGGTGCGGTCGGCCTCGGTGGACGCGTTGCGCGTGCGCTGCCCTTCCGGCAGCGCGGCCACGAAGAACCACGTGTCGTACCGCCGCTGTTCGAACTCCGGCGTGATCCACCGCGCCCAGACGCCGAGCAGATCGGAACGGAGGACGAGCCCGCGCCGCGCGAGGAACTCGGCGAAGGACAGCTCACGCTCCACGAGCGCGACCCGGTCCGCCTCCCAGTCGTCCCCGGTGGTGTCACCGACCACCGAGTCCGCCGTCGGCCCGGCGAGCAGGACGCCCGCCTCCTCGAAGGTCTCCCGCACCGCCGCGCACACGATCGCCTGGGCCTCGGCCTCGGCGACACCGAGGCGCTCGGCCCAGGTGGCGAGCGAGGGCCCCGCCCAGTCGACGTGCCGGTCGTCGTCGCGCGGATCGACGGAGCCGCCGGGATAGGCGTACGCACCGCCGGCGAACGCCATCGAGGTCCGCCGTCGCAGCATGTAGACGTCCGTGCCCTGCTCGCCGTCGCGAAGGAGCAGGACGGTGGCGGCCCGGCGCGGGGTCGCGGGCGTCAGTTCACCGTTCGCGAGCGCCCTGATCCGGTCGGGCCATTCCGGCGGGTACCACTGGCCATTGGACATGGGCGGAGGTTAACCGCTCGCGCCCGGATGTTCGAGAGGCAACCAATCCCGTACGAGGCCGGAGGTCCGGAAGCGCGGAGGCCTGGAAACGCAAGGTCCCGGTCGTGGATGTCACGACCGGGACCGAAGGCACGGAGCGGAGGCGGCCGGACAGTCCCCTCCCGCCCGGGGGCCGAAGCCCTTTCCAGGCTATCGGCGCCCACTGACAACGCCCGCCTCACGGCGCACGCCGGCAAAGCAAACTCAGTCCTGCACCAGCTCCACGATGAACTCCACCTCGACGGGAGCGTCCAGCGGAAGCACCGCCACGCCCACCGCGCTGCGCGCATGCACGCCCTTGTCGCCGAAGGCCTCGCCGAGCAGCTCGCTCGCACCGTTGATCACGGCGGGCTGGCCGGTGAAGTCCGTGGCGGAGGCGACGAAGCCCGTCACCTTCACGACCCGCGCGACGCGGTCCAGGTCGCCTGCGACGGACTTGATCGCGGCGAGCGCGTTGAGCGCGCAGATACGGGCCAGGTCCTTGGCCTCCTCCGGCGTCACCTCGCCGCCGACCTTGCCGGTCGTCGGCAGCTTGCCGTCGACCATCGGGAGCTGGCCCGCGGTGTACACGTAAGCGCCGGACCGGACGGCCGGCTGGTAGGCCGCGAGCGGCGCCACGACGCCGGGCAGCTTCAGGCCGAGCTCGGCCAGCTTGGCCTCGACGGCGCCGCTCATGCCTGCTTCTCCCGCTTGAGGTAGGCCACGAGCTGCTCGGGGTTGTTCGGCCCGGGCACGACCTGGACGAGCTCCCAGCCGTCCTCGCCCCAGGTGTCCAGAATCTGCTTGGTCGCGTGCACGAGGAGCGGCACGGTCGCGTATTCGTACTTGGTCATGGGGCCGAGCGTAATGCCCCGGCGCGGGCCGCGGGTCCGCGGTGGGACCCGTCGGATGTCCTCGGACGCGCGTACGGTGCGGAGCCCCCGGGATTCAACCGCGGCGTACTGGTTACGCTCGAAGGCGTGAGCAGGCTTCAGGTCGTCAGCGGCAAGGGCGGGACCGGTAAGACGACGGTCGCCGCCGCCCTCGCGCTCGCCCTCGCGACCGAGGGCAAACGCACCCTCCTCGTCGAGGTCGAGGGCCGGCAGGGCATCGCCCAGCTCTTCGAGACGGAGGCGCTCCCGTACGAGGAGCGGAAGATCGCGGTCGCACCGGGTGGCGGCGAGGTGTACGCCCTCGCCATCGATGCCGAGCTGGCGCTGCTCGACTACCTCCAGATGTTCTACCGGCTCGGCGGCGCGGGCCGTGCGCTGCGCAAGCTCGGCGCCATCGACTTCGCCACGACCATCGCGCCCGGCGTCCGCGACGTCCTGCTCACCGGCAAGGCCTGCGAGGCGGTACGCCGTAAGGACAAGCGGGGCCGCTATGCGTACGACTACGTGGTGATGGACGCGCCGCCCACCGGGCGTATCACCCGCTTCCTCAATGTGAACGACGAGGTCGCGGGCCTCGCGAAGATCGGGCCGATACACAACCAGGCGCAGGCCGTGATGCGGGTCCTCAAGTCCGCCGAGACATCAGTGCACTTGGTGACGCTGCTCGAGGAGATGCCGGTCCAGGAGACCCTCGACGGGATCGCCGAACTGCGCGCGGCCGGGCTGCCGGTGGGCCGGATCCTGGTGAACATGGTGCGGCCCACGCTGCTCGACGGGCCCGTGCCCGACGGTGTGAAGCGCACCGAGATCGCGCGCGAGCTGTCGCGGGCCGGGCTCGGCGGTGCGCGCAAGGGCGGGCTCGCGGAACAGCTGGTCGAGCCGCTGCTGGCCCAGGCCGCGGAGTACGCCGAGCGGATCGCCCTGGAGCAGGAGCAGCGCGCCGAGCTGGCCGAACCCGGCCTACCCGTACACGAGTTGGAGTTCCTCAGCGAGGGCATCGATCTGGCCGGGCTCTACCGCCTCGCCACCACTCTGCGCCGGCAGGGAGTCTCATGACGCTGGACGTTCCCCCCACGCTCGCCGTGGATCCGCTGCTCGACGACCCGAAGACCCGGATCATCGTGTGCTGCGGCGCGGGCGGCGTGGGCAAGACCACGACCGCGGCGGCCCTCGGCCTCCGCGCGGCGGAGCGCGGCCGCAAGGTGGTCGTCCTGACCATCGATCCGGCCCGGCGGCTCGCTCAGTCGATGGGCATCGACTCGCTCGACAACACCCCGCGGCGGGTGAAGGAGATCGAGGGCGACGGCGAACTGCACGCCATGATGCTCGACATGAAGCGCACCTTCGACGAGATCGTCGAGGCGCACGCGGATGCCGAGCGGGCCCGGGCGATCCTGGAGAACCCCTTCTACCAGTCGCTCTCGGCCGGTTTCGCCGGTACGCAGGAGTACATGGCGATGGAGAAGCTGGGGCAGCTCCGCGCCCGCGACGAGTGGGATCTGATCATCGTCGATACGCCGCCGTCGCGTTCCGCCCTCGATTTCCTGGACGCTCCGAGCCGGCTCGGCTCGTTCCTGGACGGCAAGTTCATCCGGGTGCTCATGGCGCCGGCGAAGGTCGGCGGGCGGGCCGGGATGAAGTTCCTGAACGTCGGGATGTCGATGATGACCGGCACGCTCGGCAAGTTGCTCGGCGGTCCGTTCCTCAAGGACGTGCAGACCTTCGTGGCCGCGATGGACACGATGTTCGGCGGTTTCCGCACCCGGGCCGATGCCACGTACCGGCTGCTTCAGGCGCCGGGGACGGCTTTTCTCGTGGTGGCCGCGCCCGAGCGGGATGCGCTGCGCGAGGCCGCGTACTTCGTGGAGCGGCTCGCGGCGGACCGTATGCCGCTCGCCGGGCTCGTGCTCAACCGTGTGCACGGCAGCGGTGCCGCGCGGCTCTCGGCGGAGCGTGCGCTCGCCGCCGCGGAAGCGCTCGGGGCGCCGGACGGCCCCGATCCTGCTGGTCCCGACGGCCCCGTAGAAAATCATGAAACGGGCGGCATTGTGGATCAGGAGGGCGGGAAGGAAGAGGTGCGTACCCCTCCCGAACCCCACGATTCTCCCGAAACCCCGGCAACGGAACTCACCGCGGGACTCCTGCGGTTGCATGCGGAACGGATGCGGCTGCTCTCCCGTGAGCAGCGCACGCGTGACCGCTTCACGGCCCTGCACCCGGAGGTGGCAGTGGCCGAAGTGGCCGCGCTGCCCGGCGATGTACATGACCTCGCGGGGCTTCGCGACATCGGCGACCGGCTCGCGTCCGGCGGTCGGCCGGTCTGAGCCGTAAGTAGGGACAGTTGCTGTACGGGCGCTAGCCCACCGCGGCGTAGCTCTCGTACGTCTCGCTGTCCTCCGCGTCCACGGGCAACAGTCCCGTGCTGCGCTCATATTCACTGCGGGCCGTCTCGAGCAGCCGGCGCCAGGACGTGACCGTGGGACGCCTGCGCAGCAATGCGCGCCGCTCCCGCTCGGTCATTCCACCCCAGACACCGAACTCGACACGGTTGTCCAGGGCGTCTGCCAGGCACTCCGTACGCACCGGACACCCGGTGCACACCGCCTTGGCCCTGTTCTGTGCCGCACCTTGTACGAACAGTTCATCCGGATCAGTAGTGCGGCAGGCTGCCTGCGCACTCCAGTCAACTACCCAGCCCATGCCGGCGCCGTCCTCTCCCGAATCGAGGCTCCCCCACGGCGGCAGCGGCATATTCACCGCCGCCAGTTGAGGACGTTACGGAAGGTGGGCACAGCGCAACACCCCCTTCGGGCCCAATCTTGAATGGCCCGAACGGACTATGCGTAAGCGGCAGATCACCCGACGGAGTGAGCCGCGGACATGCGTGACCATCCCGACAGATCGGGGCAGTTCAGCTGGGTCACAACGGGCGCCGGATGACGCATGAGGCGGAAACGGACAGCACTCCGGCGTCTTCGGGGGTGTCGGAGGCTTGATACGTGACCGCACTGCTGTGACAGTTGTGAGCAGCTTAGGCCAACGCCTATACGACTGTCCGGCGAATCGGAACGTTGGCCGCTGCCCTCTGACGTACCTGTGAACCCCCTCGTGTCACGGGCCACAGGCATTACGGATCGGGTTCGAACATCCCGATGACCGACCGATCCCTCGGAACGCACAGACCTACGGATTAGGCTGCCCCCATGGGTAAGAAGCTCTCGGGTGGCGGACTGTCGCCGACGCAGCAGGCCGCCAAGTTCCTCGGCGTCAGCGTGCTCTCCGGCGCGGTCCTTGCGGGCATCGCGCTCCCCGCGGCAGGTCTGGTGGGCCTTGCGGCCAAGGGATCGGTCGAGGAATTCGACGAGATCCCCGCCAATCTCAAGCAGCCTCCGCTGATGCAGCGCACCACGATCACCGACGCGAACGACAACCCGATCGCGACGGTCTTCGCCCGTGACCGCACGCTGGTGGATCTCAAGGAGATCTCCCCGTACATGCAGAAGGCGATCGTCGCGATCGAGGACTCGCGCTTCTACGAGCACGGCGCGGTCGACCTCAAGGGCATCCTGCGCGCGGTGAACGAGAACGCCCGCTCGGGCGGTGTCTCCCAGGGTGCTTCGACCCTCACGCAGCAGTACGTGAAGAACGTCTTCGTCGAAGAGGCGATGGACGACGCGGCCAAGTTCCGCGAGGCCACGCAGCAGACCATCGGCCGCAAGATCCGCGAGCTCAAGATGGCGATCCAGGTCGAGGAGAAGCTCGGCAAGAAGAAGATCCTCGAGAACTACCTGAACATCACGTTCTTCGGTCAGCAGGCCTACGGAGTCGAGGCCGCCGCGCAGCGCTACTTCTCCAAGCCCGCCAAGAAGCTGAACCTGCAGGAGGCCGCGCTGCTCGCCGGCATCGTGCAGTCGCCGAGCCGGTACGACCCGGTGAACGACGAGCAGGAGGCCACCAAGCGCCGCAATGTGGTGCTGCAGCGGATGGTCGCCACGGGCGACATCTCGCAGCAGGAGGCGGACAAGGCCAAGGAATCGAAGATCGCGCTGAAGATCTCCAAGCCGCAGAACGGCTGCATCACCGCGACGAACGGCGCCGGGTTCTTCTGCGACTACGTCAAGACGGCGTTCCTCGACAGCCCGACGTTCGGCGACACCCGTGAGGAACGGGTCGAGAAGTGGAACCGCGGGGGGCTGCGGATCAAGACGACGCTCGATGCGCAGGCGCAGGAGTCCGTGCAGGCCTCGCTGAAGGATCACGTCTACCAGAAGGACAAGGTGGCCGGCGCGGCCACGATCGTAGAGCCGGGCAGCGGCAAGATCCTCGCGATGGGGCAGTCGTGGCCGTATGGCGGCGAAGCCAAGAAGAACGAGACCACGATCAACTTCTCGGTCGACAAGCGCATGGGCGAAAGCCAGGGCTTCCCGACCGGTTCGACCTTCAAGCCGTTCGTGGCGGCCGCCGCCATAGAGCAGGGCAAGCCGCTGAACCAGGTGTATCCGGCGCCGTACGAGATGCCGTATCCAAGCCCGGTCTCCGGCTGCGACTCCACGTACAAGAACGTCGACGGCGCCACGGTGGAGAACGAGAACGAGGCCGAGGTCGGCCCGTACGGCCTGAAGGAGGCGATGGAGAAGTCGGTCAACACCTACTTCGTCCAGATGATCGCCGACATCGGTATGTGCCCCGTGCTGGAGATGACCAAGAAGCTGCACGTCACCCAGGGCGACGGCAAGCCGATCACCGAGCAGCCTTCGCCGCTGACGCTCGGCTCCGACTCCATCTCGCCGCTGACGATGGCGAGCGCATACGCCACCTTCGCCAACCGCGGCACGTACTGCTCGCCGGTCGCCATCGAGTCGATCACGGACGCGAACGGCAAGGCACTCGAGGTGCCCAAGTCGACCTGTGAGCAGGCGATGTCGGTGCAGACGGCCGACTCCATCAACTCGCTCCTGAGCGGGGTGGTCGACTCCGGTACCGGTGCGAGGGCAGGTCTGAGCGGGCGCGACAACGCCGGTAAGACGGGTACGACCGACAGCCGCAAGAACGCCTGGTTCGTGGGCTATACCCCGAACATGTCCGGCGCCGTGTGGGTCGGCTCGCCGACCCAGGGGGTCGAGATGGAGTACATCACCATCGGCGGCCGCTACCACGAGAAGGTCTTCGGCGGTGAGGTCCCCGGCCCCATCTGGCGCGACGCCATGACCGGCGCTCTGGCCGGCAAGGAAGCGCCTCAGTTCAACCGGGTGCACATCCCGGACGTCCCGAAGAAGGACAAGGACAAGGGCGACGAGGACGACGGCAAGCCCGGCCGTCCCGGCGGCGGGGACAACGGCGGGCTCATCGGCGGTATCGACGGCGGTACGAACGCCGGTGCCGACGGCGGTACGAACGCCGGTGTCATCGGCGGCCTCATCGACGGCGGTACGGAGAACGGCGGCAACGCCAATGGCAACGGCGGCGGGTGGCCCGAACCGCGCTGATCCCGCTGTGCCGGTACGTGAAGGAGGGCGCCCCCTGGGTCAGGGGGCGCCCTCCTTCACGTACGACGTGATGTCAGCCGTCTCAGCCGGCAAGCGCCTGCTTCACCGCGGCGGCGACGCGGCCGCCCTCGGCCTGGCCGGCCACCTTCGCGTTCGCCAGCTTCATGACCTGGCCCATCGCGCGCGGCCCCTCGGCGCCGGCGGCCTTCGCCTCCCCGACCGCCATGGCCACGATCGCCGTCAGCTCGTCGTCGCTCAGCTGCTTCGGCAGGTACTCGGCGAGGACCTCGCCCTCCGCCTTCTCGCGCTCGGCCGACTCGGCGCGCCCGCCCTGCGCGAAGGCCTCCGCGGCCTCGCGGCGCTTCTTCGCCTCGCGGGTGATCACCTTCTGCACCTCGTCGTCGGAGAGCTCGCGCTTCTCCTTGCCCGCGACCTCTTCCTTCTGAACGGCCGCGATGGTCATCCGCAGGGTGGAGGAGCGCAGCTCGTCGCGCGCCTTGATCGCGACATTGAGGTCTGCCTGCAGCTTGGTCTTGAGCGTGGTCATGGGTTCAGTGTCGCAGGTACGACGGGTGGGGTGCCTGCGCATTTCCCCTGCCCCGCAAGGGACGACAAGGCGACAGGCGGACTGTGGCCCTCCGCCTACGTCTGCGACGATGGGTTCCATGCGCGCGCGATACGGAGTACCTCTGGGAATCACCGCGGCGGCAGCCGCGGGTGTGGTGTACGCGGCCGGGATCGAGGTGCGTTCGTTCCGGTTGCGGCGGGTGACGGTGCCGGTGCTTCCGGCGGGCATGCGGCCGTTGCGCGTACTCCAGGTCTCCGACATCCACATGGTGAGCGGCCAGCGCAAGAAGCGGCACTGGCTGCAGTCGCTCGCGGGTCTGCGCCCCGACTTCGTCATCAACACGGGTGACAACCTGTCCGATCCGGACGGGGTGCCCGAAGTCATGGACGCGCTCGGCCCGTTGATGCAGTTCCCGGGCGCGTACGTCTTCGGCTCGAACGACTACTACGGTCCGCGTCTACGCAACCCCGGCCGCTATCTGACCGAGCGGCTCCAGGGCAAGCACGGCCTCAACGGCAACCCGCCCGTCGTCGGCGCCCTGCACAACCCGTGGGAGGACCTGCGCGACGGCTTCGACGCGGCGGGCTGGGTGGGCCTGACGAACACCCGGGGTTCGCTGAAGATCGACGGTTACGAGATCGCCTTCACCGGCCTCGACGACCCGCACATCCGCCGCGACCGCTACGAGCAGGTGGCGGGCGGTCCCGAGTCGGGCGCCGACTTCTCGATCGGCGTCGTGCACGCCCCGTATCTGCGCTGCCTGGACGACTTCGCCCAGGACGGCTATCCGCTGGTCCTCGCCGGGCACACGCACGGCGGGCAGCTCTGCATTCCCTTCTACGGGGCGCTGGTCACCAACTGCGATCTGGACACGGACCGGGTGAAGGGCCTTTCCACGCACACGGCCGGCGGCCACACCTCGTATCTGCACGTCTCCGCGGGCTGCGGCACGAGCCGCTACGCACCGGTGCGGTTCGCGTGTCCGCCGGAGGCGACGCTGCTGACGCTGGTGGAACGGGAAGGCTGAGGTTCGGCGGGGCCGGGCGCGCGGGTGTCAGGTGTCTTGTTTAACTTGAACCCATGACGGCGCCCATTTCCGGACATGTCCCTCCCTCGGCGGTCGCAACGCCGGACCGCAGACCGTTCACGGCCGTCTTCCGCGCGCTGATCTCCCTCGCGGCGGTCACCGGCATCATCATCAACCTGTGCCTGAGCGACAGCGCGCTGCGCGTGTTCAGCTACTTCACGATCCAGAGCAACGTGATCGTGGCGGTCGTCCTCGCACTCTCGGCCTGGCGCGCCTGGAAGGGCCGACCGCCGCTCCCCGCCTGGCTGACGACGGGCACGGTCGTCTTCATCTCGATCACGGGCCTCGTCTACCACGTGATCCTGGCGAACAGCGCGAGCGCCTTCTCCATGACGGACCAGCCCGGCCTGTCCGGCTGGCACGAGGTGGCCAACCAGCTCCTCCACACCGTCACCCCGCTCGCGGCCTTCGCGGACTGGCTGCTCCTGACCCGCCCGGGCGGCCTGCGCCCGCGGCACGCGGGCCTGTGGCTGCTCTACCCGCTGGCCTACCTGGCGTTCTGCCTGCTGCGCGGCGCGATCATGTCCCCGGGCTCGACGGCCCGCTACCCGTACCCCTTCGTGGACGTGGACCAGCACGGCTACGCCGGCGTCCTGGGCAACGCGGTCGTCCTCGGCCTCTGCTTCTACGCCCTGTCCCTGGCCTTCGTGGGCCTCGACCGCATCCGCCCCGCTCCGGGCCCCCGCAGAAACCGGATTTCGTCTCCGGGCGCCGGTCCGCTAAAGTAATCGATGTCGCCGCGACCTGCAGCAGTGCGGGCGTGGAGTACGACATCGGGGTGTAGCGCAGCTTGGCAGCGCGCTTCGTTCGGGACGAAGAGGTCGTGGGTTCAAATCCCGCCACCCCGACAGCTGGAACAGCAGGTCAGGCCCGGTTCTCCTTCTTGGAGAGCCGGGCCTGATTTGCGTTTTGGGGTCCCTGGGGAGTGAACGGGGAGTGGATCAAGGAAATCCTCACGCCCAAAGGTCGGCCACACTCTGGACCACCAAGCCCACCGCGACAGCACTCCATCCGTAGCTTCCTTCTCGTCATCCAGGTCTGCTTCCACGCCTTGAGCCAGCACAAAGATCCGGTTCAGTCGACGTTCGACCTCGGCAGTGAAGGCCTCGCTATCGCGCGTCAGATCTGGCAGCGGGCCGAACGACAAAACGCCGCGGAGCTTCATCGCCGCCTCTGCCGACATCGCCGCGCCCAAGGTGCCCGTGACCGTACGCGGCGGTCGGCGGAACAAGCGTCGAAAGGTACGCCCTCTTTCGCCAGGACACTCGGAAAGAACCGCTCACTCGGGTCAGCAGCACCTTGGAAGGTCCGCCGAAACCCAACAGCGGCAACCCACAGCCCAACGCCCTGGAAGGCCAGACTGACAGCGGTGAGGATCGTCTCGCCAGACATTCGTTCATCATCTGCCTCGGACAAGATCAAGTCAGCAGATCACAACTGTCTATGGACCAGCATCAGATGAAGCCCGCCACGACCAAGCCTTTGGCCTTGACGGGCTTCCTGCACCTCGGAGAACCGCGCAGCGTTCGGCTTACTATTGCCTCCCGGTGCGCGCTCTCAGCAAGGCATGAAGAGCACGCACAGGGGATCGCGGGTGCATGGCCATCCGCGCGTCCAGCGACTCCTCCCACTGCTCGGTCAGTTCGTCCATGAGTCGCTGCCGCATCTTCGCGGTGATGTGCGAGTAGCGAGCCTGCACCGAGCCGTCCTCATGACCCAAGCGCTCGTCCATGAGCTTCGGCGGGATGCCGATCTCCTCCATGACCGTCTTGTGGGAGTGCCTGAGCCCATGCGGCGTACAGAAAGGCTGGCCTCACGTCCCCAGCCTGGGCACGCCTTGGCAGAACGCCATTTCACCCACGCGAACGGGCTGGTATCAGCGTGCGGCCAACCTGAACGGCCAAGCCGTGTTCGCTGTGGAATACATAGTCTGCCGGCGCTGTCAGCTCGGCTGGGTCGAAGACCCGCACACTGAGCCGCCGTATGAACGAGGCGGGCTCGCCAAGGCTGGTTTGGCTGCTTGGACGTCGATCCGGTCCGCTGACCGGGCCTGCTGTCGGTTGCGCGTTGGCGTTGGGTCGACAGGGAAACTTGCAAGGTTTGCTGTTGATATGTACCTTTTGGTATATGCACTCCCGTTCTGATTCTGAATCGGATCCGGTTTCCGTGCGCGAGCTGGAAGCAGTGGCACAGGAACTGCGCTCCGCCATGGGGCATCTGATGCGCATGATGAGCGCGTCGGAGCCGAGCCGGAAGGCCGGCAGGGAGCTCACCCCTTCACAGGTGTCTCTGCTCAGACGCGTTCAGAGGGGCGGGCCCAGCACCCCGGCCGACCTGGCGAGGGCCGAGCTGATTCGCCCGCAGTCCGTGCTCGCGACGCTCAAGCCGCTGCTTGCCGCGAGGCTGGTGGAGCGCGTTCCGCACCCCACCGACGGGCGGCAGGTCCTGATCAGCCTCACCGATGTCGGGATCGCCCGTCTCGACGAGCGCGACTCGGCCCGCAGCGACGTGGTCGCCCGGCTGTTCGCCGAACATCTGACTCCGGCGGAGCAGCGCACCATGGCCGCGGCCGCAAGCCTGTTGCGCCGGATCAGCCAGCTCTGACGCCTTGCCCGCCGTCCCCCCGTGCCGCGGCCCTGTCC
>NZ_JAAKZW010000067.1 GCF_011044995.1 Streptomyces mesophilus | reverse complement strand
ACCCCACCCTCCCCCACCGGCGCGATCACGCACGACAGGGCGAGCCGCAGGGCGAGTTCGCACTCCCGGTGAGCCCGTGACGCCTCGTCCTTGACCGCGCCCGGCGCGATCCGGGTGGCCACCGCCCGGTCCCGTACGACCGCCACCACGTCCGCCGGCGACGGCAGCGGGCCGTCGGCCCGGCGCTGCGCAGGCACCGCCGAGGTCGACGGGATCGCCGTGAGCGGGGGCGCGGGCAGGCGCGGCCCCCAGCAGCCGGTCAGGACGGCCCGGATCAGCGCGTTCGTACGGGCCGCCGCGACGGTCCACTCCGCGAGCCGCGGCAGACCGCCCTCGGCGAGCGCGCGGTCGGCGCCCGCCAGATACGCGTCCGTCTCACGCCGTACGAGCGCACGGGCCAGACCGTCCTTGGAGCCGAACTCGTTGTAGAGGGTCTGCCGCGAGACGCCGGCGACGGCGGCCACATCGACCATCCGGACCGTGGACCAGGACCTGCGCTGCAGCGCGGTGTACGCCGCGTCGAGCAAGGACTCCCGTGCTGCGGGCATGGTCGCCTCCCCGTGCCGGGCCGCTATGGGGAGAGTTGACTCGCCCGCACGCACTGTCAAGGGGGCCGGAGGCAACCCGTCCGTCCCTCGCCCACGGGGCCATGTGGTCCCTGAGGTACACGATCGCTACTGTTCGACCATGCCCGACTACCACGATGATCTGCGTCTCGCCCATGTCCTCGCCGATGCCGCGGACCGCGCCACCATGGCCCGGTTCAAGGCGCTCGACCTCAAAGTCGAGACGAAGCCGGACATGACGCCGGTCAGCGAGGCGGACAAGGCCGCCGAGGAGCTGATCCGCGGACAGCTCCAGCGGGCGCGGCCGCGCGACGCGATCCTCGGCGAGGAGTACGGCGTCGAGGGCACGGGCCCGCGCCGCTGGGTGATCGACCCGATCGACGGCACCAAGAACTATGTGCGCGGCGTGCCGGTCTGGGCCACCCTGATCTCCCTGATGGAGGCCGGCGAGGGCGGTTACCAGCCGGTCGTCGGCGTGGTCTCGGCGCCCGCGCTCAACCGGCGCTGGTGGGCCGCGAAGGGCGGCGGCGCCTACACCGGCCGCAGCCTCACCTCGGCGACCCGGCTGCAGGTCTCGAAGGTGAGCCGGATCCAGGACGCCTCGTTCGCGTACTCCTCGCTGACCGGCTGGGAGCAGCGCGGACAGCTCGACGGGTTCATGGAGCTGCAGCGCGCGGTGTGGCGCACGCGGGGATACGGCGATTTCTGGCCGTACATGATGGTCGCCGAAGGCTCCATCGACATCTGCGCCGAACCCGAGCTCTCCCTGTGGGACATGGCGGCCTGCGCGGCCGTGGTGGCGGAGGCGGGCGGCACGTTCACCGGCCTCGACGGGCAGCCGGGACCGCACAGCGGCAACGCCGCGGCCTCGAACGGACTGCTCCACGACGAGCTGCTCGGCTACCTGAACCAGCAGTACTGACGCGCTTGCGATTCAGGCCGCGCTACCCGTACGCCCTCAACTAGCCGCGCGCTCCCCCTTGTTGACCATCTCTTGACCTGCCACGCTGAGCCTACCCCCACATTGTGAACTTGTGAATCCATTCTCTAAGAGGATGGGATCACGACTAGGAGGTGGCTTCAGCCCATGCTCGTCCGTGACGCCATGAGCACGATGGTCCTCACCATCGGACCCGACCACACCCTCCGCCAGGCCGCGCGCCTGATGTCCGCACGCCATGTCGGCGCGGCCGTCGTCCTCGACGTCGACGCCGACGGGATCGGCATCCTGACCGAACGCGACATCCTCAACTCCCTCGGCGCCGGACAGAACCCGGATTTCGAGACCGCGGGACGCCACACCACCACCGACGTCGTCTACGCCGCACCCGCCTGGACCCTGGAGGACGCCGCCGAGGCGATGGCGCACGGCGGCTTCCGGCATCTGATCGTGCTCGACGAGCGTGAGCCCGTGGGCATCGTGTCCGTGCGCGACATCATCCGCTGCTGGGCACCCAGCCGCCGGCACACCACGCTGGCGAGCTAGCCCCCGCCCTTGCCCGCCTTGGACCGGGTCCAAGGCGGGCAAGGTTCCAAAGTCACATCGATTCGGGGCCCTGGACCCTTGAACTGTTAGGGTTCTGGCCATGAGTGACCTCCTGAATCGACTGCGCGGACGCGGCTGGCGCATGACCGCGCAGCGGCGCGTCGTGGCCGAGGTCCTCGACGGCGACCACATGCATCTGACCGCCGACGAGGTGCACGCGCGTGCCGCCGCCCGGCTGCCGGAGATCTCCCGCGCCACCGTCTACAACACGCTCGGCGAGCTGGTCTCGCTCGGCGAGGTCCTCGAGGTCTCGACGGACCGCCGCGCCAAGCGGTACGACCCCAACGCCCACCGCCCGCACCAGCACCTGGTGTGCGCGCGATGCGGCGCGATCCGTGACGTCCACCCGGCGGGCAACCCGCTGGCCGACCTCCCGGACGCGGAGCGCTTCGGCTTCACGATCTCCAACGTCGAGGTGACCTACCGGGGCATCTGCCCGGACTGCGCCGCCGCCTGACCTTTCCGTTTCCGAGAGCCCCCGCGTCCTGACGCGGGGGCTCTTTCCGCATGCCCCGTACAACCATCAAGTCCCCACCCCCTTCCCGAATCTGACGGTCCGTCATATCGTCGTCGGCGGCCGAAACTCACCGTTGCACTCCGCAAGGCAGATTCCGCAAGGAGACCCCGTGGGAGACCCGCACCCGACCCCACCGCACCAGCCGCCCAAACTGCACGCCACCGACCTCACCCGCACCTTCGGACGCGGCCCGAAGCAGGTGAACGCGCTCGGTCCGGTCGATCTCGCCATCGCCCCGGGCGAGTTCACCTGCATCGTCGGACCGTCCGGCTGCGGAAAGTCCACGCTGCTCAGGATCGCCGCGGGACTGCTCAGGCCCAGCGCGGGGACGCTCGAGATCCGCACGTCGAGCCCGCGCCCCGCCGCGATGATCTTCCAGGACTACGGCATCTACGACTGGAAGACCGTCCTGGCCAACGTCCGCTTCGGACTCGACATCCAGCGCGTCCCCCGCAAGGAGGCCGACCCCCGCGCCCGCGACTGGCTGGTCCGCATGGGCCTCGCCGACTTCGCCGACGCCTACCCCGCGGCGCTCTCCGGCGGTATGCGCCAGCGCGTCGCGATCGCCCGCGCCCTCGCCGTAGAACCCGAGATCCTGCTGATGGACGAGCCGTTCGCCGCGCTCGACGCCCAGCTGCGCACGATCCTCCAGGACGAGCTCCTGGAGCTCACCCAGACCACCCGCACCACGACCCTCTTCATCACCCACAGCCTGGAGGAGGCGATCGTGCTCGGCGACCGGGTCCTGGTGATGTCCGCGCGCCCCGGCCGCGTGATCGCCGAGCGGCGCCCGCCGTTCGAGCGGCCGCGCTCGGGAACCGTCCGCGACACCCCTGAATTCACCGCCCTGAAGAGCGAGTTGTGGGAGCTCCTGCGCGGCGAGGTCCGTACGGAGGCGGTGCCGGCATGAGTCTCACCAAAAACACCAAGAGCACCAAGAACCCGAAGAGCCCGAAGAGCCCCGGCAAGGAGACCGAGGGCATCCTCGTCCGCAAGCCGGGCCCGCAGGAACTCCAGCCCGCCCGCACCCACCGGCGCCGGCGCACCCTGGAGATCTCCCTCGCCATCGCCGTGCCCGTCGCCCTCGTCCTGCTGTGGCAACTGGCCGCCGTACAGGGCTGGATCGACGACCGCATCTATCCCGCCCCGCAGACGATCATCGAGGACGGCTGGGAGCGCGCCGCCGACGGAGAGCTGTGGCCGGACGTCTGGGCCACGCTCAAGCGCGTCCTGGCCGGCTATGCGATCGGCACCGTCGCGGGCTATGTGCTCGGCCTTCTGATGGGCTCGCTCTCCCTCGTACGCGCGGCACTCGAGCCCCTCCTCGACGCGCTCTACGTCGTACCGAAGCTGGCCCTCCTGCCCATCTTCCTCAACATGTTCGGGCTCGGCGAAGGACCGCAGATCGCACTGGTCGCCGCGACCGTGTTCTTCTTCGTGTGGATCTCCACCATGGCCGCCGTGCTCGCCGTACCGGACGGCCACCGCGACGCCGGCCAGGTCTTCGGCGCCTCGCCCTGGCAGATGTTCCGGCACGTCCTGCTGCCCGCCTCGCTGCCCGCGGTCCTGGTCGGCGCGCGGATCGCGGCGGGAGTCGCGGTCCTGGTGATCGTCGCCTCGGAGTCCATCGCCGCGTCCGACGGCCTCGGCCATCTGATCTTCGACTCGCGGGCGCTCTTCCAGAACGACGTGATGTTCGTCGGCATCGTCTGCGTCGCCGTGCTCGGCGTCCTCTTCTCCGAACTGGTCCGGATCGCCGGGCGGTTCCTCACCCCCTGGGCGCCACGCGACCGCGGCCGCGGCCAGTCCTGATCGAGTCTCAGCCCGTACGTACGGAGGCACTGCATGCACACCCGCAAGGCGATCCCCGCGCTGCTCCTGGCAGGCGCCCTGCTCGCGTCCACGGCCTGCGCCAAGGAGGACGACGCACCGGCGCAGTCCGCGAAGCCCCGGGACATCAAGGTGGTCGCGGGCTGCGCCGCGAACGGCTGGACCGACCCGGCCGACCTCGCCGAGGCCCGCGAGCCCGCTCGCTGCGACAAGGGCACGCCTGCCCCGCAGAAGCTGAAGAAGGAACGCAAGCTGGTCGTGGCGACCGGCACGCTGAGCGCCGAGTACGTGGCGCCGCTCCAAGTGGCCGTACAGAAGGGCGAGTTCAAGAAGGAGGGCCTGGATGTCGAGCTGAAGGTGCTGCCGACCCCGGACGCCCTGCCGCTGCTCGCCAAGGGCGATATCGACGCCCAGTGGGCCGCGCCCGAGGCGGCCGTGATGAACGGCATCAACGGCGGCTTCGACATCAAGTGGGTGGCCGGCAACTTCTCGCCCGACCCCGAGTCCAAGAGCGGCCTGTGGGTGCGGCTCAAGGACGGCGAGACCGCCACGAAGGTGCCGATGGCCGGCCGCAAGCTCGGCACGATGATCGGCAAGGGCTCGGTGATCGCGTATCCGATGAGCAAGGCGCTCACACAGCACGGCGGCGGGCTCGACAAGGTGGACTTCCGCCAGCTGGGCTCGGCGGACGTCCTGACCGCACTGGAGAACGGCGGCGTGGACTCGGCCTGGCTGCTCGACCCGGTGTGGCGCAAGGTCGACGGGAAGGACGAGTTCGCGTTCCTCGGCGGTCAGCCGCTGGGCGAGCCCTTGGGCGGCGCCCTGTTCGGGCCGAATCTGCTCACCGAGGACAAGGACGCCGGGGTCGCCTTCCTGCGCGCGTACGTCCGCACGATCAACACGTACTTCGCGGGCGACTACAAGTCCGATCCGGCCTTCGTCACGGAGCTGGCGAAGCTCCTGAAGATCGACGAGGCGATCGTGAAGTCGACGCCGTCCCTGCGGATGGACTGGGAGCTGCGCAAGGGCACCACGGACCGGCTGCAGGACGCGTACGCGGAGGCCGGGGTCGCGGAGGGCGACCGGGTGCCGGAGGACAAGGCCGTGGACCGGTCCTTCTACGCGGAGGCGGTCGGGCACAAGATGTGAGCCGACGTTGAGCGCATATGAAGAAGGCCCGGATCCTGAGGATCCGGGCCTTCTTCATTCAGTAGCGGGGACAGGATTTGAACCTGCGACCTCTGGGTTATGAGCCCAGCGAGCTACCGAGCTGCTCCACCCCGCGTCGGTAAACCCGACTCTACGTCAGGGCGACGACCAGCGCAAATCCGTTCCCCAGGCCGCTGCGACGCTAGGCCGTGAGCTCCTGCTGCAGCGCCTCGCTCAGGCGCGCGGCCCGTTCGCTCACCTCGGCGGGCCCGTACGAGACGGCCTTGGCGCACCAGCGCTGGGCCTCGGGAAGATCGCTCCGACGCGCGTAGAGCAGGGCGAGCCGGAGCGCCGCCCGGCCGTGCCCGGCGTCGGCAGCGCGCTGCCACCAGACGAGGGCCTCGGGCTCGCTGCCCTCGCGGGCGAGCAGCAGTCCGAGGTTGAACGCGCCGCCGAGGCTGCCCGCCTCCGCGGCCATCCGGTACCAGCGCGCCGCCTCGACCACATCGTCACGAGCCGCGGCGAAGGTGCCCATCCGCACCTGCGCCCGCCGGTGCCCGAGCTCGGCGGCCCGCTCGTACCACTCCTCGCACTCGGTCTTCTCGGCCGCGACCTCGCCGAGCGCGACGCCATGGCGGCCGTCACGGGGTCCCCGGTCGAGGACGGTGCCGAGCCGGTACGCGGCCTCGGCGCTGCCACCGCCCGCCGCGCAGCGCAGATGCCTCTCGGCGCTCTGCCGGTCGCCCTCGCGAAGGTGGGCGATACCGACCTGCAGCGCGGCCTCGGTGTGCCCGGCCGCGGCGGCCCGCTCGTACCACTCGAAGGCCACGGGCTCGTCGTCGCGACCCGCGTAGAGGATGCCGAGGTTGAAGGCGGCGTCCACGCTGCCGGCCTCGGCCGCCTTGGAGAACCAGGGCTCGGCGCCCGAGGCGTCACCGGCCTGCATCAGCAGCACGGCAAGGGCGTTGGCGGCCTCGCGGTGACCGGCGTAGGCGGCGCGGCGGTACCACTGCTCGGCCTGGCGGCTGCGCTTCTGCGCGGCGCAGAGCAGACCGAGGTTGTACGCACCGTTCACATCGCCCGCGTCCATGGCGGCGCGGTACCAGCGCTCGGCGGTCTGGGTCTCGCCGCGCTCGGCGTGCAGGGCGCCCAGCGCGTTGGCCGCGTTGCCGTCGCCGTTCTGGGCGGCTTTCAGCCACCACACGGCGGCGCTGTCCTCGTCGCCGGCGTCGCGGAGCAGGAAGCCGAGCGCGCAGGCGGCGCGGGCCTCGCCGTCCTTGGCGGACGTGAGGTACCAGCGTCCGGCCTCCTTGAGATCGCCGCGGCGCTCCAGGATCGCGCCGAGCTGCAGCGCGGCCCTGCGGTGGCCGCGCGCGGCGGCCTGCCGGTACCACTGCTCGGCCTCGGCGAGCAGGCTGCCGCCGAGGATGCGGCTGCCGGTGTCGGGTTCGGGGGTCTCCTGCGCGGACGGGGAGGCGCCGCCGTTCGCGTACGAGCGGTCCGCGCTGTTGTCGTACGCGGAGTCCGCGCCCTGCCCGAAAGACCGCGCCACGGGCGCCGTACCGGTCAGGGCGCCCCGGGTCTCGGCCGCGCGGCGCTCCAGGGCGCGGGCCAGGCGGTACGCGGCCTCCCGGTGGCCGCGCTCGGCGGCGGCGCGCATCCAACGCTCGGCGCCGACGTCGCTGCGGTGCTCGAGGAGGTCGGCGAGCGCGTAGGCGCCCAGGGCGTGGCCCTGTTCGGCGGACTGGCGCAGCCAGTACTCGGCGGCCGGCTCGTCACCGCGCTCGCGGTGGTGGCGGCCGAGGGCGTGCGCGGCCGCGGCGCTGCCGGCCACGGCGGCGATCCGCCACCACCCGGCGGCCTCGTCCGCGTAGCCGCGCTGATGGAGGAGCACACCCAGGTTGTTGGCGGCCGCGCGGTCGCCGTCGGCGGTGGCCTTGCGCAGATAGGGCTCGGCGGCGTCGAGGTCGCCGCGGCGAAGGAGCAGGGAGCCGAGGACGCTCATCGAGGCGATGTCGCCGCATTCGGCGGCATGGCGATGGCGTGCCTCATCGACGGCCGTGGCCGGATCCTCCCGGTCGGCCGACTGCGGAAGTCGCCCTGTCTCCAACAGAGTTGCCCTGTCCCCCATAAGTTCCATCGTCGCACCACCTGCAACCCGGGTACACCTGGTATACCCCGACCTGTGAGGTCACTTCAGCGTTTTGTCGACATGCCCACAGGGAGACAAGTCAAACACAGATCTGCCAACTCCCCCCGCACGGCGCAGTTGTCACACTCACAGGTATCAACTGCCCCCGCGTTCAAGGGACATGAGTACGAGAGCGGTCACGGAGGCCGCCGGACATGGTGAGCTCCGGCCCTGGACGTGACCGATGCCCCGCCCCGGACGCGACCGATGCCCCGGCCCCGGACATGACTGAGGCCCGGATCTTCAAGAGATCCGGGCCTCGGTCTTCAGTAGCGGGGACAGGATTTGAACCTGCGACCTCTGGGTTATGAGCCCAGCGAGCTACCGAGCTGCTCCACCCCGCGCCGTTGTGTCCAAACCGTACCACGGCGCGGGACGGAGCTTTGACCAGCTCAGTCGTCCTTGCGGGCCTTGCCCTCGGCCTCGATGGCTCGCTTCACAGCCTCCTCGGCCTTCTTCATGGCCTCGTCGTAGCCGGAGAGGTCGCCCGCCTTCAGCGCCTTGTCGGCCTCGTCGAAGGCCTTCTGCGCCTCGTCCAGCGCCTCCTTGACCGTCGGGTCGCTGGAGGGCGGTGGCGTGGGCTTGTCCGGGTCCTCGGAGGGTGGCACCTCGGGATCGGCGCCTTGTGCCCCGAAGACCGCGTCGAAGCTCTCCGCGAGGGTGTCCTTGAAGACGGGGTCGCGCGCGCCCGTATAGGAGACGCCGACCTTCTTCAGAAGCGGGTAGTTGGCGTTACCACCCTTGACGTAGACCGGTTCGACATACAGGAAGCCCTCGTCCAGCGGGATCGTCAGGAGATTTCCGTAGACGATGTCCGAGTCCGTGCCTCTGAGGTCGCGGACGAAGGTCGCGACTTCGTTGTTGCCGTTGAGTTCGGACTGGACCTGTTGGGGTCCTGGCACTTCCGATTTCACGTTCAGGACTCTTATCGTCCCGTACTCGCTGCTGTTGGCATCGGCGTCGACCGCCATGAACGCCTGCAGATTCGGCCGGCCGTTGGGCGTGAACGTGGTCGTCAGCGAGAACTTCTGATCCTGCTGCGCCGGCGTCTTGCCCTGCTCCGGCATCTTCAGGCTCAGGTAGTACGGCGGGACCGCGTTCTTCTCCTTGTTGGTCGGGTCGTCCGGCACCTGCCAGACGTCCGAACCGCTGTAGAACTGCGGCGCCTCGGTGACGTGGTACCGGGTGAGCAGCTCGCGCTGCACCTTGAACAGGTCCTGCGGGTAGCGCAGGTGCTCCTTGAGCTCGGGCGAGATCGCGCTCTTCTTCTCGACCGTGCCCGGGAACGCGTTCATCCACGTCTTGAGGACCGGGTCCTTCTCGTCCCACTGGTAGAGCTTCACCTTGCCGTCGTACGCGTCGACGGTGGCCTTCACCGAGTTGCGGATGTAGTTGACCTGGTTCTGCTGGGCCACCACCGCACGCTGGTTGTTGGCCGCCGTCAGCGAGTCGGCCGTGGTGTCGCCGAGCGTGGTGCGCGAGGCGTACGGATAGCCGTTCGTCGTCGTGTAGGCGTCGACGATCCACTGGATCCGGCCGTCGACGACCGCCGGATAGGCGTCGCCGTCGATGGTCAGCCAGGGGGCGACGGCCTCGACGCGCTCCTTGGGCGTGCGGTTGTAGAGGATCTTCGAACCCTCGCCGATCGCACCCGAGTACATGATCTGCGGCTCGCTGAACGCGACCGCGTAGGCAGCCCGGTTGATCGGGTTGGAGAGGTTGACCCCGCTGTCGCCCTTGTAGCTGGTGGTCTGCTCGCCGTCCTTCTCGTAGTCGAGCTCCTTCTGCGGACCGCCGACGATCGAGTACTGCTCGGTCTTCTCGCCGTAGTAGATCCGCTGCTGGTACCCCTTGGGCAGCTGACCCGTGGTCGGCAGGCCCTTGTCGGTGAACTCCGGGGAGCCCGCCGGGTCGGCGTTCGGGTCCGTGCCGGTCCCCTTGGCCGTGATCGCGCCATAGCCGTGGGTGTACGTGAAGTGGTCGTTGATCCAGTTCCGCTTCGGGATGCCGTCGAGGTCCAGCTCGCGCAGACCGATGACGGTGTCCTGCTCCTTGCCCGAGGCGTCCTTGTAGCGGTCGACGTCGAGCGTGGTCGGGAACTGGTAGTACTTGCGCAGCCGCTGCAGCGTGTCGAAGGTCGGGCCCACCACGTTGGGATCGATCAGGCGGTAACTGGCCTGGGCGTCCGCCTGCTTGCGCTGGTCGGCCTTCGCGGTGTCGGAGTCACCGGTCTTGCCCTTGCCCGAGTAGTCCGTGATCTGGACGCCATCGATGTCGTACGCCTTGCGCGTGGCCTCGATGTTCTTCTCGATGTACTCCTGCTCCTTGGCCTGCTCGTTCGGCTCGACCTGGAACTTCTGCACGATCGCCGGGTAGAGACCGCCGATCAGGATCGCCGAGAGCACCATCAGACCGAAGCCGATGACGGGCAGCTGCCAGGTGCGGCGCCACAGCGTCGCGAAGAACAGCACGGCGCAGATGGCCGCGATGCAGAACAGGATGGTCTTCGCCGGCAGATACGCGTTGGCGTCGACGTAGCGCAGACCCGTCCAGTTGCCGGTGGCCTTGAAGTCACTGGACTTGACCGCGAGTCCGTAGCGGTCGAGCCAGTACGCCACCGCCTTCAGGGCCACGAACAGGCCGAGAAGGACGGAGAGATGACCGGTCGCGGCCGAGGTGGCGCGGGCGCCGCCGGTGACCCGCAGTCCGCCGTACAGATAGTGCGTGAGCGCGGCGGCGATCAGCGAGAGCACGGCGGCCGCGAAGCCGAAGCCGAGCATGAAGCGGTACCAGGGCAGATCGAACGCGTAGAACGCCACGTCCAGGCCGAACTGGGGGTCCTTCTGGTTGAACGGCACCCCGTTCACCCACATCAGCCACGTACGCCACTGGCCCGCGGCGGACGCGCCGGCGATCAGGCCCACCAGGGCGGTGATCGCGAGCAGGATCCACTTCTTGTACGGGGCGATGCCCATGCGGTAGCGGTCGAGGCTCTGCTGCTCGAGCGACATGGCGCTCAGCGGCGGGCGCAGCCGGTGCGCGAGCCAGATGTTGACGCCGACGGCCGCGGCCATCAGGAGACCGAAGACGGCGAACAGACCGATCTTGGTCCACAGGGTCTTGGCGAACACCGAGGAGTAGTCGACCGACCGGTACCACAGCCAGTCCGTCCAGAACCCGGCGAACATCACGAACGCCATGAAAAGCACGGCGAGGACGCCGAGCGTCATCAGCAGGGTGCGGACACGCCGGGACGGACGGCCCACTCTGATCCGTGGCCCCGAAGGGGGGCCTGAGCCGCGGTCCGGCATCTGGAAAGCCAAGGTGCGCACCTCGAAGTTCGGCGGTCGGTGTGGGGGCTCCGCGATCGTAGAGCCCACTCGTGCAACTTACTGAAGCTTTACTCAGTTCCCGGACCGGGGTTGGCGTTTCCGATCCGTGATGTCCGAGTCGGTGCGGCTGAGTTCTTCGTCCGGGGTCTGAACCAGGCAGGATATGGGCCATGTCGAATGTTTCTCCCTCCGGCCCCCCGATGGCCGCGAGCCCGCTGACCCGTGCCGTACTCGAAATCGACGAGTATGTCGGCGGTCTCGGCTGGGATCAGCCCGCCCGTCTGTTCGCCCTGGTGGACACCGCCAAGCTGCGCGCGCAGGAACCGGGCCTGGCCGACCGGCTCGGTCTGACCGGTGAGGAGACGGCCGGCGCGCTGACCCCCATCGAGCAGGACGAACTGCCCGCCGGCGCCCCGCTGGACGAGTTCCTCGGCACGATCGCCTGGCCCGACGCGGTGGCCGGCTGTGCGCTCACCGTCGAGCGTCTGATGCTGCCGCCGTCGGCGGAGGCCTCGGTTCCGGACGGTCTGAGCGAGAAGCAGCTGGCCGCGTGGGTCGGCAAGCACCCGGACCGTCAGGAGGTGCGCATGACGGTGGGAGTGTTGCGCAACGGCACGCGCGAGTCGGCGCTGCGGCTGCGCGAGAAGGACTCGCCGAGGGACGTTCTGACCGGCTCGGACCTGGTGCCGGGGCTTGCGGAGGCGCTCGCGGCGACGTTCGCCGGCTGAGGCTCTGTCCCTCGGACCCTCGGATACGAGGAGGGGGCGCCGCATCGGATGCGGCGCCCCCTCCTCGTATCGACTGCTTGGAACTCGACTGCTTGGTACTCGGCTGCTTGGTACTCGACCGCTCGCTACCCGACTGCTCGCCACTCGCCTACTTGGCGGAGCAGGAGGGCAGGTCGGAGGTCTTGCCCGCGCGGATCTTGTCCAGGGAGTCCACCGCGTCGTCGATGGTCTCGACCTTGACCAGGGTGAGGCCGTCGGGGATGTCCTTGGCGGCCGAGGCGCAGTTGGCCTCGGGGGTGAGGAAGTACTCCGCGCCCTTGCTGCGGGCGCCGACCGTCTTCATCTCGATGCCGCCGATCGGACCGACCTTGCCGCTGTCGTCGATGGTGCCGGTGCCCGCGACGAACTTTCCGCCCGTGAGGTCCTCGGGGGTCAGCTTGTCGACGATGCCGAGCGCGAACATCAGGCCGGCGCTCGGACCGCCGACGTCGGCGAGCTTGATGTCGATGGTGAACGGGAACGTGTGATCGGTCCCGGCCTGGATGCCGACGATCGCCCGGTCGCCCTCGGGAGCCTTCTCCGTGGTGATGGTGATCTTCTCGGTGGCCGTGGCCTCCTTGCCGGCCTTCTCGGCCGCGGCGGCCTCCTTGGCGGGCACGATCGTGAACACGACGTCCTCGCCCGGCTTGTGCTTGGTCACCAGCTTGGCGACGTCGTCGGGCTGCTCGACCGCGGTGCCGTCCACGGCCTTGATCACATCACCGGCGTGCAGCCTGCCCTCGGACGGGCTGTCCTTGAGAACGGTGGCGACGACGACCCGGGACTTCACCGGGATGTCCAGCTCCTTGAGCGCGGCGACCTTGGCGCTCTCCTGGGACTGGCTGAACTCCTCGGCGTTCTCCTGCGTCGACTGCTCCTCCGTCTTCCCGTCCGGGTAGAGGGTGTCGTGCGGTACGACGACGTTGTCGTGCGCGATCCAGCCGTAGACGGCCTCGAAGAGGTTCATCTTGTAGTCGGCGCTGGTGACGCGGACCGTCGTCATGTTGAGGTTGCCGGTCGTCTCGTAGGTCTTGTGGCCCGAGATCTGCAGCACCGGCTCGCCGTCGTGCTCGCCGAGGGTGTTCACCGTCGGGCCCGGAGTCATCTCCGCGTACGGGACTTTGATCAGCACACCCGCGCACAGCAGCGCGATCAGCATCAGGGTGGAAGCGAGCATGGTCGCGGTGCGGCGAGGCATGGAACGACAGTACGGGACGCCCCTGCGAGTGCACCCCTGGGGCCGGTCCGTCCGGGGCGCTCGGGCGGCCCGGACCGGGGTCAGGCCGCGTCCGTCCCGGTTTCCGCTTTCGCGCTGTCCTCCATCGCGGCGCGGAACTTCGCGTACCCCGCGAGCTCGGTGACATCGCCGGTGCGTCCGGACTTACGGGCGCGGGTGGCCCAACTGCCCCACAGGGCCGCGCCGATCGCGGCGAAAAGCGGAATGAGCAGCCATGCGAGCGATGCCATGCCGACCTCCCGACCCCAACTGACCGATCACTACTGAGTGATCAGCAGATTAGCCATCCGTACGGACAACGCTCAGGGCGGGGGTGGGGTTACGCAACCGGAGGGACTGGTGCTTCCTCCTGTGACGTACGGGGTCAGCAGGCGCCGACCCACTCCTCCGTACCGTCGGAGAACTTCTGGTGCTTCCAGATCGGGACCTCGTGCTTGAGGGTGTCGATCAGCTGCCGGGAGGCCTCGAAGGCCTCGCCCCGGTGCGGGCAGGACACGGCGACGACCACCGCGATGTCACCCACTTCGAGGTCGCCCACGCGGTGGACGGCCGCGAGGGCCCGTACCGGGTAGTCGGCGCAGACCTTCTCGGCGACGCGGCGCAGCTCGGCCTCGGCGGAGGGGTGGCAGGAGTAGCCGAGCGCGTCGACGTCGGCGCCCCCGTCGTGGTTGCGCACGGTGCCCACGAAGAGCGTGGTGCCGCCGGCCGCGCTGTCGCCGACGGCCGTGAAGACCTCGTCGACCGAGAGCGGGGTCTCGCGGATCGCGAGCAGCCGGATCGGATCCTGCGCCGCCTGCTCGCCTGGGTGGTCATACCGTGCAGCCATGCCCTCCATCGTGCCGTACGGGAGCGAGATCGCGGAATAGCGGTTTCGACCGGGTGTACGGGGGTGGGTGTCGGAGGGTCCTACAGGCCGGAAGGTCAGAACGGCGGCTCGTCGTCACACCCGGGAGTGCCCAGCGGATCGGGCGGGGCCGCGACGGGCCGGTGGAGGACTCTCACGGCGTCCTCGACACGGCCGAGCTCGATGAGGTAACCGGCAAGCTGATGTCTTTCGGGCGACGCGTGCCGTTCGAGAACGGCGACGGCCTCGTCGGTCCGTCCTGCCCCGGCCAGCAGCTCGGCGATGTGTGAAGCCGCGTACGGGGTACCGCTCTCAGGGTGGGCGCGGGCCTGCGCGATCGCCGCGTCGACGCCGTCGTGGGCGGCGATCAGCGACAGCCGGATCCAGTACAGGTCCCACTGCTCCTCGCCCCCGCGGGCGGCAGCGAGGGCGTCGAGGTGCGCCAAGCCCTCTGCGGGGCGGCCCTGCGCGTGGCACTGCTCGGCGAGGGCGTGGAGGATCCAGTCGTCTCCGTTGCGGGCCTCCGCCTGAGCGCGCAGCACGTCGATCGCTTCGCTTCCGCGGCCGTGCCGGGTCAGGAGCTGCGCGAGCAGGTAGGCGGAGTTGGGGTCGCCGCCCGGAGACTCGTCGGTCTGCTGGTATACGCCGATCGCGCCCTCCACGTCGCCACGCAGTTCCAACAGCTCGGCCAGACTCTGCACGGCATGGCCCAGGCCCTCAGTCGCGGCGTAGGCGCGCAGTTCCTCGATCCGGTCGTGCCGGGCCAGCAGGTCGGCCAGTTGATCGCGGCCGTTGACCGACGTGATGTTCCGGGTGCGCAGCAGGGCTACCGCTTCGTCGAGGCGTCCCTGACGTTCACGGATGGTGGCCAGCAGGCTGATCGCCGTGTCCGCATCCAGGCCGCGGCAGCACCACGGGGAGTCGCATCGATGGTCGGCGGGAATCAGAGCGGCGAGCAATGCGGCCGCTTCCTCGTTACGGCCGGCCGCGTCCGCCACCTCGACCAGCGCCGCGGCGACGGCCAAGTCGTCGATATACGGCCGCGCAAGGCGGAACGCCTCGTCACCGTGGCCGTGCCGGGCGAGCAGTCGCGCGTGGAACTCCAGCGCCGACGGATGGCCTGCTTTCATGCGAGCTCGGCTCAGGGCGATTGCCTCGTCGGCCCGCCCCCAGCTCTCCAGCAGTTCCGTCGTGCTCTGCACAGCGGTCCACCAGCCCGTGGCGAGGTAAGGGGCGAGGACCTCCAGGGCCTCGGCCCGCTGGTCCCGCTCGCCGAGCAGCCGCGCCCACTCCCGCGCACAGAACCACTCTTCACGGTGGGCCCAGTACTCGACCGCCGCGTCATGGCCGAGTTCCAGGAGCCGGGAGACCAGATGCGGCGGGATGCCCCCGGACTGCGTCCGGGCACGGTAGTCGAGATCAGCAGCGTCCACGGCGATGCACCGTAGCGCAGCACCCCGCACTGCCGTGGCCGGCCCGCTCAGACCCCCCGCCGCTTGCGAGCCCGCCGTACCACCGCCGCCGCGCCAAGCAGCGCGACCGTGGCGCCTGCCGCGCCCGCCGCCGTGGCGTCCTTGCGGCCCAGGCGGCGGCCCGCGACCGTGTGGCGGCCCTCGACCTCCGCGAGGAGTTCGGCGAGGACTTCCTCGTTGGTCCACTGCGGGCGCCAGCCCGCGTCGTGCAGGCGGCTGACGCTGACGACCCACGGGTGCATCGTGTACGCGAGGTCGCCCGCCGGGGACGGGGTCAGGCCGATGCGGTGGAGGCGGGCGGCGGCGCCGAGGGCGACCGTCGAGGGCAGCTCCATGCGGCGGATGCCGCTGAGCTCCTCGACCTCCTCCTGTTCGAGCCAGCCGTCGCAGCCGACCGCAAGGTCGCCTTCGACCTTCTCCAGGACCGCGTATTCGAGAGCGCTGCACAGGTCGTCGACGTGGCAGAACTGCCAGGTCGGACGGGAGCCGGCCACGACCAGGAGGCGCGGGGACTCGAAGTAGCGGGTGAGGGCCGTGTCGGTGCCGCCGACCAGGACCGCGGGGCGCAGGACGGTGACGTTGAGGCCGGGGTGGGCGCGGGGCGCGCGGCGGGCCAGGCGCTCGATCTCGAGCAGGTCGCCGACGCCGGTGGCCTCGGCGGTGGCCTTGAGCTCGGAGTCCTCGGAGAGGGGGAGCTCGTTCTCGGGCAGGGCGCCGTAGACCATCGCGGACGTGCACAGGACCACACGGTGGACGCCGGCCGCGGCGGCCGCGGTGAGCACGGTCTGGGTGCCGCGCACGTTGTACGCGGTGCGGGCGGCGGCGTCGGTCTCCAGGTCGAGGTCGAGTGCGAGATGGACGACGACGTCGGCGCCGCGCAGCTTCTCGGCGATCGCCGGGTCCCGTACGTCCAGGATGTGCCACTGGGCGGCCGCGCACTCTCCGCGCCGCTCGTCGATGGCGATGACCTGCTTGATCTCGTCGGAAGCGGCCAGTCGCTCGACGAGCCGGGCGCCCACGCCGGTGGCGGCGCCGGTCACGGCGACCACGGGGCCGCGCGCGACGGGGGTTGAGTCGTTTCGCGCTGCGCGAACCTTCGGATCCGGGGAACTCACCAGGCGTCTCCAGCGGTTGTCTTCAGTACGTACATGAATGACGCGTACGTACCAGGTGGCGTCCATCCTGCCGCAGGCCCTGCGGTGGCGGAGCACCGAGGCCCGAAGCGGGCCGGGTGTCTACGCTGGGTGGTGTTGTCGGGCAGTCGCCGTCGGTATGAAGCCGGCGGCCCTACGAGCCGAGGATTCCCGTGAGTGACACCCCATTCGGATTCGGCCTTCCGCCGGAGGAGCCGGAAGACGGCGACGAGGGCAAGAAGAAGGACCAGCAGGGCGGCGGTGGCCAGGGCGGCGTTCCGGGGAACCCCTTCGCTTTCGGGTTCCCGGGGGCCGGCGGTCCCGGCGGCCCGGGCGGTCCGGGCGGCGACAACCCGTTCGCCGCGATGTTCGGGTCGATGAACCCGAACGACCTGGGCGCCGCCTTCCAGCAGCTCGGCCAGATGCTCTCGTACGAGGGCGGCCCGGTGAACTGGGACATGGCGAAGCAGATCGCCCGCCAGACCGTCTCGCAGGGCACCGCGGACGGAACCAAGGACGCGAGCGTCGGCACGGCGGAGCGCGCCGCGGTCGAGGAGGCCGTGCGCCTGGCGGACCTGTGGCTCGACGGCGTGACCTCGCTGCCCTCGGGCGCGAACACGGCCGTGGCCTGGTCGCGCGCCGAGTGGGTCGAGGCGACCATCCCGGTCTGGCAGGAGCTCGTGGACCCGGTGGCGGAGCGCGTGGGCGCGGCCATGGGCGACGTACTGCCCGAGGAGATGCAGGCCATGGCGGGCCCGCTGATCGGGATGATGCGGTCCATGGGCGGCGCCATGTTCGGCCAGCAGATCGGCCAGGCCGTGGGCGTGCTCGCGGGCGAGGTCGTCGGCTCCACGGACATCGGTCTGCCGCTCGGCCCGGCCGGCAAGGCAGCGCTGCTTCCGGTGAACATCCAGGCGTTCGGCAAGGACCTGGGCATCGACCAGAACGAGGTGCGGCTGTACCTCGCCCTGCGCGAGGCCGCCCACCAGCGGCTCTTCGCGCACGTCCCGTGGCTGCGCTCGCACCTGTTCGGCGCGGTCGAGGGCTATGCGCGCGGGATCAAGGTGGACACCTCCAAGCTGGAGGACGTGGTCGGCCAGTTCGACCCGTCGAACCCGGAGGAGCTGCAGAACGCACTGCAGCAGGGCATGTTCCAGCCCCAGGACACCCCCGAGCAGAAGGCCGCGCTCGCCCGTCTGGAGACGGCGCTCGCGCTGGTCGAGGGCTGGGTGGACGCCGTGGTGTACGAGGCCGCGAAGGACCGTCTGACCTCGGCGAGCGCCCTGCGCGAGACCCTGCGCCGGCGCCGCGCGAGCGGTGGTCCCGCCGAGCAGACCTTCGCGACCCTGATCGGTCTCGAGCTGCGTCCGCGCCGTCTTCGCGACGCCGCGCGGCTGTGGGCCTCGCTGACCGACGCCCGTGGCCTCGACGGCCGCGACGGTCTGTGGGCGCACCCGGACATGCTGCCGACCGCAAAGGACCTGGACGACCCGGACGGCTTCGTGCACCGCGGCGACCAGGGCCCGGACTCCGCGTCGGACGACGAGCCGAAGCTGGACTTCGACGCGATCGACAAGATGCTGGGCGAGGCGGCGGGCGGCTCGAAGCCCGACCTTCGTAAGGACAAGAAGGACGACGAAGAGGGCGACGACAGCAAGTGAGCCTGCACGAAGACGCGGTCCTCGTACTGAAGGCGTACGAGGACCAGGAAGAGCTGCGCCAGACGTATCTGGATCACCTGGCGGCGCACCCGGACGGCATGTGGAAGGCCTGCGAGGCCGGGCATCTGACGGCCAGCGCTCTGGTGATCGACCCGTCGCGCGGCAAGGTGCTGCTCACGCTGCACAAGAAGCTGAACATGTGGCTTCAGATGGGCGGCCACTGCGAGCCGGGCGATGTCTCGATGGAGGCCGCCGCGCTGCGGGAGGCCACCGAGGAGTCCGGTGTCGAGGGGCTCACGCTGCTCGACGGCGGCCCGGTGCGCCTGGACCGGCATCCGATTCCGGCGCCCTGCAACTGGCACCTGGACGTCCAGTACGCGGCGCTCGCGCCGGCCGGTGCGGTCGAGGCGATCAGCGAGGAGTCGCTGGATCTGAAGTGGTACGCGTACGACGAGGTGGCGGACGTGGCCGATACGTCGGTCGTACGGCTCCTGGAGCGGACGCGGGCGAAGCTGTAGTACCTCGATATGTGTGAGGGGCGGGCGCCGCGATGGCACCCGCCCCTCACCCGTACAGCCAACTGCCCCGCTACGACCAGGCGTTGCCCTGGTTCTGACCGCGGGCGCCCTGCTGGCCCGCGCCGAACTGGGCGGCGACGCCCGAGCCGATCACCGCGTTCTGCGGCGGCATGACCTCGCTGGGCTGGACCAGGACATAGCCCTGGCCGAGGAAGCTGAGCTCCCAGCCCTCGCCGGTGTTGCCGCGGCGGCGGCGCACGCTCGAGTTGGTCGTCTGCGCCTGCATCTGCACGCGCAGGGAGGTCGACCAGGCGACGATCGCGTCGGCGTCGACGCTCACGTACTTCTCGGGCGTGACCTGCATCATCAGCGGCTGCCCCGAGGTCATCAGCGCGACCTTGCCGGTGCCGGTGATGTTCAGCTGGTACTTGCCGGATCCGGAGATCCCGTACTGGCTGTCCACCGCGATGACTTCGTGGTTGAGCTGGGTGTCGAGCGCGAGGACGTACGCGCTGTCCACCGTGAGGCCCTCGCGCTCCACGTCCACGATGTGGATGTACTGCGCGAGGTTGGCGAGATAGACGGTGCCCTGGCCGGAGCAGCGCATCAGGTCGAGGCCCTCGCCCGTGCGGCTGCGGGACCGGCGCTGGCCGGCCGACTGGTACTCGCCGTCGAACTCGACCAGGCCCTGGTACGCGACCATCGCGCCCTTGCGGGCGAGCAGGTCGTCATGGCCCTGGAGCGCGACCCGCAGCAGCTGCGGGTTCTGCAGGGCGTAGCGCTCCTGGGTCTGGTTCTCGGTCTGGCTGAAAAGCGCACTCTGCATGGTCTGTTCGCTCCCCCTCAGCCCCGGACCCGCAGGCGGTCGGAGCTGTCCTCACTCGGCTGTACGACGACGATCCCCTGGCCGGAGAAGGCCATCTGGTAGGCCTCTCCGCTGCCCCGACCCACGAGGGAGGAGGCCTTGAAGCTGCGCTTGCCCTTCACCTTGAGGTTCGGGGACCAGGCGAGCAGGGCGTCGGGGTCGACGTACGTCTCGTCCTCACCGCGGCCGCAGTCGACGACCAGCGGCGTACCGCGCGAGGTGATGGCCACCCAGCCGGTGCCGGCGACCTCGACGTTCCACAGGCCCTGGCCTGCGAACTTCGCCATGCCCTTGACCTTCTCGACGCCCCACTGCAGGTGCGCGTCGAAGGCAAGGAGGTTGGTGCCGTTGACCGAGAGCGAGTCGTTGTTCAGGTTGATCACGACCACGTCGGCGCCGTAGTCGGCCAGGTAGAGCAGGCCGTCGCCGGAGCACTTCATGATCGGGGCGCCTTCGCCGGTGATCCACTGCGAGGCGATCTGGCGGACGGCCGGCGGGTTGGGCTCGTACTGGATGAAGCCTTCGTACGACACCATCGAGCCGGTACGCGCGTAAAGGTCCTGGCCGGAGGCCATGGCGACCTTGAGCATCGTGCGGCCGTGGTTCTCCATACGAGCGGCCATCGGGGTCGGGGCATAGCCCGCGAGTTGCTGCATCATTTCTTCGGGCTCCCTCAGACCTCGTAGGGCTGGACGACGATGAAGTTGCCGGGCGCTCCCCGGAATTGGAGATTCACGGTCTCTCCGCTGTGACCCGGGAAGGAATTCCGGCGCAGGCGCACCTGGCTGGAAATGATCACCTGGGCCGCGGAGGACCACGCCACGATCGCATTGCTGTCCGCGTACGTGGTGGGCGTGACCGGAAGCACCACGGGAATGCCGTGGGTCTTCACGATGACGGTGCCGGTGCCCTGGAACTGCATCGTGAACAGCGCGCCGCCGGGGATTCCGTGCCCCTCGATGCGCCGCACTTCGTGCTGCAGCGTCTCGTCGAAGGCGAGGACGTTCTCGGCGGAGACGCAGATGCCGTCGCCCTGCAGCTCGATGGAGTGCAGATGCGCACCGTTCTCGGCGAGGAAGACCTGGCCGCGGCCGGTGCAGCGCATCAACTGCATTTCCTGGCCGGTCGCGTTGCCGATGATCCGGCCGGCGAAACCGGCGCTCTTGTACGAGAAGTCGACCTTGCCCTGGTACATCACCATGCTGCCCTGGCGGGCGAGGACGGGCGTACCGCCCATGCTCAGGTCGACCCGCATCATCTGCTGGTTCTGCGGGGTCCAGCGGGTGCCGGTGGCCGTCTCCTTGTACGGCTGGAGCGCGGCCTGCAGGCCGGGGCCCGAGGCGGGCTGCGCCTGCGGCATCCCGTACGCGCCCGGAGCTCCGGGCTGTCCGGGCATGCCGGGCGGCTGACCGTACCCCTGAGGCGCGGCGGGCTGGCCCGGGACCTGCCCGAACTGCGGCTGCTGGGGCGGCTGCTGCCCGTATCCCGGAGGCGGCTGCTGCCCGGGCGGCTGTCCGTATCCGGGCGGCGGCGCGGGCTGGCCGGGGGCCGGGGCCGGCGGCGGGACGGTGCCGGCGGGCATCGGGGCGACGACGGTGGGGGCCGTGTGGACGCTCGGTGCCTGGGGCTGCGGCGGCGTCTGCTGCGGGGCCGGGGCGCCGAAGTTCGGTGCCGGGGCCGGCGCGGGTGCCGGAGCGGGTGCCGCAGGGGCGCCGAAGGACGGAGCGGGAGCCGCGGGGCCGCCGGGCGCGCCGAAGGCGGGCGCACCCTGCTGCGGGGCCTGGGGCTGCTCCTCGGCGACCTCGCCGCCGAAGTTCTTCAGGAGGGCGTCGAGCCCGCCGTCGAAGCCCTGGCCGATGGCCGCGAAGCGCCAGACGTCCTTCAGATAGAAGTCGCCGAGCATCACGGCGCGCTCGGTGGTGAACTCGGAGCCGTCGAAGGCGTACCGGCACACCTCCTCGCCGCCGGCCACGATCCGGATGTAGCCGGGTCCGACCTGCGACATCTGCCCGTTGCCGTCGATCGTCGCGGTGAACGAGAGCCGGTGGATCTGTGGCGGAATGCGGTCGAGCGTGACCCGGAACGACTCCGTGTCACCGGACTGCGCGCCGAGCAGCTGCAAGGACTCCTCGGGCGACTTCGGCTGGTTGAAGAAAATGAAATAGCGGTCGTCGGAGAGCTGCTCATTGGCGTCGAGCCCGAAACAGCTGATGTCGAAGCTCAGTCCAGGAGCCGCGATCTGCACACCTACGTACAGATCCGTGCCCGGAGTGAGATCACTGATCTTGGCCTTGTGGCCGCGTTGGAATTCCCTGGCCATGCGTAACGACCGTCCCCCATCCCGATGATGTGTGCGTCGCGCGTCAGGCTAACCGCAAATCCTGGGCCTGGGCCAAGCCGGGACAGACTCGGTACACAGCGGCTTCACCGCCGCCGGGTTGTGACTATTCCGTGCGGGCGGCCGGCAGGTGCGGAAGACGCTCGGCGGCTACCACCCCTTCGAGGTAGCCGCGGGCTCTTTCGGTACGCGGGTACGCCTCCAGAAGGCGCCAGAAGCGGGGCCCGTGACCGGGGACGAGAAGATGGGCGAGCTCGTGCAGGAGTACGTAGTCGACCACGTACTCGGGCATTCCCTGGAGGCGGTGGGAGAGCCGGATGCTGCCTTCGGCCGGTGTGCAGGAACCCCAGCGGGTGTTCTGATTGGTGACCCAGCGTACGGAGGTGGGCCGGGCGCGGCCCTCGAAATACTGCCCGGACAACAGCTCGGCCCGCTCGGCGAGTTCCGCGTCACCGAGCAGCCGCTTGCTTTCCTGAGCTGCGAGTTTGTCGAGCATCACGCCGACCCAGCGCCGCTCTTCCGCCTCGGACATCCGGGCGGGGATCAGCACGATGGTGCGGTCACCTTCGCGGTACGCGGAGACCGTGCGCCGCCGACGGGCGCTTCTGCGCACCTCGACCGGCCCCTGATCCAGGTCCGCCTGGTCCGGACCGGCCCGGTCCGCGCTCGCCGCCGGGCCGCGTGGCGGCTGGTGCTTCGTGCTGCGCTGTGGACTTCCGGCGCGGTGCAGTGGGTCGGCGGGCACGCCCCGACGTTACCGGCTGTCGCTGCCGGAAGTCCCGTCTCCGGGCGGGTTCCGGCCTGGCGGGCCGCGGACGGGTCTCGTTTGTACGACTTATCAGGCCGCCTGTGGACAACTTTCGGCAGGGTGAGCGGGCCCTGGTGCACCGTGTGCACATGCACCCGCGACTCAAGACCTCGCTGCGCCACGCCTGGCGTGATCTCACGACCCTGCAACTCGGTGTCACCCCCGCACACGCCCGCACGCTCGGCCCGGTCGCGGTCGGCATGCTCGCCCTGCTCCGCAAGATCGACGGCACCCGCGGGGTGCCCTTGCTGCGGGCCGAGGCGCGGGACGCGGGCCTGCCGGAAGGCCAACTGGACACCCTGCTCGACCGTCTCACCGCGGCGGGACTGCTCGACGACGCGACCGCCGGTGCGGGCGATCCGGCCGTCGACCGCTTACGCGCACGGACCGACGTCGCCCATCGCCTCACCCCGGAGCTGGCCGCGCTCTCCTTGCTCGACGGCGAGCCCGGTGCGGGCATCAGGCGTCTTGCCGCCCGGGGGCGCCTGAGCGTGCAGGTGCGCGGTGCGGGACGGGTCGGCGGCCAGGTGGCCGCGCTGCTCTCGGCCGCCGGGGTCGGGCGGGTCGACCTGGTCGACAGCGGGACGGTGGAGCCATGGGACGTCACCCCGGGCGGGTTGTCCGATACGTCCGTCGGGGAGCGCAGAGTGGATGCCGCGCGACGGCTTGTGCGTCGGTGCGCGGCCGGCTGCGCCACGCGCCCCGGCCGCGTCCCCTCCCTTGTCGTTCTCGCGCCACGCGACGCCCTCGCCGCGTACGCGCCCGACCCCGCCGAGGTCGAGCACCTGACCGCCCGGGGCATCCCGCATCTGTACGCGGGCGTCCTCGAGGCCACCGGTTTCACCGGACCGCTCGTCCTTCCCGGCCGCTCCGCCTGCGCCGGCTGCATGGAGCGCCGACGGATCGAGGAGGATCCGGTCTGGCCGCTGCTGCTCACCCAGTGGCGGTCGGGCGGCGCCGCACGTGCCGGGCGCGCCGCCCCCGTACCCGCGGGAGCGCTCACGCTCTCGGCCGCCGTCGCCGGGCTGACCGCCGCCCATGCCCTGGCCCATCTCGACGGGGAGACACCGGCCGCCGCCGGACACCGCTGGGAGCTCGCCCTCCCCCACCTCGCCTGGCAGTCCGTCGCTCTGCGCCCGCATCCCGGCTGCCCGTGCGGGGCACAAAACAGCTGGGTACGGCCACCCGTACGTCACAACTCCGACGCGCCCTCGGAAGATCCAGCGCCACAAGGGACAATGACCGAGCAGACCCGCCGCGTGACAGGACGCGTCGGTGATCAACCGCCCGTCAAGGCGCGGCAGTCCGGTCCCCGGACTGGGAGTCCGGTTTCCGGAGCAGGAGGGGCGCATGTCTGATCTTCCTCGCAAGGCGGTCACCCGAACCGCCAAACTGGCCGCGCTGCCGCTCGGCTTCGCCGGGCGCTCGGCCTGGGGGCTCGGCAAGCGGATCGGCGGCAAATCGGCCGAGCTCGTCGGCAAGGAGCTGCAGCAGCGCACCGCGGAGCAGCTGTTCAAGGTGCTCGGTGAGCTCAAGGGCGGCGCGATGAAGTTCGGGCAGGCGCTGTCCGTCTTCGAGTCGGCGCTGCCCGAGGAGATAGCCGGTCCGTATCGCGCGGCGCTCACGAAGTTGCAGGAGGCGGCGCCTCCGATGCCGACGCGCACCGTGCACGCGGTGCTCGCCGAACGGCTCGGCGAGGACTGGCGCGGTCTCTTCGAGGAGTTCGAGGACAAGCCCTCGGCCGCCGCGTCGATCGGCCAGGTGCACCGGGCCGTGTGGCACGACGGCCGTGAGGTCGCCGTGAAGGTCCAGTACCCGGGTGCCGGCGAGGCGCTGCTCTCCGACCTCAATCAGCTGAGCCGGTTCGCCCGTCTCCTCGGTCCGCTCATCCCCGGCATGGACATCAAGCCGCTGATCGCGGAGCTGCGCGACCGTGTCTCCGAGGAGCTCGACTACGGGCTCGAAGCGGCCGCGCAGCGCACCACGGCCGAGGAGTTCGCCGGGGATCCGGATGTCCTGGTGCCGGCGGTGGTGCACCAGGCCGAGCAGGTGCTGATCACCGAGTGGATGGACGGCATCCCGCTCTCGGAGGTGATCGCGGACGGCACCGAGGAGCAGCGCGACCGCGCCGGCCAGCTGCTCACCCGCTTCCTCTTCTCGGGCCCCGCACGTACCGGACTGCTGCACGCCGACCCGCATCCGGGCAACTTCCGCCTCGTGCCGGACACCGCGGACGGCTCCGAAGACGCGGACGGCTCGGACGCCGCCACGTGGCGCCTGGGCGTTCTCGACTTCGGCACCGTGGACCGGCTGCCCGGCGGGCTGCCCGAGACCATCGGTCTGGCGCTGCGGATGGCGCTCGAGGGCGAGGCCGACGAGGTCTACGGGATGCTCTGCGAAGAGGGTTTCGTCAAGGAGAGCATCGACCTCGATCCGGAGGCGGTGCTCGACTATCTGCTGCCGATCATCGAACCGGCCCTCGCCGACGAGTTCACCTTCACGCGCGGCTGGATGCGTTCGCAGGCCGCCCGGATCGGCGATCCCCGCTCCCCCGCCTACCAGTTGGGCAAGCGGCTCAATCTGCCGCCCGCGTATCTGCTGATCCACCGCGTCACCCTGAGCACCATCGGGGTGCTGTGCCAGCTGGGCGCGACGGTGCGGATGCGGGATGAACTCGAGGAGTGGGTGCCCGGGTTCGTCGATGCGGAGTACGAGGAAGAGGAGCCGGACGAGACGGCGGCTCAGGCCTGATCCCCTGCTGACCGCAGGGGCCTCACCACCAGGACGAGTCCAACCGCCCCTCGATCGCCCGCAGATGTTCGCGTGAGCAGTCGTCGCAGAAGTAGCGGCGGCTGCCGTTCTCCACGGAGCAGGTCCAGGTCGGCCGGGGTGCGTCGGCCGTGGTGCCGCAGCGGGCGCACACCAGCTGTTCCACAGCGCGAGATTGCTCGTCCACACCGTGACGATAGCCCCGTGTCCGCGGGGCCCGGGCACAACGCACCGCGGGGGCCGCCCGGTTCGGACGACCCCCGCGGCTCACGGAAGGATCAAGCTCGCTCGGGCGGCCGGTCGACGGCCGCCGTCGCGAGGACGATCGCGGTCAGTTCATGACCGCCATCGCGAGGGCGCGGCGCGCACGGAGCGAGGCTCGCTCCGCACGGCGCTGCATCCGGCGCGCGGACACGAGGCGTACGGCCTCGCGCTCGGCGTCGGCCTCGCGCATGCGCTCGTGCATGTGTGCACGGGCCAGGGCTTCTGGTTGGAGTTGCATTTCGCGGGTCCTGTTCTGGCGTGACGCGGTCACACCGGTGTGGGAGAAGTCAGTGGTTGCGGAGCCGAGCGGCTCGCGGTCGGCGGTGGCCGACTTGAATCGGTGCAGCATGGGGGCCTGCTTCATGGGGTCGTGCGTCTCGGGACGGTCGATGGTTCCGGCGGTGCTCATGCGACGACCGGGTTCTTGCGCGGGCGGCCACGGGGCCGCTTGCGGGCGACGACCACACCCTGGACGAACAGCTCGCCACCCCAGACACCCCAGGGCTCACGCCGCTCCTTCGCACCGGCGAGGCAGGCCTCGACCAGCGGGCAGGTACGGCAGAGGGACTTGGCGTACTCGACATCGGCCGGCGACTCGGCGAAGAAGACCTCCGGGTCGAAGGAACGGCAGGGGACGGGTACGCCGAGGTTCTCGATGGCGTCGTCGAGCGCGGTGAGCGCGGTGAGGGGAGTCAAGGTGTTCTCCTGAAGGCCGGGCGGGGGGTTCGTCTCTGAAGGCGGTACTGACGGGGCGTGCGTTTCGGTAGGCACGGTGTGTGTCGTCCTCGTCTGGTCGTTCCGGCCGGTCGGCCGGGTGGCGGCTTGGTACCAGGTACTGCTTGTCCGGTGGCCCCTTCGACTTCGTCCATCCCTGTTCGGGACAAACAAAAGGGCCGCGGATCCCGGATGGGGTTCCGCGGCCCTGAAGGCGCCGGCCTGATCGTCGATCAGGCTGGATCACTCCAGGGTTCGAGCCCGCGGAAGGCCCACATGTGCTGGTGCTGCGTCGTCGTCTGCTTCCGGGATCCGGCACCGGCCGCCGCAAAGGCATAGGCCTGCGCCTGTGCCACTACTGCTGCTTCCGGTGCCTTGGTCGGTCGCTCATTGCCGCCGAGGTTGCGCTCACTGGCGAGCAGCGAGACGGAATCCACGGAGGCGGCAATGGGAGCCGGGGCGGCCAGGCGGCCGGCGCGAACGCCGGACAGACCGGTGCCCAGGAGCGAGATACCGAGCGGGCAGGTGGCGACGACCGAGCGGTCAACGTCGGTCATTTTGGTGCGGTTGATGATGCTGATCACTGGACTCGCCTCCTCTCGGCGTCTCGGGACCGGTCATGCTGTGTCTCCACAGCCGACGGTCGCTGATGTTCAAGGTCTTCAAGTACAACACGGAATCCGGGCTTCAGGAAGCGTCCGTTTCAGGACCTCATGAAGCGTCCCTCTCCGTGCTTGAAGAACCTATGGGTCTTCGTCGGGCGCGCGCAAACTATTTTTTCGACGAGTTTTCCTCAGTCGCTCCCGTCCTCCTCCACAACTGCCGCCGCAGGCGTCTCACCTGCACAGATGGCGAGGACGTCGACCCCGAAGCGATCAAGTTTTCTTCTGCCGACCCCGGGGATGCGCGCGAGGTCCTGCGCGTCGTCCGGAACGTTCTCCGCGATCGCAATGAGCGTCTTGTCCGTGAACACGCAATATGCGGGCTGGCCGATCTCCTGCGCCCGGTCCGCACGCCACTCGCGCAGCCGCTCGTAGAGCCCCTCATCCATGTCGGACGGGCAGTCCTCGCAGCGCATCAGCTTCAGTTCGCCGGCGTCGGTGAGGGTGCGTCCGCAGACCCGGCAGGGCACGGGTGCGCGGGGCTTGCGCGCGGGGCCTCGGGTGCCGCGCTCGACGGACGAGCCGCCCGCCGCTCCCCCGACCCGCCTCAGCCCCGCGCCCACCGAGCCGGGACGCAGTCCGTCGAGGAAGGAGCTCGGCCGCCTGCTGGCCCGGCCGCCGGGTGAGCGCGCGAGCGCCCAGGACAGGGAGAGATGGCGCCGGGCGCGGGTGACGCCCACGTAGAGCAGTCGCCGCTCCTCCTCGACCTGTTCATCGGTCGTCGCGTACGCGATGGGCAGCATGCCCTCGGTCAGGCCGACCAGGAACACCGCGTCCCACTCCAGGCCCTTGGCCGCGTGCAGCGAGGCGAGCGTGACGCCCTGGACGGTGGGCGCGTGCTGGGCGGCGGCCCGCTCGTCGAGTTCGGCGACCAGATCGGCGAGGGTGGCCCCGGGCTTGGCGGCGGTGAAGTCCTCGGCCAGGCGCACCAGCGCGGCGAGGGACTCCCAGCGGTCGCGGACGGCGCCCGAGCCGGCCGGGGCCTGGCTGGTCCAGCCCTTCGTGGACAGCACGGCCCGCACCTGCGAGGGCAGGTCGACGGCGTCGTCGAGCAGCGCGTCATTGCCGCCGAAGCGGGCGGCGCCACGGAGCGCGGCGCCTGCTTCCCGTACCTCCTGGCGCTCGAAGAAGCGCTCGGCGCCACGCAGCTGGTAGGCGACGCCGGCGTCCGCGAGGGCCTGTTCGTAGAGCTCGGACTGCCCGTTCGTACGGAAGAGGATGGCGATCTCGCTCGCCGGGGTGCCCGCGTTCATGAGGTCGCGGATCCGGCGGGCGGTGTGCTCGGCCTCGGTGGGCTCGTCGCCGTACTCGGCATAGACCGGCTCGGGGCCGCCCTCGCGCTGCGAGACCAGTTCGAGACGGTGCTCGGCGGCCCGGCCCTTCGCGGCGGCAAGCAGTCCGTTGGCGAGGTGGACGACCTGGGGGGTCGAGCGGTAGTCGCGGATGAGCTTGACGACCGTGGCGCTCGGATGGCGCGTACGGAAGTTGAGGAGGTGGTCGGGGGTCGCGCCGGTGAACGAGTAAATCGTCTGGCTGGCGTCGCCCACCACGCACAGGGTGTCCCGCTCGCCGAGCCACAGATCGAGCAGCCGCTGCTGGAGCGGGCTGACGTCCTGGTACTCGTCGACGACGAAGTGGTGGTACTGCGAGCGCACCTGCTCGGCGATGTCATAGCGGTCCTGCAGGATCGCGACCGTGAGCAGCAGCACGTCCTCGAAGTCGATGACGCCGCGTTCCTGCTTGAGCTGCTCGTAGTGCGTGTAGATACGGGAGATCTCGGCCGGATCGCGTGGGGCGTCGCGGCCCGCCTTCACCACGGCCGCCGGGTAGTCCTCGGCGACGGTCTGGGTGACCTTGCACCACTCGATCTCGCTGGTGACATCGCGCAGCTCACCCCGGTCCAGGCGGATACGGCAGCGGGCCGCGGCCTCCGCCACCAGCTGCGCCTTGCGCTCGACCAGGCGGGGCATGCCGCCGCCGACGGCTTTCGGCCAGAAGTACTGGAGCTGCCTGAGCGCCGCCGAGTGGAAGGTCCGCGCCTGCACCCCGGTCGCGCCGAGCAGCCGCAGACGCCCGCGCATCTCGCCCGCGGCACGGTTGGTGAACGTGACGGCGAGCACACTGGCCGGCTGCAGGATCCCGGCCCTGACCCCGTACGCGATGCGATGGGTGATGGCGCGCGTCTTGCCCGTGCCGGCTCCCGCGAGCACGCACACCGGCCCGTGCAGGGCGGTGGCGACCTCGCGCTGTTCGGGGTCGAGCCCTTCGAGTACGGCGTCTGCGCTTCCCGGGACGTCCGGGAACAGCGGGGAAGGCGTTGCGGCTGTCACCCCGCCATGCTGCCAGGTCTCACGAGCAGCCCGTGCCGCTTGTCCACAGGGGGCCGCTTCCGTCGTACTAATGAGCGGACCTTTGTGGGAATGGCACACGCCTGACGTACGTTCTCCACAGGTGCGAGCACGCACTGGGACCGTTAAGGAGCGCGAGAGACATGCCGGGCACTGTGACGATGTACAGCACCACGTGGTGCGGCTACTGCCAGCGGCTGAAGAAGCAGCTGGACCGCGAGGGCATCGCGTACAAGGAGATCAACATCGAGCACGACCCGGAGTCCGCGGCGTTCGTCGAGAAGGCGAACGGCGGCAACCAGACGGTCCCGACGGTCCTCTTCGAGGACGGCTCGACCCTGACGAACCCCTCGCTGGCCCAGGTGAAGCAGAAGGTCGGCGCCTGAGTTTCGTGCGACCTGATCGAGCGGGCCTTGCCGGATTGCCGGCGGGGCCCGCTCTTCGTCTCTTGCCGGCGGGGCCCGCTCTTCGTCTACGCCAGCAGATGGGGCGCCCTGCTGCGGACCTCCGACATCACCGTTGCCGGCGACGGGTTCACCATCGCGTGGCCGGCGACGACGACCGTGGGGACCGTCTCGTTGCCGTCGGCGACCGAGCGGACGAAAGCGGCCGCGTCCGGGTGCTCCCAGATGTTGATCTCGGTGCGCGGGAGTTTCTTCAGGCGCAGGGAGACGCGCAGGCGCATGCAGTACGGGCAGCCCGGGCGCCAATAGACCGTTACACCCTCGTCGTCGGTCATTACGCCCCCGCTCGCCGTGCCCGTATGAGGAGATGAGTCTAGAAGGCGGCTTCCCTGCCTGTCGTCGCCTGTCGCCTGTCGCCTGTCGCCGAGAGGAACGCATGCGCACCGAGACCGACGTCCTCGTCCTGGGCGGTTCCGGCGTGGACACCATCGTCCATGTGCCGGAGCTGCCGCTGCCGTTCGCCGACAGCTACATGATCCGGCCGGGCATCGTCACGCGCGCCGGGCAGAGCGGGGACTTCGTCGCCGTCTCGGTCGGCGCACTGGGGCTGCGCACCCATCACCTCGACATGGTGGGCGAGGACCACGAGGGCGAGCTGGTGCGCGCGCTGCACCGCGAACGGGGCATCCCCTTCACCACCGTTTTGCTGCCCGGCGGCACCAAGCGTGCGGTCAATCTGGTCGGTCCCGACGGGCGCCGGCTTTCGCTGTACGACGACTCGCGTACGCAGGAGTCCGACCGGCTGCCCGAGGAGACCGTACGGAAACTGGCCGCCGTGAGCCGGCACGCGCATGTAGTGATCACGTACCCCTGCGCCTTCGCGCTGCCGCTGCTGCGGGAAGCGGGCCTGACCGTCTCCACCGATCTGCACAACTGGGACGGCGAGAACCCGTACCACGAGCAGTTCGCGCTCGAAGCGGACCTCGTCTTCCTGTCCACCGCCGCGCTGGCCGATCCGGAGCGCACGATGCGGGACATCGCGGCGCGCGGCCGGGCCGATGTGGTCGTCGCGACCGCCGGGGCCGAGGGGGCGTACCTGCTGGCGGAGGACGAGCTGACGCACGTGCCCGCGGTCACGCCGCCCGAACCCGTCGTGGACTCCAACGGCGCGGGCGACGCCTTCGCCTCCGCCTTCCTGTTCGGCCGGCTCGGCGGGGAGGACGTACGGCGGTGCGCCCTGTACGGGGCGGTCGCCGGCGCCTACGCCTGTACGGTCCCGTCCACCCGGGCCGACGCGATGAGCCGGGCCGAACTGCTCGCACGGGCAGCCGAGTTGACCAGCGAGATCTAGCCCTCGAAGCCCACCGTGCCGTCCGGCAGGATCGCCTCGACCCGGGCGCCGTGTTCGACCGTGCGGCTGACCGTGCAGTGCTGCTCGTGCGTCATGCGGACACCGCGGGCGAAGACCTCGGCCGCCTTGCCGTTGTTGGCATCGGCGGGGATGTCGAGTTCGTACGTGACCCGGATCTTTCCGATCCGGCCGTCGTCCTCGGGGGTCGAGACCGACTCGATGGTGATCGCCAGGTCGTCGTGCTCGACCGCGCGGGCCGTGCGGTCGAGGACCATGCCGCTGCAGCCGCCCATCGCCGCGAGCAGCAGCTCGACGGGCGTGAAGGAGGGCTGGGCGGAGTCGTCGTCGGCCGCGGCCATCCGGACTTCGGCGCCGCGGTCGTTGCGGGCGGTCCAGTCGCGGTAGCCGTTGCGAGTGGTTTCGATGCGGTAGTCGGCCATCGGTTACTCCATGCCTTTCGCCCCGATTGATCCCCGTAAGGCAGGTTACGACGCCACGGCCCTTACGACTCCCTCACCGGAAGCGGCTTGGGGAGCGGCTTGCCGTACCAGAGCTCGATGAGACGGGCGGCGATGGAGATGCCGTACGGCGGGATGACCTCGCCGGACTCGAAGGCGGCGCGCAGTTCGTCGCGTGAGAACCAGCGGGCCTCCTCGATCTCGTCGCCGTCCACGTTGATCTCGGCCGTGGTGGCGCGGGCCATGAAGCCGAGCATGAGGGAGGAGGGGAAGGGCCAGGGCTGCGACGCGACGTACTCGACGTCGCCGACGGTGACGCCGGCCTCCTCGAAGACCTCGCGGCGCACCGACTGCTCGATGGACTCGCCCGGCTCGACGAAGCCCGCGAGCGTGGAGAAACGGCCTTCGGGCCAGTGCACCTGGCGGCCGAGAAGGAGGCGGTCCTCCTCGTCGGTGACGGCCATGATCACGGCCGGGTCCGTACGCGGGTAGTGCTCGGCGCCGCAGGCCGGGCAGCGGCGGATGTGGCCGGCCGCGGCGATCTGGGTGCGCTCCGCGCAACGGGAGCAGAAGCGGTGCATCCGCTGCCAGTTCTCCAGGGCGACCGCGTGCACCATCAGGCCCGCGTCGCGCGGCGAGAGCAGCAGTCCGGCCTCGCGCAGCCCGGCCGGGCGCGCGGACTGGTCCATGCGGCCGGGCAGGGTGTCCTTCTGCAGCGCGAAGTAGCGCACGCCGCCCTCGTCGGTGCCCAGGAAATAGCGGTGCACCTCGGTGTCCGGGGCCTCGAAGGTCGGCGTCATGACGATCTCGGTGCCGCCGTTGGCGGTGTCGTCGATCAGCACCTGGCCGCCGGAGACGACGAACACCCGCGTCGTGGGGTGGCTCCAGGCCGCGGCGAGCCAGGCCTCGTCGAGACGGTGGTGGGCCTCGCGGTCGATCCCGCCCGGCGCGGTCAGCGGGATGGGCCGGTCAGCGGTGCGGTCGGTCCAGGTGGTCACAGGAACTTCCAACTCCCCCGATGGAAAGGGCACTTAGGGCTTCAGCAATACGGCGATACGTCGATACGGCAGCGGGCGCGGCAGGTGATCCCGTCCGGTGCGTCAGGTGCGCAGCGACTCGGCCAGGTCGGTCCAGAGATACGCGGCGGCCTCGACGCCCTTGGTGAGGAGATCGAGTTCGACCTTCTCATTCGGCGCGTGCCAGCCGTCCGACGGTACGGAGATGCCCAGGAAGAGAACCGGCGACTCCAGGACGTCCTGGAGGTCGGCGGCCGGTCCCGAGCCGCCCTCGCGCGTGAAGCGGACCGGCTGTTCGAAGGCGCGGCCCATCGCACGCGCGACGGCTTCCAGGGCCGGGTGGTCGAGCGGGGTGAGGCAGGGGCGGGTGGCGCCGCTGAAGGTGAGGGTGTGCCGGACGCCGGCGGGCAGCTGGGCCTCGACCCACTGCGTGATGGCGGCCTCGACACGGGCCGGGTCCTGTCCCGCGACGATACGGAACGAGAGCTTCACGAAGGCCGCGGCCGGCACGACCGTCTTGCCGCCGGCGCCCTGGTAGCCGCCGCCGATGCCGTTGACCTCGGCGGTCGGGCGGGCCCAGATGCGCTCCAGGGTCGAGTAGCCCTGTTCGCCGTGCGCGGCATAGGACTTGGCCGTACGCAGCCACTCCTGCTCGTCGAAGGGCAGCTCGGCGAAGAGCTTCCGCTCGCGGTCCGTGAGCTCGACGATCCCGTCGTAGAACCCGGGGATCGCCACGCGCCCCTGCCCGTCGTGCAGGGCGGCGACGATCCGGCCGACGACGGTGGCCGGGTTGGGCACCGCGCCGCCGAACGACCCGGAGTGGATGTCCTGGTCGGGACCGCACACCGACAGCTCGCACTCGACGAGGCCGCGCATCCCGGTGCACACGGTCGGGGTGGTCTCGGACCACATCCCGGTGTCGGAGACGATCACCGCGTCGGCGGCGAGGCGGCCGCGGTGCTGCTCGATCAGGGTGCGGAAGTTCGGGGAGCCCGACTCCTCCTCGCCCTCGATGAGGAGCTTGAGGTGGACGGCCGGCGTGCTGCGCCCGGTGGCCGCCAGGTGCGCCCGTACGCCGAGCGTGTGGAAGAAGACCTGGCCCTTGTCGTCGGCGGCGCCGCGGGCGTAGAGCTGCTTGCCCTTGATCACCGGCTCGAAAGGCTCGGTGTCCCAGCCGTCCGCGAGGGCGGCGGGCTGGACGTCGTGGTGGCCGTAGACCAGGACGGTGGGGGCGGCCGGGTCCTCGCTCGGCCACTCGGCGAAGACGGCGGGGGCACCCGCGGTCTCCCAGACCTCGGTGACCGGGAAGCCGGTCTCCTTGAGTTTGCCGGTGAGCCAGTCGGCGCTGCGCCGTACATCGTCGGCGTGCTCGGGCTGGGCCGAGACGGAGGGGATGCGCAGCCATTCCTTGAGGTCGTCGAGGAATGTGTCGCTGTGCTGGTCGATGTACTGGCGGACGGCGTTGTCCGGGGTCTGGCTCATGTGTCGAGCGTAACCGGGGTGGGGGTCGTCTTCTGGTGCGGGTG
>NZ_JAAKZW010000066.1 GCF_011044995.1 Streptomyces mesophilus | reverse complement strand
CCCTAGTGATGAAACGCCGTCACCGCAGCCGCATCCGACCCCAACGGGCCACCCTGCCCCCGAAGTTCCGGCAGCACCCGCCCCAAATCCTCGAGCAGCAGCGCAGCCAGATCCGCCGAGAAGCCGTTCCGGCACACGATCCGAAGGACCGAAAGATCCTCCCGGTCCGCGGGAAACGTATACGCCGGCACCAGCCACCCCCGCTCCCGCAACCGCCGCGACACATCGAACACGTCGAACGCCGTCACATCCGAAGCCGTCGTGAAGGCGAACACGGGCAACTGATCGCCACGCGTGAGCAGTTGGAAGTCCCCGAGCGCCTCGATCCGTTCCGCAAGCCCACGCGCCACATCGCGCGAGGCCTGCTGAACAGCCCGGTACCCCTCACGCCCCAGCCGTAGAAAGGTGTAGTACTGCGCGACCACCTGAGCCCCGGGCCGCGAGAAGTTCAGGGCGAACGTCGGCATGTCGCCGCCCAAGTAGTTGACCCGGAAGACCAGTTCCTCCGGCAGCTCCTCGGCCGACCGCCACAGCGCCCAGCCCACCCCCGGGTACACAAGCCCGTACTTGTGCCCGGACGTGTTGATCGACGCGACCCGCGGCAGCCGGAAGTCCCAGACCAGATCCTCGTCCAGGAAGGGAGCGATCATCGCGCCGGAAGCACCGTCGACATGCACGGGCACATCCAGACCCGTGCGCTCCTGCAGATCGTCGAGCGCGGCACAGATCTCCGCGACGGGCTCGTACGACCCGTCGAAGGTCGACCCGAGCACCGCCACGACCCCGATGGTGTTCTCGTCGCACAGCTCCACCGCCGAGGCCGCGTCCATATGGAAGCGCGACCCCTCCATCGGTACGAGCCGTGCCTCGACCTCCCAGAAGTTGCAGAACTTCTCCCAGCACACCTGCACATTCGCGCCCATCACCAGATTGGGCCGGGCCTCGCGCGAGGGATAGCGGTCGGCGTTGCGCCGTGTCCAGCGCCGCTTCAGCGCCATCCCGGCCAGCATGCAGGCCTCGCTCGACCCCGTGGTCGAGCACCCGACCGCGGACTGGGGATCCGGTGCGTGCCACAGATCGGCGAGCATCGCCACGCACCGCCGCTCCAGCTCGGCGGTCCGCGGGTACTCGTCCTTGTCGATCATGTTCTTGTCCCGGCACTCGGCCATCAGGACCCCGGCCTGCGGTTCCATCCAGGTGGTGACGAAGGTCGCCAGATTCAGCCGGGCGTTGCCGTCGAGCATCAGCTCGTCATGGACCAGCTGATACGCGGTCGCCGGCGGCAGCGGCCCGGCCGGCATCCGGTGCCGGGGCGGCGCCTCGGTCATCCCGCTCACGGGGTTGGCCTCGCCGAGGAAGGGGTTCAGGGCGAGCCGGCGCAGATCGTGCTCGTCGCCGTGGTGCGGAGTACCGCCGCGGTGCAGGGACATGCTCGCCTCCAAGAGTGGCCCCCCTCGCCACACTAAACGGGCATACGGGATGTATCAGCTCGTAGGGAATCCAGCCCGCACTCCACGGAGCTGCAGCCCGCACTCCACGGAAACGGCAGCTCGCACCTCACGGAAACCACAGCTCGAACCCACGGAAACTCCGGCTTGCACCTCACGTGACGTGAGGACTCAAGGTGAAGGCGTACCGGGAAACCGGACAGCACGGACCAGAAAGGATCGGCGGCCATGAGCTACTCCGTCGGACATGTCGCCGGCCTCGCGGGCGTCACGGTGCGCACCCTGCACCACTACGACGAGATCGGTCTGCTTGCCCCGAGCGAGCGCAGCTACGCGGGCCATCGGCGCTACAGCGACGAGGACCTCGACCGGCTGCAGCAGATCCTCTTCTACCGGGAGCTCGGCTTCCCGCTCGACGAGGTCAAGGTGCTGCTCGACGACCCCGGTGTGGATCCGCAGGAACACCTGCGGCGCCAGCACGAGCTGCTCGCCGGCCGGATCGAGCAGCTGCAGAAGATGGCCACGGCCGTCGAACAAGCCATGGAGGCGAAGAAGATGGGCATCAACCTCACACCCGAGGAGCGGTTCGAGGTCTTCGGCGAGCACGACCCCGAACAGTACGAGGAGGAGGCCGAGCAGCGCTGGGGCAACACCGACGCCTGGGCCGAGTCGAAGCGCAAGACCTCCTCGTACACGAAGGAGGACTGGCTGCGGATCAGGGCCGAGGCCGACGACTGGACCCGGCGGATGATCGCGCTCATCGAATCGGGGGCCGAGCCCGCGTCCGAGGCCGCGATGGACATGGCGGAGGAGCACCGCCTGCAGATCTGCCAGTACCACTACACCTGCACGCACGAGATCCACAGCTGTCTCGCCGAGATGTTCGTCGCGGACGAGCGCTTCACGCGCAACATCGACAAGGCGAAGCCGGGTCTGGCCGCATACATGAGCGAGGCGATGATCGCGAACGCGCTGCGCCACCTGTAGCCGACGAGGCGTACGGCACTCCGCCGTACGCCTCGCCGCGCTGCCGTCGGACCGTGTCCGGTCAGGCGGTCCGCGTCCGGTCAGGCGGTCCGCGTGATCACCACAGCCGTCCCGTACGCGCACACCTCGGTCCCGACGTCCTGCGCCTCGGTCACATCGAAACGGAACATGAGCACCGCGTTGGCGCCCCGCGCCCTGGCCTGCTCGACCAGTCGGTCCATGGCCTGGTTACGGGTCTCGACCAGGGTCTTCGTGAGCCCTTTGAGCTCACCGCCGATCATCGACTTCAGACCGGCCCCGATCTGGCTGCCCAGATGCCGGGACCGCACGGTGAGCCCGAAGACCTCGCCGATCACCTGCTGCACCTGGTAGCCGGGCACGTCATTGGTCGTCACGACCAGCACGTCGGACTGCGGTCCCTGCCCGCCGCCGAAATCCTCGATTCCCATCCACCGACCCTTCCGTCGCGCCCGTCCCACCCCTCTCACCTGCAGAGCTTTGTCCCTTTTCGTCACCGGTGCATCCTGGAAGGCCCCCGGTGGAACCTGGTCCTGTCTCCCTGCGTTGATAGCTTTAGGCGGCCACGCCCCGCCGCGAGCTTTCATGCCCACGACACCCCCCAGGAGCCCGGACCCGTGATGACGACGCTTGCGCTCGGACCGAGCTGGCTCGATCCGGACTTTCTGCTCAACGAGTTCGGGTTGTACGGCCTGCTGCTCATCGTCTTCGCCGAGTCGGGCCTGCTCATCGGGTTCTTCCTGCCCGGCGACTCGCTCCTGTTCACCACGGGCCTGCTGGTCACCACCAACCAGCTCGACCACCCGCTGTGGCTGGTGTGCACCTTGATCGCGATCGCCGCGATCGTCGGCGACCAGGTGGGGTATCTCTTCGGCCGGAAGGTCGGCCCCTCGCTCTTCAACCGCCCGGACTCCAAGTTCTTCAAACAGGAGAACGTGACGAAGGCGCACGAATTCTTCGAGAAGTACGGCCCGAAGTCCCTGGTCCTGGCCCGCTTCGTGCCGATCGTGCGCACCTTCACGCCGATCATCGCGGGCGTGAGCCGGATGAACTACCGCTCGTTCATCACGTTCAACATCATCGGCGGCATCCTCTGGGGTGTCGGCGTGACGCTGCTCGGCGCCTCGCTCGGCAAGGTCGACTTCGTCCACCAGAACATCGAGGCGATCCTGATCGGCATCGTCCTGCTCTCGGTCGTGCCGATCGCCATCGAGTTCCTGCGCGCCCGCTCGAAGTCCAAGAAGGCCGCGGCCGAGGGCCAGGGCTCCGCGCCGGTGGCCCCCCAGCGCGGCCGCCACGCCAAGCGCTGACACCCGCGGCAGGCGGCCGGCCACCCGAGGCCCGAAACCCCGATCCCGGAAACCCCGAGGTCAGAAGCCTCGCGTACGTTTGGCCGCCCGCCGGCCCGCAGCCCCCGGCACCCGGAGCAGCAGCCGCGAGATCTCACTTCCGAGGTTCACGCCGATCGCGATGGCCATCGCCGTGGCGGCCGCCCGGGTGAGCGCCCCGAGGCCGCCCTGCACATCGTTCTGCGCGATCGACAGCACACCGAAGTACGTCGAGGAACCCGGAAGCAGCGGCCCGATCGCCGCCGTGATGTACGGCAGGGCCGACGAGAACCGGTAGCGCGAGAACAGCTGGCCGAACAGACCCACCACCCCGGCCGCGACAGCCGTCGCCGCCACGGGCGAGATATCGCCCGCGAAGTGCAGGGCTCCGAAGATCGCCCAGGCCACCCCGCCGTTGAGCGTCACCATCAGCACCGACCCCCGCTCCTGCTGCAGCAGGACCGCGAACGCCAGACTCAGCGCCATCGACGCGAGGATCTGGGCCTCCGGCCGCTCGGTGATCTGCAGCGCCACATCGGGATCGAGCTGCGCCCCCAGCTGCACGCCCAGATAGAGCACGGTCAGCACACCCACCACGATGGCCACGAAGAAGTACATGACCTCGAGGAGCCGGGCCGCGGCGGTGATGTAGTAGCCGGTCAGACCGTCCTGCACGCCCGCCACGAGCGCCCGCCCGGGCAGCAGCGCGAACAGCCCACCGGTGATCACCGCGGAGCCGCTCACGGTCGACGTATGGCTGAGCGTGAGCGCCACGCCCATCGCGGCCGGCGGCATCGCGGCCACCAGGAACTGGTAGAACTCCGGCAGCCCCCGCCCGGCACACAGCCACGCGAGCCGGTCGCCGAGCATCGCGCCGAGCATCGCCGCGATGAACACCGGCGTATCACCGCCGACCAGGACGGAGGCCGCACCCGCGAGCAGCCCGCTGGCCATGGTCAGCGCCCAGCCGGGATATGGGTGCCGGTTGCGCCGGATCTGCGCGAGCGCGCGGTACGCCTCCTCGAGGGAGACGTCGATCTCCTCGGCGCTGATGTCGTCGACCAGCTGGTACACGGCCTGCAGCCGCGTGTAGTCGGTGCCGCGGCGCCGTACGGTGCGCGAGGCCGTCACCGGGTCGTCGACCAGGGAGGGCTGATACGAGATCGAGAGCAGCGTGAAGGTGACGTTCGGCTCGCAGCGGTCGAGCCCGTACGAACGGCAGACCGCGAACATCGCGGCCTCCACGTCCTCGGCCCCCTCACCGCCCGCGAGCAGCAGCTCCCCGATACGCAGGGTCAGGTCGAGCACACGGGGGACGGCCGGCCCCTCGTCCTCGTGCCGCTGCGTGGGCTCGGACGCGGGCCGGTCCGTCACCGGCGTACGCAGCATGGTGCGCATCCGGTCCTGCCAGGGCGCGTCCTTGGTCAGCCGGACCTTGGGGATGCCCTCCGCGGGCGTGAAAGCACTGTGGTGGTAGCTCTGCGGGTGCGTGAACGCCGAGGTGTCCGCCTCCGGCGGCGCGGGCGGAATCCGCAGCCCTTGCGGAATCGTGAACTCCGAGGTCGGCTGCTCCACCTCCGGCGCGGGCACGGTCTCCACGCCGCCCACGGGGGCGAACGCACTGCGTGCCTCATCGGACTGCGGTTTGCGGTCCTCGGCCTCCAGATCCGTCAACGCCCTCTTCTCCATCATCGGCATGGCCAGTACGCCCAGTATGCGTATGAACGCACGAACCGGCCCACCGGCCCCTCCCGTACCCGGGAACGGGCCGTCCCATCCGGATTCCGTATACGCGAACGGGCCGCTCGCCCCTGGTTCAGGGGACGAGCGGCCCGTTCGCCGCGACCGCTAAAAGGTTCAGTGGCCCTGGGTCTTGTACCGCTCGTACGAACGCACGATCTCGGCCTCGGCCTCGGTGCGGCCGACCCAGTCGGCGCCCTCGACGGACTTGCCGGGCTCCAGGTCCTTGTAGACCTCGAAGAAGTGCTGGATCTCCAGGCGGTCGAACTCGGAGACGTGGTGGATGTCGCGCAGGTGCTCGACGCGCGGGTCGGAGGCCGGCACGCAGAGCAGCTTGTCGTCGCCGCCCGCCTCGTCGGTCATCCGGAACATGCCGATCGCGCGGCACTTGATCAGGCAGCCGGGGAAGGTCGGCTCGTCCAGGATCACGAGCGCGTCCAGCGGGTCGCCGTCCTCGCCGAGGGTGTCCTCGACGAAGCCGTAGTCGGCCGGGTAGCTGGTCGAGGTGAACAGACGACGGTCCAGACGGATACGACCGGTCTCGTGGTCCACCTCGTACTTGTTACGCGAACCCTTCGGGATCTCGATCGTGACGTCGAACTCCACCGGTGACTCCTCCATGATCAGCACATACTTCGAAAGACGCAGTGATTAAGTGTCCCTCACGCAAGTGTGTGATCGCGAAAGGGGCTGGTCCGTGGTGCCCGAGCTCAAGGACCGGGGGCTCGCAGAGGATGCCGAGCTTCCGGAGCCGTCGAGGCCGCCGCGTCCACCGAGGTCGTTCCGGCGGCCGGGACCGCTGAAGACCTGGCAGTTCACGGCCGCCGCCGCCACGTTCGGTCTGGTGCTTTCGGCCGTGGTGGTGACCGCGGCCGGTCCCTGGGACTCAGGCCAGCGTACGGCCGAGCGGGCCTGGGCCGCATCGCGGGAAGCCGACGGTGGCGCAGATCACGGGCGTGACCGGGGCGAACCGGACCCCGCGCCCGCCGCCCCGGACGTCCTGTCCGCGCTCGGCGCCCCGCAGGGCTCCGCGCCCGCCCCGACCAAGAGCGCACTCGCCGACGTACTCGACCCGCTCCTGAAGGACCCTTCGCTCGGCACCCACCGCACCGCTTCCGTGGTCGACGCCCTGACCGGCGAGGAGCTGTACGCCGCGAAGTCCGGCGACGCCGTCACCCCTGCGTCCACCACGAAGATCGCCACAGCGGTCGCGGCGCTCACCGCGCTCGGCCCGGACCACCGCATCGTCACCAAGGCGGTCGCGGACCCCGGTGCGAACGAACTGGTCCTCGTCGGCGCCGGCGACCCCACCCTCACCGCCAGGCCCGACGGCAACGGCGGCTCCAGCCTGCGCGAACTGGCCCGGGCCACCGCCAAGTCCCTCGCGGAGCACCCGCGCGAGGGCAAGCTCCGCCTCTCGTACGACACCTCGCTCTACTCGGGCCCCGGCCTGCACCCCATCGGTCCGAACGAGAACATCGCCCCGGTCAGCGCCCTGATGATCGACGAGGGCCGCCTCGACGACTCGGCGAGCGGTCCGGCCGCGCGCTCCGGCGATCCGGCCGCCGCGGCCGCGAAGCGCTTCGCGGAGATGCTGCGCGAAGAAGGCGTACGGCTCGAAGGCGGCGCACCCCAGGCGTCGAAGGCCGGCGCGAAGGCGGAGGAGCTGGGCAGCACCGCATCCGCGCCGCTGACGGCCCTCGTCGAGCGGATGCTGACCCACAGCGACAACGACATCGCCGAGGCCCTCGTACGCCAGGTCGCCCTCGCGTCCGGTGAGCCGGCGAGCTTCGACGGGGCCGCGAAGGCCGTCGAGAAGCGGCTGCGGGACCTCCAACTGCCGGTGGAGGGCGCCAAGTTCGCCGACGGAAGCGGCCTGAACCGCGCCGACCGCGTCTCCGCCCGCCTCCTGACGGCCCTGCTCGCCAAGGCCGCCGACCCGGCCCACCCGGAACTCCGCCCGGCCCTCACCGGCCTCCCGGTCGCGGGCTTCACGGGGACGCTGAAGAACCGCTATGCCTTCGACGAAGCCTCCGGAGCGGCCCCGGGCACCGGCCTGGTCCGCGCGAAGACGGGCACCCTGACCGGCATCAACACCCTCGCCGGATCCGTGGTCGACGCCGACGGCCGCCTGCTGCTCTTCGCGTTCACGGCCTCGGGCACCTCCGCACCCCAGGCGGCCCAGTCCACCCTCGACCGCCTCGCGGCCACGGTGGCCAACTGCGGCTGCCGCTGACCCGCGCCCGTATCCACGCCGAACCGGACCCCTAGGGGCCAACCCCCGGAAACAACCCACCCCGGACCGAACCCTCACCGCCCGGCCCCATGACAACGTACGGTTGACGCATGACGAGCATCGGCGGTGCCGCACAGGGGATGGTCGACTGGAATCTCGCGGTCGCGACTGCGACCCGCCTGGTGCGCCCAGGCCCCGAGGTCAGCCGTGACGAGGCGCGCGCCATCGTCGCGGAGCTGCGCCGGCACGCCAAGTCCTCGGAGGAACATGTCCGTTCCTTCACGAAGATGGCCACCGACGCCGCGCATGACACCCCGGTCCTGGTCGTGGACCGTCCGGGCTGGGTGCGGGCGAACGTCGCGGGGTTCCGCGAGGTCCTCAAGCCGCTCCTGGAGAAGATGCACGAGCGCCGTGGCGGCGGCGCCGGCGGCGCGATGCTCGGCGCGGTCGGCGGCAAGGTCACCGGAGTCGAGCTCGGCATGCTGCTCAGCTTCCTCGCCTCGCGCGTCCTGGGGCAGTACGAGACCTTCGCGCCGCCCACCAAGGAGCTCCCCGGCAGTGCCGTCGGCGGCGGCCGACTCCTGCTCGTGGCGCCGAACATCGTGCACGTGGAGCGCGAACTCGACGTCGACCCGCACGACTTCAGGCTCTGGGTCTGTCTGCACGAGGAGACCCACCGCACCCAGTTCACCGGGGTGCCCTGGCTGCGCGACCACCTCGAGGGCGAGATCCAGTCATTCCTCGGCGAGACCGAGGTCGACCCGATGACGGTCCTCGAACGCTTCCGCGAGGCGGCCTCCGCACTGGCCGGCAACAAGACGGACAGGGAGGACGACGACGGGGGTCCCTCCCTAGTCGAGATCGTCCAGACCCCTGCCCAGCGCGAGATCCTCGGCCGCCTCACCGCCGTGATGTCGCTGCTCGAAGGGCATGCGGACTTCGTGATGGACGGCGTGGGACCCGATGTCGTGCCGTCCGTGGGGGAGATCAGGGAGAAGTTCCAGCAGCGCCGGGCCAAGGGCGCCTCGCGGCTGGATATGGCGCTGCGGAAGCTGCTCGGGCTCGACGCCAAGCTGCGGCAGTACCGCGACGGCGAACGTTTCGTCCGCGCGGTCGTTGACGAGGTCGGGATGGACGGCTTCAACCGCGTCTGGACCTCGCCCAACACGCTGCCCACCAAGTCGGAGATCGCCAAACCGGCGGACTGGGTCGCGCGGGTGCACCGTAAAGCTGATTCCTGAGCACCGCGCCACCTCGGCAGAATCAAGCCTCCGTAATCACTCTTCTGAGGGACCGTGGGCCTGCGGAAGGCGTGCAATGCTCGGGGAACGACTCGTCTCTGTCACCATCTATGCACCCTGAGTGACGAGACCTCCCCCGTACTCACGCCCCCGTACTCCACGAAGCTCCACGAAGGGAACCGGACATGGGTCCCCATCCTGCGGTCGCGGCGATACGCCTGGCAGTCCGCCGCGTCCTCCACGACATCCTCACCGACAACTCCACCACCGAACTCCCCGCCGACGGCCCCCTGGTCCTCGTCGCCTGCTCCGGCGGCGCAGACTCCATGGCGCTCGCCTCCGCTCTCGCGTTCGAGGCCCCCAAGCTCGGCATCCGCGCCGGCGCCGTCACCGTCGACCACGGCCTTCAGCCCGGTTCCGATCTGCGCGCCGCCGAAGTCGTCGTCCGGATGACGGCCCTGGGCCTTTCCCCCGTCGAATCGCTGGCCGTCACCGTCGGCCGCGAAGGCGGACCCGAAGCGGCCGCCCGCGACGCCCGCTATGCCGCGCTCGACGAGGCCGCCCAGCGCCTCGGCGCCGCCGCCGTACTGCTCGGACACACCCGTGACGACCAGGCCGAGACCGTCCTGCTCGGACTCGCCCGTGGCTCCGGGATCCGCTCGCTGTCCGGAATGGCCGAGACCTCGGGGGTCGCCGGCCGTTACCGCCGCCCGTTCCTGGGGGTCGACCGGCAGACCGCGCGCAAGGCCTGCATGGTCCAGTCGCTGCCCGTATGGGACGACCCGCACAACGCCGACCCCGCGTACACGCGCTCACGGCTGCGGCACGAAGGACTGCCCGCCCTGGAGAAGGCGCTCGGCAAGGGTGTCGTGGAGGCCCTCGCCCGCACCGCCCAGCTCTCCCGTGACGACGCCGACGCCCTCGACTCCTGGGCCGCGCAGGCCGAGACCACCGTGCGCGACGACACCGGGCTCCTGGAGTGCGCCAAGCTGTTCGCGCTGCCGCCCGCCGTGCGCCGCCGGATCCTGCGCCGCGCGGCCATCGACGCCGGGGCGCCCGCGGGTTCGCTCTTCGCGCGCCATATCGAGGAGATCGACCGCCTGATCACCGGTTGGCGCGGCCAGAAAGCCATCAACCTGCCCGGCCGGGTCGTCGCCCAGCGGCAGGGTGGCAGACTTGTCATCCGGCAGGGCTGAAGCCGACTGCTGTTGCGGACGGTACGTAGCCGACTGCTGAAGCGGCCGGCACCTCGGACGACGAAAGTGATGCGGGTGGACGCGAAAGACATGGGCACCGACCTCGAGAAGGTGCTCATCACCAAGGAAGAGATCGACGCGAAGCTCGAAGAGCTCGCCGCGAAGATCGATGCGGAGTACGCGGGCAAGGACCTGCTGATCGTCGGAGTCCTCAAGGGCGCCGTGATGGTCATGGCGGACCTGGCACGCGCACTGTCCACCCCCGTCACGATGGACTGGATGGCGGTGTCCTCGTACGGCGCCGGGACCCAGTCCTCGGGCGTGGTCCGCATCCTCAAGGACCTCGACACCGACATCAAGGGCAAGCACGTCCTGATCGTCGAGGACATCATCGACTCCGGTCTCACCCTGTCCTGGCTGCTCTCCAACCTCGGCTCGCGCGAGCCCGAGTCGCTGAAGGTCTGCACCCTGCTGCGCAAGCCCGAGGCCGCCAAGGTCGCGATCGACGTGGAGTGGGTCGGCTTCGACATTCCCAACGAGTTCGTCGTGGGCTACGGCCTGGACTTCGCCGAGAAGTACCGGAACCTGCCCTTCGTCGGCACCCTCGCCCCGCACGTCTACGGCGGCTGAGCTTCCGTACCCCGTACGGCCGTTGGGACCTCGCTCGTCTGGCGGCGGGAACCCTCGCCCGATTCCCCGCGTTGGAGCATGGGAAGGCGGGTTTATCGGCCGTCCCCTGCCGCGTCGGGTGACAATGCTGGGGTACCGTCCGAAGAACAGCTTTTTTGAAGCCTTATCAAACTCACATGGCAGGAGGGACGGGGCGGTCTCCGCTCCGTATGGATGGACGTGAAGCGATACTTCCGTGGGCCGGTCATGTGGATCGTGCTGGCCGTCCTCGCCGTGGTCGTGTTGATGCAGGTCGTCGGCTCGTCCGGCGGCTACAAGACGGTGGACACCGGCGAGGTCTACCAGGCCATCAAGGACAAGCAGGTCCAGAGCGCCAAGCTCACCACCGGTGATGAACAGCTCATCAAGGTCGAGCTCAAGGACGGCATCAGCGATGCCGACAAGGACAAGTACGGCGGCAGCACCAAGATCCAGGCCAGCTACATCGGCGACCAGGGTGTGACGATCGCCAACACCCTGCAGGACAACTACGACAACGGTGACATCAAGGACGGTTACACCGTCTCGCCGTCGAAGCAGAACCCGTTCGTCGGCATCCTGCTGTCGCTGCTGCCCTTCGTCCTGATCGTCGTCGTCTTCCTCTTCCTGATGAACCAGATGCAGGGCGGCGGTTCGCGCGTCATGCAGTTCGGGAAGTCCAAGGCGAAGCTGATCACCAAGGACACCCCGAAGACGACCTTCGCCGATGTGGCCGGGTCGGACGAGGCCGTCGAGGAGCTCCACGAGATCAAGGAGTTCCTGCAGGAGCCGGCCAAGTTCCAGGCCGTCGGCGCCAAGATCCCCAAGGGCGTGCTGCTCTACGGCCCGCCCGGAACCGGTAAGACGCTGCTCGCACGCGCCGTCGCCGGTGAGGCCGGGGTCCCCTTCTACTCGATCTCCGGTTCCGACTTCGTCGAGATGTTCGTCGGTGTCGGTGCCTCCCGAGTCCGTGACCTCTTCGAGCAGGCCAAGGCGAACGCCCCGGCGATCGTCTTCGTCGACGAGATCGACGCAGTCGGCCGGCACCGCGGTGCCGGTATGGGCGGCGGTCACGACGAGCGCGAGCAGACGCTCAACCAGCTGCTCGTCGAGATGGACGGCTTCGACGTGAAGGGCGGCGTCATCCTGATCGCCGCCACGAACCGGCCCGACATCCTGGACCCGGCGCTGCTTCGCCCCGGACGTTTCGACCGGCAGATCGCGGTCGACCGCCCGGACATGGTGGGCCGTCTGGAGATCCTCAAGGTCCACCAGAAGGGCAAGCCGGTCGCCCCGGACGTCGACCTGGGCGCAGTTGCCCGTCGTACGCCCGGCTTCACCGGTGCGGACCTGTCGAACGTGCTGAACGAAGCGGCGCTCCTGACGGCGCGCGGCGACAAGAAGCTGATCGACAACCACGCCCTGGACGAGGCGATCGACCGTGTGGTCGCGGGCCCGCAGAAGCGCACCCGGATCATGTCGGACAAGGAAAAGAAGATCACCGCGTACCACGAGGGCGGCCACGCCCTGGTCGCGGCGGCTTCTCCGAACTCCGATCCGGTCCACAAGATCACGATCCTCTCCAGAGGCCGTGCTCTGGGCTACACGATGGTGCTGCCGGACGAGGACAAGTACTCGACCACGCGCAACGAGATGCTCGACCAGCTCGCGTACATGCTGGGCGGGCGCGCGGCCGAGGAACTGGTCTTCCACGACCCGACCACGGGTGCTGCGAACGACATCGAGAAGGCCACTGCAACGGCCCGCGCGATGGTCACGCAGTACGGCATGACGGAGCGGCTCGGCGCCATCAAGTTCGGCGGCGACAACACCGAACCGTTCCTGGGCCGTGAGATGGGGCACCCGCGCGACTACTCGGAAGAGGTCGCGGCGCTGGTCGACGAAGAGGTCAAGAAGCTCATCGAGACCGCGCACAACGAGGCCTGGGAGATCCTCGTCGAGAACCGCGACGTTCTCGACAACCTGGTCCTCGCGCTCCTCGAGAAGGAGACGCTCAACAAGGAGCAGATCGCCGAGATCTTCGCGTCGATCACCAAGCGCCCGGCCCGCCCCGCGTGGACCGGCTCCGCTCGGCGTACGCCCTCGACGCGGCCCCCGGTGCTCTCGCCCCGTGAGCTCTCCCTGACCAACGGCGCCAATGGTGCGACGCCCGCGGTCACCGCCTCCACCACCGAAACGGGCACGCCGGAGCTCAGCAAGGCCCCGGCCCCCGCTCCGGAGGACCGCCCGGAGGCCTGACCTGCCGGGACCCACTGGTCTCAGCAGGCCCGGAATGGATGCCGCGCCCCCCAGGTTTTAGCCTTGGGGGGCGCGGCATTTCCGTATGCCCGTGACCTGACGTACAGGAACGAGGGACCCATGACCGACCCGGTGACGCTGGACGGCGAGACCAAGATCGGCGAGTTCGACGAGAAGCGCGCCGAGAACGCCGTACGCGAACTGCTCATCGCGGTCGGCGAGGACCCGGACCGCGAAGGCCTGCTCGAGACGCCGGCGCGGGTGGCGCGGGCGTACAGGGAGATATTCGCGGGGCTGTGGCAGAAGCCCGAGGACGTCCTGACCACGACGTTCGACATCGGTCACGACGAGATGGTGCTCGTGAAGGACATCGAGGTGATGTCCAGCTGTGAACATCACCTGGTGCCGTTCCACGGGGTCGCGCACGTCGGGTACATCCCGTCCACGGACGGGAAGATCACCGGTCTGTCGAAGCTGGCGCGGCTCGTCGATGTGTTCGCGCGCCGGCCGCAGGTGCAGGAGCGCCTGACCACGCAGATCGCCGACTCCCTGATGGAGATCCTGGAGCCGCGCGGCGTGATCGTGGTCGTCGAGTGCGAGCACATGTGCATGACGATGCGCGGGGTGCGCAAGCCGGGCGCGAAGACGCTGACGTCGGCGGTACGGGGTCAGCTGCGGGATCCGGCGACGCGGGCCGAGGCGATCAGCCTGATCATGGCGCGCTGACCTCTTTGCGCATACGGGGAGTGCGCGGCGTCTGCGAGACGCCGCGCCCTCCCCGTATGTGTGTGGGGCCGTGGCTCAGGCCACCGCGCTCTCCGTGTCGTCGTCCTCCGGGAGGCGCAGGACCCGCTCCAGGAAGAGGGCCGCGGCGATGACCGCGATACCGGCCGCGACCGCGAAGGCCGCATAGACGGCCTGGTCGCGGCGGGCCGGGACGTCCAGGTGGGACAGGAGGAAGATGCCGAGCCCGCCGTAGACACCACTGACCAGGGCCGAGACCAGGGCGCTCGCCTGGCCGAAGACCACCGCGCGGGCCGCCATCAAGGGCTCCACGCCCTTCGCGCCCGGCACGCGGTCGCGCTGGGCGCGCAGGCGGGAGCGCAGCGAGATGGCCGTGGCCAGGAGGGCGGCCGCGATGACCGCGAGCACGATGGGCGCGGCCAGCGGGACGCTCGGCAGGGTGCCGAGCGAGTCCCGCGCCACCAGCAGCTTGGCCAGGGCCCAGGACAGGACACCGGCCACCAGGAAGGTGACGGCCAGCGTCCTGATGCGCAGCTGCTTCACGGGTGTGTTCGCCTCCACACGGACGGGGCGCGGCCTCGTCCTCGTACGGTCCGGGTGGGCCCTGTGTCCGGGCCCGGTGGGCCCTGTCGTACCCGGGCCCGTTAGACCTTAACGATTACTCGGGCAGCCGCAGTTCCAGGTCCACGCGCGGCGCGACGCCCTCGCGGGGGACGGAGGCGAGCAGCTCGGCCACCGGTCCGCGGCCGGGGACGACGGCCTCGGGGTCGACGTCGTGCCAGGGCGCGAGCACGAAGGCGCGTTCGTGGGCGCGCGGGTGCGGGAGCGTGAGCACCGGGTCGTCGGAGACGACGTCCTGGTAGGCAACGATGTCGACGTCGATCGTGCGCGGGCCCCAGCGCTCGTCGCGTACGCGGTGGAAGGCCTCCTCGACCGCGTGCGCGCGCTCCAGGAGCGAGGACGGGGGCAGCGTCGTCTTGATCACGACGACCGCGTTGAAGTACGAGGGCTGGGAGTCCGGGGCGACACCCCAGGGCTCCGTCTCGTAGACCGGCGAGACGGCCTTCACCCGCAGGCCGGGGGTGTCCTCGAGCGCGTCCACGGCGCCCTGGAGGGTCTCCAGACGGTTGCCGAGGTTGGAGCCGAGGGCGATCACGGCGAATTTGGGGTTCTGCAGCGTGGTGTCGGCGGCGTCCACCTGAGCCACGACGGAGGCGGGAACGGGCTGGACCGTGGGGTCGCTCTGCACGTTGTTCATACTCGGCTCCGGGTGATCGTGATCGTCACATCGTCGAACGGGACGGTGATCGGGGCGTCCGGCTTGTGCACGACGACCTCGACCTCCTGGACCGGTTCGTGCTTGAGGCAGGTCTGGGCGATGCGCTCGGCGAGCGTCTCGATGAGGTCGACGGGGTCGCCTTCGACGGCGGCCACGACCTCCTCGGCCACCACGCCGTAATGCACCGTCTTCGTCAGATCGTCGTCGGCGGCGGCCGAGCGGGTGTCCAGGCTCAGCACCAGATCCACGATGAAGGTCTGGCCCTCTTCGCGTTCCTTGGCGAAAACGCCGTGGTGACCACGGGCCTTGAGGCCGCGCAGCGCGACACGGTCCACGCGAATCACTCCTGCTCATCTCGGTTTCGTCGGGCTGCAGCCGAGTGCGGTCGGCACACCAGTCCCCTTCGAATCTACCTTCGGGTGCGGGTGGGGCTCGCCCGTGGGGGCTATGGACAGGTGATCCGGCTTTTGATACGGGCGGCTGGTTGCGGGGCTTACCCGCAGACGCGGCGGCAAACCCTCTTCGGGCTGCTGCCCACTCGGGAGGGGGATGTGCGCCCTCGGCTATTCGTTGCCCTCGACAGCTTCTTCGTCGTCCTCAGCCCGCTCCGCCAGCACGGGCGACGCATGGTGGGACCACAGCTGCCAGCCGGACGGAGTGCGGCGGAAGAGGTTGGAGGCGACGACCAGCTGGCCGACCAGGGGGCCGAGCTCCCCGGCCTCCTCCGAGGGGGCGCCGCTGAGGATGTTCTCCGTGCAGGTGACCAGGGCCGTGTCGCCGTTGACCGCGATCTTGAGGTCCGTGAGGAAGAACTGGATGTACTCCGTGTTCGCCATGATCAGGGCGTACGAGCGCAGCACCTCGCCGCGGCCCGTCAGGACCGGCCAGCCGGGGTGGACGCAGCTGACGCCGTCGCCTTCGTCGCCGGTGAGCCACAGGTCGGAGAGCGCCTCGAAGTCACCGCGTTCCATCGCTTCGTAGAAGGCGGTGTTGGCCTTCTCGACGGCTTCGAGGTCCACGCGTGACGTCACCGGTCTCCTTCTGGGGTCTGCGAGTCGGTCTGGGATGTCGATACGGAGGGCGATACGGAGGGCGATACGGCGCCTTCGACGGCGCGGGCCACCCGCACCGCGTCCGCGGTGGCCCGCACCTCGTGCACGCGTACCGCCCACGCACCCTCGTGCGCGGCGATCGCCGAGACCGCCGCGGTGGCCGCGTCGCGTTCGCGCGCGGGGGGCGGGGCGCCCTCGGGGCCGGCCAGGACGCGGCCGAGGAAACGTTTGCGGGAGGCCGCGACCAGGACCGGGTACCCCAGCGCGCGCAGCTCGCGCATGTGCGCGACGAGGGCCAGGTCGTGCTCGGCGCTCTTCGCGAAGCCGAGGCCCGGGTCGACGACGATCCGCTCGGGGGCGATGCCGCCCTCGATCACCGCGTCGAGGCGGGTGCGGAGTTCGGCGACGACCTCGCCGACGACGTCCGCGTACACCGCGAGGCTGTTCATGCCCTCGCTGAAGCCGCGCCAGTGCATCACCACGAACGGCGCTCCGGCGTCGGCGACGACCGGGATCATCGCCGGGTCCGCGAGGCCGCCGCTGACGTCGTTGACGAGCAGGGCGCCGGCGGCGAGGGCCTGTTCGGCGACCGTGGCGCGCATGGTGTCGACGGAGACCGCGACGCCTTCGGAGGCGAGGCCGCGGACGACCGGGATGACCCGGCGCAGTTCTTCGGCCTCGTCCACGCGCGTGGCGCCCGGGCGGGTGGACTCGCCGCCGACGTCGACCAGATCGGCGCCCTGGGCGACGAGGTCGAGGCCGTGCTTGACGGCGGCGGTGGTGTCGAACCAGCGGCCGCCGTCGGAGAAGGAGTCCGGGGTCACGTTGACCACGCCCATGACCGCGCAGCGGTCCCAGTCGGGCAGTCCCTCGACATGTCCTCGGCCACGTGACGTACTCATACGCCAAGCCTAGGCCCGTGGGCGGGTTGGTTTGCCCCGCTCGTACGAGGAGCGGGCCGACGGCCCGTACGGGGAGCGGTCGACTGTGCGTACGAGGAGCGGCCGGCTCCGGTGGTTGGAGGAGCCGCTGCCCGTACGGGCAGCGGCCCGGCCACCCGTACGCGGACGAGCAGGCCGCCCGTCCCGGCCCTCAGGCCGCCCGGACCTCCCGCTCGCCCGTCACCCTCGTGCGGACAGGCCCGGGCCGGCCGCCGCGCACCCCGTAGGAAGCGGGGCGCGGCGAGTGTGACGAAGCCCTCCGCCTGCATCGCCGCGAAGCCGATCCGCGGCAGGTCGCGCGAGCTGCGGAAGACCACGAAGCGCGGCTCCCAGCGCGGGCGGAACTTGGCGTTGAACTTGTAGAGCGATTCGATCTGGAACCAGCGTGACAGGAACACGAGCAGGCCGCGCCAGGTGCGCAGGACCGGGCCCGCGCCCAACTGTTCGCCGCGGGCGAGGGCGGCGCGGAACATCGCGAAGTTGAGGGACATCCGCTGGAGGCCGAGGGCGGGGGAGGCTTGCAGGGCGGCGACGATGAGGAGCTCGTTCATGCCCGGGTCGGCGCTGCGGTCGCGGCGCATCAGGTCGAGGGAGACCCCGTCCGGGCCCCAGGGGACGAAGTGCAGGACGGCCTTCAAGTCGGCGCCCGGGGAAGGGGTTTCGGGGTCGGCGAGGTGGGCGGTGGCGATGAGGCAGTCGCCGTCCGCGGGGTCGCCGATGCGGCCGAGCGCCATGGAGAAGCCGCGCTCGTTGTCCGTGCCGCGCCAGTCGGCGGCGGCCCGGCGGACGCGGTCGAGTTCGTCCTCGGACAGGTCGCTCACGCGCCGCACCCGCGTCGTGTAGCCGGCCCGTTCGATGCGCTTGACCATCTGGCGCACATTGCGCATCGCGCGCCCGGAGAGCGAGAAGTCGGCGACGTCCACGATCGCCTCGTCGCCGAGTTCCAGGGCGTCGAGGCCGCTCTCGCGGGTCCAGACCTCGCCGCCGGTGCGCGAGCATCCCATCACGGCCGGGGTCCAGGAGTGGGCCTCGGCCTCGGCCATGAAGCGTTCGATGGCGCCGGGCCAGGCCTCCACGTCGCCGATCGGGTCGCCGCTCGCGAGCATCACGCCACTGACGACGCGGTACGTGACCGCGGCCTTGCCGCTCGGCGAGAAGACCACGCCCTTGTCGCGGCGCAGCGCGAAGTGGCCGAGCGAGTCGCGGGCGCCGTGCCGTGCGAGGAGCGCGCGGAGCCGGCCCTCGTCGTCCGGGGTGAGGCGGGCGGCCGGATGTTCGGGGCGGAAGGCCAGATAGATCGTGGTCAGGGCGGTGAGCAGGCCGAGGGCGCCGAGCGAGGCGCCGACCGTCCAGGACGTACGGCCGTAGTAGTCGACGGGCCCTTCGACGCCGACCAGGCCGTACAGGACGTGCTTGAGCAGCTCGGCCACCGAGGGTTCGCCGACGGCGCGCTGGGCGTGGGTGCCGACGACCACGCAGCCGATGCCGACCGAGAAGACGCTCATGAGCAGGAAATTCGTCACCGCCTTCCAGCGGCTGCGAGGGTCGGGCAGGGCCGCGAATTCACTCCGATGGCGGAGCAGGAGGGCCAGGAGCAGCAGCGGCAGGACGACACCGGCGATCGAGTGCCGGTACGTGAACTGCGCCAGGGCCCCGAGCGGCAGCAGCACCACGGCCGCCCGCCAGGCGCGGCGCTTGCGGCGGCGCAGGCCGTGCGCGAGCAGCAGGAGCAGGACGCCGGCGCAGATCGCGAGGGCGGCGGCGTACGGGCCGAGGGCGCCCGGCAGGACCTGGGCCAGGGCGTGGATGCGGCTGTGCCGGAAGCGCGGGAAGACGCCGGCGGCGATGTCGAGCAGGCCGATCAGGGTGCAGGCGGTCGCGATCAGGGACGGGACCTTCTCGGGGCGCGGACCTCGGGGGAGGCGGCGGGTACCAGAGGCGCGCATCGTCCCGGAGGCGCGCATCGTAGAGGGAACCTTGTCCGTTTTTTCCGCATCTATCCAGCTGGACATTGCACCCCGTGGTTCTGCGAGAGCCGAGGCCCAGGCGCTGTCGCGTACCGGGCGAATTGCGCCCTATAGGACGGCGTGGCCGGGAGTCGGGTTCATCGCAGACGGTAAAAAACGCCCAAACAAGACAGGTAGAACAGGCAATCCCATGGGTCTCACGAGCAACGCAGCGCTGGCAGTGGCCGTCCTTCTGGCCGTGCTCCTGTTCGTCGGCACGGTCTGGTTCTGGCCGCGGCTCGCCGGGCGGAACTGGCGCGCCGTACTCGGCCGGATCGTGCTGCTCGCCCTGACGCAGGTCATGGTGTTCGCTTCGGTGGGGCTCGCGGCCAACAAGGAGTTCGGTTTCTACGCCTCGTGGGCCGACCTCTTCGGCCAGGAGCAGGAGCCCGGAGTGGTCGTCGACCACGACACCTCGGGTGGGGCGAGCGGTCCGGTCAAGGTCACCGGCACCCAGTCCGTGAATGTGCCCGGCGGCTCCCAGCCGCGGGTCGGCGGGCAGATCCAGAAGGTGGACATCGCCGGCCCGAAGTCCAAGCTGGCGAGCCCCGCGTATGTCTATCTGCCGCCGGAGTATTTCCAGCCCGAGTACAAGGACAAGAAGTTCCCGGCCTCCGTCGTGATCACCGGGTACCCGGGCACCGCCGAGAACCTGATCAAGGGCCTGCACTATCCGCAGACCGCCGGCAAGCAGGCGCGCGAGGGCAAGATGCAGCCGATGATCCTGGTGATGCTGCGGCCCTCGATCGTCTCCGGCCGCGACACCGAGTGCGTGAACATACCGGGCGGCCCGCAGACCGAGACCTTCTTCGCCGAGGATCTGCCGACCGCGATCCAGGGCGAGTACCGCGTCGGTACGAAGCCGGAGAACTGGGGCGTGATCGGCAACTCCACCGGTGGCTACTGCGCGTTGAAGATCGCGATGAAGCACCCGGACCGCTTCGCCGCCGGCGCCGGACTCTCCGCCAACTACATGGCGCCGATAGACGACCAGACCGGCGACCTGTTCCAGGGCGACACCAAGGTCAAGCAGGAGTCCGACCTGATGTGGCTGCTCGACCACAGGCCCGCGCCGCCCGTCTCGCTGCTCGCGACCAGCAGCAAGGAGGGCGAGGACAACTACCAGGACACCCTGAAGTTCATCGACAAGGTCAAGGCGCCCACCAGGGTCTCCTCGATCCTGCTCGACTCCGGCGGCCACAACTTCAACACCTGGCGCCGGGAGATCCCGGCGACGCTGGTGTGGATCAGCGGGCGGCTGAAGGCCTGAGCGTGCTGAAGGCCTGAGCGTGCTGAGGGCGTGAGCGGGCTGTGGTTCGGTCGCGATGTCAGTGGGCGGCGATAGCCTTTGAAGGGCTCGGCCCCCGGGCGGGAGGGGTCTGTCCGGCCGCACGGGCAGCAACGCCCTAGACCCCGGTGATCGTCTCCAACTCCACTTCCGTACGGGGAATGGCCCGCGCGTCCGCCGCGGTGGACCGCCGCAGCGCCTCGTGCAGCGTGGCCGGAGTGAGCACACCGAGGAAGCGGCCCTTGGCGCTCTCGTCGATCACCGCGATCCAGCCCGCGTCGTGCTGCAGCATCGTGGAGAACGCCCGCTTCAGCGAGGCGCCGACCGGCAGCCAGGCCTCCATCCGGCGCGCGTGGTCGGCCACCGTGCCGGAGAGGAGCCGGCCGGAGCTCACCCAGCCGTGCAGATTGCCGTCGGAGTCGAGCACGACCGCCCAGCTCGCGCCCTCGGCTGCCATGCGCGCGCCGGCCGTCTTGGCCGAGTCCTCCAGGCGTACGACGGGAGGCTGTTCGAGGTCGGTCTCCTCGATCGGGGTGACCGAAAGGCGCTTGAGGCCGCGGTCGGAGCCCACGAAATCGGCGACATAGGGGTTGGCGGGAGCGCCGAGGACGGCGGCGGGGGCGTCGTACTGCTCGATACGTCCCTGGCCGTAGACGGCGATACGGTCGCCGAGCCGTACGGCCTCCTCTATGTCATGCGTGACGAAGAGCACCGTCTTGTTCACTTCCTGCTGCAGCCGCAGGAACTCCGTCTGTAGATGCTCGCGCACCACCGGGTCGACCGCGCCGAACGGCTCGTCCATCAGAAGTACGGGCGGATCGGCCGCCAACGCCCTTGCCACACCCACCCGTTGGCGCTGGCCGCCGGAGAGTTGCTCCGGATAGCGGTCGCCGTAGAGGGAGGGGTCGAGGCCGACGAGGTCGAGGAGTTCGGCGGCGCGCTGCTTGCCGTCGCCCTTCTTCCAGCCGAGGAGATGGGGGACGGTCGCGGTGTTCTCCAGGACCGTCTTGTGCGGGAAGAGGCCGACTTGCTGAATCACATAGCCGATACGGCGCCGGAGTTGGACCGGATCGATTTCGGATATGTCTTCCCCGTCGAGAAATATCTGCCCGGAGGTCGGCTCGATCAGCCGGTTCACCATCTTCATGGTGGTGGTCTTGCCACAGCCCGACGGGCCCACCAGGGTGACCAGTTCACCCGCCGCGACCTCGAACGACAGGTCGTCGACGGCCATGGTGCCATCGGCGTACCGCTTGCTGACGTGCTCGAACCGGATCATGACTCCCCATTGTGGTGGGCTCGTTGTAAACGCCATGTTGCTGCAGGACGACAGTCCTCGGCGATTGTCGGTGCTTGGGTTTAGGGTCACCAGTCATACATAGGTTCGGCGTGACGGGGGAGGTGAGCGCCGTGGACCAAGAGAACTGCCTGGTGACGAACGACTGGGTGTGCGTGAAGTACCTGGAGTCACGCAGCCAGGAGCTGATCGACGCGACCGTCCAGCATGTGTGGATCACGGCCGCCTCCGTGCTGATCGGCCTGCTCGTGGCCTTCCCGCTGGCGCTGCTCGCGCGCCGCGGCAAGGGGTTCGCGGGTCCGGTGCTCGGTCTGACCACGGCGCTCTACTCGATCCCGTCCCTTGCGATGTTCTCGCTGCTGCTGCCGCTCTTCGGGCTCTCCCCGGCCCTGGTGATCACGGGCCTGGTGCTCTACTCGCTGACGATTCTCGTACGGAATGTGATGGCGGGACTCGCCGCGGTTCCCGAGGAGTCGCGGGAGGCGGCGCTCGGGCTCGGGTACGGTCCCGGCCGGCTGCTCTGGGAAGTCGAACTGCCGCTCGCGCTCCCGGCGATCCTCGCCGGCGTGCGGATCGCCACCGTGTCCACGGTCGCGCTCACCACGGTCGGCGCCATCGTCGATTACGGCGGGCTCGGCGGCCTGATCATGGACGGGCTCGACAGCGACTTCAAGGCGCAGGTGCTCACCGCCTCCGTCCTGTGCGTGGTGCTCGCGATCGTCGCGGATCTGCTGTTGCTGCTGCTCCAGCGGCTGTTGACCCCCTGGACACGGGTGCGCGACGCCGCACCTGGTGGCCGCATACGTGACTCCCGGATCGCGAAGGTGACGGAACCGGCATGAACGCGATCACGGGTGCGCTGGAGTGGCTGACCACGGGCGCCAACTGGCAGGGCGAGAAGGGAGTGCTCAACCGCCTGGCCGAGCACCTCTACTTCACCGGGGTCTGCCTCGCCGTGGCCTGTCTGATCGCCCTGCCGCTCGCGCTGTGGCTCGGGCACATCGGCAAGGGCGGTGCGCTCGCGGTCAATCTCTCCAACGTCGGCCGGGCGATCCCCACCCTGGCCATCCTCGTGCTGCTCACGATGACGCCGCTCGGCCGCCACGGTGATCTGCCCACGCTGATCGCGCTGGTGCTCTTCGCCATACCGCCGCTGCTCACCAACGCCTACATCGGCATGCGCGAGGTCGACCGCTCCGTCGTGGAGGCCGCGCGCGGGATGGGCATGAGCGGACGCCAGGTGTTCCTGCGGGTCGAACTGCCCCTCGCGTACCCGCTGATCATGACCGGCCTCCGCTCGTCGACCGTGCAGGTGGTGGCGACCGCGGCCCTGGCCGCGATGGCCGGCGAAGGCGGACTCGGCCGGATCATCACGTACGGCTTCGCGGTGCAGAACACCCCGCAGGTGGTGGCCGGCGCGATCCTCGTCGGCGGGCTCGCGCTCCTCGTGGAGCTGGTGCTCGTGCTGATCGGCAAGTGGTGCGACCCGATGCGCAGGCGTACGGCGGCGGTGTGATCCGTGTCCTCTTCGCTCAGCTCTTCCGCATAGCCCTTTCGTACAGCTCTTCCGCACAGCTCTTCCGCACGGCCCTTTCGAATATCTCTTGAGACAACCCTGAATGGTGGACCCATGAAGAAGTTCCCGCGTGGCATACGGATGGCGGCGGCCACGGCCGCGGTCGTGGCTCTCGGCGCGGGGCTCACCGCGTGCGGCGGCGACAGCCTGGAGGACAAGGGCTCCGGCGGCGAGAAGAGCAGCGGCGGCAGCGACAAGAAGGGGTCGCTGGTGGTGGGTTCGGCCGGATTCACGGAGTCCAAGGTCCTCGCCGAGCTGTACGCGCAGCTGCTTTCCGAGGCCGGATACGACACGTCGATCAAGACCGTCGAAACCCGTGAACTCTATGCACCCTCCCTGGAAAAGGGCGATATCGACGTCGTTCCCGAGTACGCGGCGACGCTCGCCGAATTCCTCAACGCCAAGGTGAACGGTCCGGACGCCCCCAAGGACAAGCCGGTGGCGTCCAGTGATGTGACCAAGACCGTCGCCGAGTTGGAGAAGCTCGCGAAGCCGCGCGGCCTCACCGTGCTGCCGGCCGGCGAGGCCGTGGACCAGAACGCTTTCGCGGTCAGCAAGGAATTCGCCGAGAAGAACAACCTCAAGACCCTCTCCGATCTCGGCAAGTCCAAGCTCAAGGTGAAGATCGCGGCCGGTGAGGAATGCGAGGTCCGGCCGTTCTGCGCACCCGGCCTCGAGAAGACGTACGGGATCGACGTCGCGGGAATCGACCCGAAGGGCGTCGGCACCCCGCAGTCCAAGCAGGCCGTGAAGAACGGTGACGACCAGCTGGTGCTCACCACCACGACCGACGCGACCCTCGGGAACTTCGACCTCGTCCTGCTCGAGGACGACAAGAATCTGCAGAACGCGGACAACGTGCTGCCGGTCGTCAACACCGAGGACGCGGGCGCCAAGGAGATCGCGGACGCGCTGGCGAAGCTCACGCAGACGCTCACCACCGAGGACCTCACCGAGCTCAACCGGAAGGTCGACGCGGAGCGTGTGAAGGAGGCCGATGCGGCCAAGGAGTACCTGGAATCGAAGGGTTTGATTGAGAAGTAAACAGCTGGGTGGTGAGGGCGGTGGAGTGTTCCGAGCGGAGTTCAGTAACTGGAAGGGAACAGATTGCCGGGCGGGGGTCCGAGTGATGCCTACGCGCGGTAAATTTCTGGCCATGCCACGTGGACGCCACCGCCATTCCCCCCCACTGCACCGACTGCTTCCCCCGTCGACGGTCGCCGCCGTGTCCGTCGCTGCCGCGGCGAGTACCTGGCTGGTCCCCGACACCGTGGTGCTGCGCGCACTCGCGGGGGTCGCGGCGGCCTCCGCCGTGGTCGGCGCGATCGTCATGCGCCGCTGGGACCGGCTCGCCGGCAAGCGGGTCGCGGAGCTGACGCGGGCGCGGGCGAGCGACGAATGGAAGCACGACGAGCGGATAGCCGAGCTCGAGACGGACCTCGACGAGTCGCGTGAACTGCGCGGCAAGTTGGAGGCACGACTGCGCTCGAAGCGGGGCGAACTGGCCGCGCTGCGCGGTGAACACGCGGCGCTCCTGCGCCGGTACGCGACGGCGGAGACGGAGCGCGCCAGCGCGCTCGAAGGCCGGCGTCAGCTCGCGATCGAGGCGGCCGCTCCGGCGCGGGCGCTGCCGCCCGCGGGTGCGGACACCGAGCCGCGGGGGACGGTGACGCTCTACCTGAAGGCGAACGCCGCGCTGGACAAGCTGGCGCGGGTGCCGCGGCAGCGGACCACGAGCTCCGTCAACTCCGTGAACTCCGCCCCTTCCGGCGTCTCCACGAACGGGATGTCCGCAGCCGCGGCGCCCGAGTCCGAGGAGGCGACGGAGCAGGGGAAGCCCGAGGCGGCCGTCGCTCATGAGCGCGCGGCCGCCGCCCTGCCCCCCGCCGCACGTCCCGCCGCGGCCGTGGTGCCGCACGCCCGGGTGCGCCGGCCGCTCATCGGCGGCTTCGACTTCTTCGGTACGAAGTCGGGCGGCGCCGCGGAGATCGAGGCGGTGCAGAACGAGGACCTCGCGGATGTGGTCGGGGCGGAGGCGCTGGCGCTGCACAAGGCGGAGGCCGAGGGGGAGTTCAAGTCCCGGGCCGGTGCCGAGCGGGCGGTCGGCGAGGTCATCGACCTCACGGCGCACGACGAGACCGAGCAGATCGACGTGGCGGAGCTGAGGTCGGCGATCTCGTAGTGCGGGTGCGTCCGGTCCGTAGTGCGGGTACGTCCGGCTAGCAGTGAGGGTGCGTCCCGTCCGAAGTGGATACTCGTTCCGTGAGCAGAACGTGGCGGGACGCGGCCGAGGAAGCGTTGTACGGGCCCGGTGGGTTCTACCTCCGTACGGAGGGGCCTGCCGGGCATTTCCGTACCTCCGTGCACGCCTCCCCCCTCTACGCCCGCGCCGTGGCCGCCCTCCTCACCCGTGTCGACCGTGCCCTCGGGCACCCGGCCACGCTCGACTTCGTCGATGTCGGCGCCGGGCGCGGGGAGTTGACCTCGGGTGTGCTCGACGCGCTGGAGCCGGCGGTGGCCGCGCGGACGCGGGCGTACGCCGTGGAGCGGGCGGGCCGGCCCGAGGCGTTGGACAGCCGTGTCGAGTGGGCTGCCGAGATCCCCGCCACCGTCGACGGATTGCTCTTCGCCAACGAATGGCTCGACAACGTGCCCGTGGACGTCGTCGAGGTCGACGAGGACGGAATCGCCCGCCTCGTCCTCGTACGGGAAAAGGACGGCACCGAGACGCTCGGAGAGCCGCTGGCGCCCGGGCCCGACAGCGACTGGCTCGCGCGTTGGTGGCCGCTGACGGACGAACCCGGCAGCCGGGCCGAAATCGGACGGACCCGGGACGAGGCCTGGGCGCGGGCCGTCGATGCCGTACGTGGCGGGCTGGCCGTGGCCGTCGACTACGCGCACCACGCAGGCCGACGGCCCCCGTTCGGGACGCTCACCGGCTTCCGCGACGGTCGGGAATGCCGCCCCGTACCGGACGGCTCGTGCGACATCACGGCCCATGTCGCCCTCGACGCCTGCGCCGGCCCCGGATCCGTACTCCTGACGCAGCGGGAGGCCCTGAACAGCCTCGGGGTGACGGGCGGCCGCCCTCCGCTTGCGCTCGCCACCACCGACCCGGCCGGTTACGTCCGCGCGCTCGCGAGCGCCGGCGAGGCCGCCGAACTCACCGCCCGCGGCGGCCTCGGCGACTTCGGCTGGCTGCTCGAGCCGGTGGGCGTCGCGCCGGACGCGCTACTTGTCGATATCGCCGACCACGAAGAACAGTGACCCGAGAATCGCCACCATGTCCGCGACCAGCGTGCCCGGCAGCAGCTCGATCAGGGCCTGGATGTTGTTGTACGAGGCCGAGCGCAGCTTGAGGCGGTACGGGGTCTTCTCACCCTTGGAGACCAGGTAGTAGCCATTGATGCCGAGCGGGTTCTCGGTCCAGGCGTACGTGTGGCCCTCGGGCGCCTTGAGCACCTTCGGCAGCCGCTGGTTGATCGGCCCGGGCGCGAGGTCGGCCATCCGGTCCAGGCACGCGTCGGCCAGATCGAGCGCGTTGTGCGTCTGCTCCAGGAGGACCTCGAAACGGGCCAGGCAGTCGCCCTCCTCGCGGGTGACGACCTTCAGCGTCGACTGAAGTTCGCCGTACGCGAGATACGGCTCGTCGCGGCGCAGGTCGAAGTCCACGCCGGAGGCGCGGGCGATCGGCCCGCTCACCCCGTACGCGTGCACCGCCTCGGCGCTCAGCGCGCCGATGCCCTGCGTACGGCCGCGGAAGATCTCGTTGCCGAGCACGAGGCGGTCGTACACATCCATCCGCGAGCGCACCGAGGCAACCGCGGCACGGGCGCGCGACGTCCATCCCAGGGGCAGGTCCTCCTTGAGGCCGCCGACCCGGTTGAACATGTAGTGCATCCGGCCGCCGGACACCTCCTCCATGACCGCCTGGAGTTCCTCGCGCTCCCGGAAGGCATGGAACACCGGGGTGATTCCGCCCAGTTCGAGCGGGTACGAACCAAGGAACATCAGGTGGTTGAGGACGCGGTTCAGCTCGGCAAGGAGCGTGCGGGTCCACACCGCGCGCTCCGGCACCTCCATGCCGAGCATCCGCTCGACGGCGAGGACCACGCCCAGCTCGTTGGAGAAGGCGGAGAGCCAGTCGTGGCGGTTGGCCAGCATCACGATCTGCCGGTAGTCGCGGGCCTCGAAGAGTTTTTCCGCGCCGCGGTGCATATAGCCGATGACCGGCTCCGCACTCACGATGCGTTCACCGTCGAGCACCAGCTTCAGGCGCAGCACCCCGTGCGTGGACGGGTGCTGAGGGCCGATGTTGAGCACCATGTCGGTGCTCTCCGCGGCTCCGCCGACCCCGATCATGGTCTCCGTCTTGGGACTCATGCGAACAGTCTCTCGTACGTAGGGTGGTAGGCGTGAAGGCAGGGGATACGGGGATGACAAGTGGAGCCGCCGGGGTACCGGCACGGACGGACCCCGAGTGGCAGGGGCTGCCGGCCGCGATGCTCAGGCTGCGCAGGCTGCTGCTCGTGCTGTGGCTCGTGCCGGTCACGGCCGCCACGGCCGTGCTCCTGTGGCTGTTCGCCGCTCCCGGGTGGGCGCTGTTCGCGCTGATCCCCGGGTTCTTCCTGGTGTGGGGCTGGCCCATGCTCGGGCGGAACTGGCGCTCGTGGCGGTACGCCGAGCGCGCGGACGACCTGCTGATCCAGCGCGGGGTGATGTGGCGCGAGGAGACGGTCGTCCCGTACGGGCGGATGCAGCTGGTGGAGGTCGAATCGGGGCCGCTGCAGCGGAAGTTCGGGCTTGCCTCGCTTCAGCTGCACACCGCCGCGGCCGCGACGGACGCCACCATCCCGGGGCTCGACCCCGCCGAGGCCGAACGGCTGCGGGACCGGCTGACCGAACTGGGCGAGGCCCGATCGGCGGGGCTGTGAACGAGACGCCGGGGACCGAAGAGACATCTGCTCCTGTCGTCGAGCGGCGCCTGCACCCCGTCACCCCGCTGCGCCGCGCCTGGGCGCCGGTCGCGGTCGGTGCGGGCTGGGCGTTCCACGACCCGGACGGCGCGTACCGCAGGGTCTCCGACCTCGCCGCCGAAACCGTGCTGCTCGCGGGTGGCGCACTGGTGCTCGTCGCCTCCCTCTACGGCTTCCTCACCTGGTGGTTCACGCACTTCTCGGTCACCGACACCGAGCTGCGGATTCGCACCGGCCTGCTCTTCCGCCGCACCGCGCACATCCGGCTCGACCGCCTCCAGGCCGTCGACCTCAACCAGCCGCTGCTCGCCCGTTTCCTGGGCGTCACCAAGCTGAAGATGGACGTCATCGGCGCGGACAAGAAGGACGAGCTGGCCTATCTGAGCGAGCCCGACGCCCGCGCCCTGCGTGCCGAACTCCTCGCCCGCGCGGCCGGGTTCGCGCCCGAGCACGCCCGCGAGGTGGGCGAGGCACCGGCCGCGGTCCTGCTCCACGTACCGCCGAACATGCTCGCCATGTCCCTGGTCCTCTCCGGCGGAATGTGGGCCTGGGCGATCACCGGCATCACCGTCCCCGTCGTGCTGTGGTTCCTCACCGAGTCGCTTCCGCTGGTCATCGGCACCGGGCTGCCGCTGCTCGGTGCGGCGGGGGCGAGCAGCGTGGGGCGCTTCATCAAGGAGTACGACTGGACGGTGGGCGCCTCCCAGGACGGCCTCCGCCTCGACCACGGACTGCTCGACAAGGCCCACGAGACGGTGCCGCCGGGCCGGGTGCAGACGGTGCACATCGTCGAGCCGCTGCTTTGGCGGCGGCGCGGCTGGGTCCGTATCGAGCTGGACGTCGCCGGATCCTCCAACGACGTCCTGGTGCCGGTGGCGCCCCGCGCCGTGGCGGAAGCGGTGATCGAGCGGATCCTGCCGGGGGTCGTGGTGCCGTCCGAACTGTCCCGGCCGCCGTCCTCGGCCCGCTGGTGCGTCCCGCTGTGGTGGCGCGGCTACGGCCTCGCCGTCACCGAGACCGTCTTCGCCGCCCGCCACGGCCGGCTGCGCCGCAAGCTCTCGCTCGTCCCGCACGCCAAGGTGCAGAGCGTACGGCTGGTGCAAGGACCGTGGATGCGGCGGCACAAGGTGGCCGACGTGCACGTCGAGACCGGCGCCAACACCTCGGTCGCGGCCCGCCTCAGGCCGTCCGCCGAGGCCTCGGACCTCCTGGAGTCCCAGGCCGAACGCTCCCGTACGGGACGCCGGGCGGCCGGTCCTGACCGGTGGATGTCGCAAGCGGGGGCGTGACTGCTCGGCGGCTGAGGCTGCCTGCCGATGACTATCCGGCGGTCGCGGCTTCCTGCCGCCGCACCATCTCGTCGATCCAGACCGGGACATACGGAGAGACGCAGCCCGGCGAGGTCGGATAGTCCTTGAGCACCTCGAGGCGCTCACCGATGGCGAGCGCGCGGGCCCGGTAGGCGGGGTGCTCGATGCCGATATGGCCGAGCACCATGTTCATCGCCCACTGCAGGCGCTCCGGTGCGTCCTTCATCCCGGCCTCGATCACATCGAGCAGCCCGCCGAGATCGAGCCCCTCGGGCTTCTTCAGGACACGCTCGCCGGTCAGCGCCCAGCCCGCGCTCGCGACGACCGGATCGGGGTCGTCGGTCCAGGCGAGCCGCAGCTCCTCGGCGTGCTTGCTCTTCTTGACCACGTAGTTCACGAGCCAGTCCTGCACCTTGGGCGTACGGGACTGCCGCAGCATGGCGTCGAGCTCATCGCGCCCGAAGGCCTTCGGCCGGCAGATCAGCAGCGCGAGCAGCTTCGCCGCGGTGTCGTCGGTCGCCCACAGGTCGACGGCGAGCTCCTGCTGCGTCTTCAGCCGCTTGGCGATGGCCCGCAGCTTGCCGAGGTTCACCCCGTGGTCGTCCCCGTGCTTCTCGTTCACGGCCCGGACCTTCGGCTCCTCGAGAGCGGCAAGCTCGGCCATCAGCTCCTCGACCTGCTCCACGACGGTCACCTCGGTTCCTTCCTCGTACGGCCGGACTGCTCGGATCGTACGGCCGGGCTGGTCGGAACCCCCAGGAAACCACCCCTCACCCTCAGCACATACGACCACCGCCTCCACCTTGGGGAGTACGCCCCCCACCCACGTATCGCCCCTGCGGTTGACCCCAGCACGTGCCCCCCGTATCTACGCTGGGTTACGTGCAGCGCCTCTACGACTTCCTCCGCAGACACCCCACCGGTGTCGACAGCTTCTGGGCTGTCGTGCTGTTCGCGGTGACCGCCGTGGGACTCGCCACGGAGGCCAGTCAGGAGACCCGCGACCCCGACGTACTGACCGTGATCCTCGCGCTCGTCCAGTGCCTCGCCGTCGCCGTGCGCCGCCGTGCCCCCGAGAAGATGCTGCTGCTCGTCGCGGCCGGCGGGCTCGTCCAGCTGATCACCGACAACGACGTGATGGTCGCGAACTTCGCGATGCTCGTCGTCATCTACACGGTCGCCACCCGCGACGTCACCTGGGCCCGCCGCTTCGCCCTCGGCGGCGGCCTCGTCGCCGCCCCGCTCGCCCAGCTGCGCTGGCACGAGGACAACGGCACGGGCACGCTGGGCACCATCCTGCTCACCGGCTTCATGATCGTCCCGTTCCTGCTCGCCTGGGTCATGGGCGACTCCCTGCGCACCCGCCGCGCCTACTTCGCCCAGCTCGAGGAGCGCGCCACCCGCCTCGAGCAGGAGCGCGAGGCACAGGCCAAGGTCGCGGTCGCCGCCGAGCGGGCCCGGATCGCCCGGGAGCTGCACGACGTCGTCGCGCACAACGTGTCCGTGATGGTCGTCCAGGCCGACGGCGCCGCGTACGTCATGGACCAGGCCCCCGACCAGGCGAAGAAGGCCCTCGAGACGATCTCGGGCACCGGCCGCCAGGCGCTTGCCGAGATGCGCCGGCTGCTCGGTGTCCTGCGTACAGGAGAGCCCGCCGAGGGCGGTGAGTACGTGCCGCAGCCCGATGTCGAGCAGATCGACGACCTGATCGGCCAGTGCCGCGCATCCGGCCTCACCGTCGACTTCAAGGTCGAGGGCACCGCGCGCCCGCTGCCCAGTGGCGTGGAGCTGACCGCGTACCGCATCGTGCAGGAAGCCCTCACGAACACCCGTAAGCACGGCGGGCCCAACGCCGGAGCCAGCGTGCGCATCGTCTACTTCGACGACGGCCTCGGGCTGCTCGTCGAGGACGACGGCAAGGGCGCACCCCATGAGCTGTACGAGGACGGCGGCGCCGACGGCCGCGGCCATGGTCTGATCGGGATGCGCGAACGCGTCGGCATGGTCGGCGGCACCCTGGACGCCGGGCCACGGCCCGGCGGAGGATTCCGCATCAGCGCCCTGCTGCCGCTCAAACCGGCCCACTGACACCTGTCACTGCACTCCACGGCATTTACGTCCCCGGGAAGGACCCCCATGACCATCCGCGTGATGCTCGTCGACGACCAGGTGCTGCTGCGCACCGGGTTCCGGATGGTGCTCGCCGCGCAGCCGGACATGGAGGTGGTCGCGGAGGCCGGCGACGGTGCCGAGGCGATCGACGTGCTGCGGGCCACGGCCGTCGACGTGGTCCTCATGGACGTGCGGATGCCGAAGCTCGACGGGGTCGAGGCGACCCGCCGTATCTGCGCGCAGGAGAACCCGCCGAAGGTGCTCATCCTGACCACGTTCGACCTCGACGAGTACGCCTTCTCGGGCCTGAAGGCCGGCGCCTCCGGCTTCATGCTCAAGGACGTACCGCCCGCCGAACTCCTCACCGCCATCCGCTCGGTGCACAGCGGCGACGCGGTCGTGGCCCCCTCGACGACCCGCCGCCTGCTCGACCGCTTCGCCCCGATGCTCCCGAACACCGGCGCGCAGCCGCCCCTGAAGGAGCTGGAACTCCTCACCGGCCGCGAGCGCGAGGTCATGATCCTTGTCGCGCAGGGGCTGTCGAACGGTGAGATCGCCGCACGCCTCGTCCTGTCCGAGGCCACCGTGAAGACCCACGTCGGCCGCATCCTCACCAAGCTGGGCCTGCGCGACCGCGTGCAGGTCGTCGTCCTCGCGTACGAGACGGGCCTGGTGCGCGCGGGCGGCGGGAGCTGAGCAGGTGCTCGTCTGGATCAACGGACCCTTCGGCGGCGGCAAGACCCAGACCGCGTACGAGCTGCGGCGCAGGCTGCCCGGCAGCGTGGTCTGCGATCCGGAGCACGTGGGCTTCGGGCTGCACCGGATGATGCCGCCCCAGTCGCGCGGCGACTTCCAGGACCTGCCGGCCTGGCGCCAAGGGGTCTACGAAGTCCTCGATCTGGCTCTCGCCAAGCACGACGGCCCGGTTCTCGTGCCGATGACCGTCATCGACCCCGCGTACTTCCAGGAGACGGTCGGCCGGCTGCGCGAACGAGGCCACGACGTCCACCACTTCGCGCTGCTCGCCGCGCGCGAGACCGTCCTGAACCGGCTGCGCGAGCGGGCGTTCGGCCGGGCGCTGCAGTTCGTGGCCGGCAAGAACGCGCCCCTGAAGCGCGAGTCCTTCGCCGTGCGCCGCCTCGATGCCTGTCTGGACTCCTTGGCGCGGCCCGAGTTCGCCGAGCAGCTGTGGACCGATACGGTCCCGATCCCTCAAGTCGCCGACAGGATCGCCCGGTCGGCGGGCCTGACGCTGCTGCCGAACACGGACGGCCCGGTGCGCGGGCGGGTGCGGCGGGCGATGACCGGGGCCAGGCACATCAGGTTCGACTGAGCGGACGGGCCGCTCTGCGGTCGGCTCGGCGCAGCATGCCTTTGCGGTCGGCTCAGCACACCTTTGCGGTCGGCTCAGCACACCTTCGCGGGCGGCTCAGCGCAGCACGCCTTCGATGAAGTCGCTGCCCAACCGGGCCACCTTGGACAGGTCCAGCTGGTGGAGCACGTAGCGGCCCCGTCGCCTGGCGGTGATCAGCCCGGCCTTCCTGAGCACGGCGAGATGCCGCGAGATCTCCGGCGCGCTCATCCCGTGCACGTCCACGAGCTCGCTCGTGGTGTACGCGCCCCGCGCCAGGTTCCGGCACAGCCGCATCCGTACGGGATGCGAGAGGGCCTCCATGCGGCGGGTCAGCTCGTCGACCGAGGCCGCCGTGGACAGGGACTCGCCCGCGACCGGGTAGTGGATCACCGGCGTCCACCCGTACCGGTGCAGCACCAGCAGATGCGGCCGGCCCATCACGGTGGGAACGAGCCGCAGCGTCCCGCCCTCCGGGATCGCCGCCCGCCCGACGACCAGCTTGTCGATCTCGATCTGCCGCTCGTCCCCGGACAGGCTCAGCGCCTTGGACGCCGAGGTCAGCATCGTGCCGAGCCCCTTGCGCTGCAGCAGCTCGGTCTTGTGCCGGGCGTCGGCGGCGAGCTGATGGTGCACCCGCGCCCATACGTCCCCGAAGAACGCCTCGTCGCAGTCGAGCAGCAGCCGCCGGATCCAGCCGCGGACGGCCGGCGGATCGTCGAGCAGCCGCTGGGTGAACTGCACCTGCCGGGCCCCGCGGGTCGCGGCCAGTTCGAGCACGCGCTGCCGGGCGGCCGGGTCCGAGAGCAGCGGGGCCGCGGCCAGCTTTCCGTACGCCAGGGTGCAGGTGAACTCGAGCGCCGCGTCGACGAACTGCTCGTCGTCCAGCTTGTCCAGCTGGTCGAGCTCCTCGGCGAGGGTGCCTGCGGGCAGCGCCGCGGGGTCGGTCAGGCCGGAGAACGGCATGAAGATGTCCGAGAACGTGGACCGCCACAGAAAGTCCGCCTCGCACAGCATCTCCGCGAGGCACTGGTCGAGTCCGGCCATCACGGATGTGGCCCAGCCCTGCAGCCCCGGATGGTGGCCCGGCTCCGCGAGCGCGTGCAGGGTCATGCTCAGCTCCGCCAGCGGGGAGGGCACGACGGCTATCCGCTCGTGGAGCCGCTCCTGCGGCAGGGTGCTGATGTCGAGGCTGAAGCTCATGCCCTCAGTCTGCCTGCCGCCGCCCACGCCCCGACCCCCGATTGACGCCTCCCGTCAATCGAGCCCGAGGGGTCTGGTCACGGGGGCTCCGCCCCCGGTCCCCCGCTGGTGGCTTACGCCCCCAGGCCCCCTGCTGTGGTGGGTTCTGTGTCGTGTGCTTCTGGCGGCCGGTTCGTTTGCGCTTGCGGTTTCGTGTGTGGCTGTCGGCCGGTTCGTTTGCGCGTGCGGTTTCGTCGTGGGGTCGGTGCCGGTCCGGGGTACCAGTTACACGGGCAATGGCACCGTTCCCGCG
>NZ_JAAKZW010000498.1 GCF_011044995.1 Streptomyces mesophilus | reverse complement strand
GGGGGCGCGGGCGGACGAGTCGGAGCCTGGAGTCGCGCGGGTTACGGGACGTCACAGGGTGCAGTCTTCCCGCTCGGACCCCGAAAACCCAATCGGGGGTCCGGTGTGGGAGCTTCGCCCTGATCGGACCCCATCGGGGGACTACGGCTCGTGATACCCGGCGGGTGCGGGAAGTACCTGCTAGGGCCGGGCCGTCTCAGAGCAGCGGAGTGAGGAAGCGGCGCATGGTCTCCTCGTAGCCGCGCGGGTCCGCGTTCCACATCGCGCCGTGCGGGGCGTCGGGCACCGTGTGCAGGGTGATCAAGTCCGGACGGCGGGCGGCGAATTCACGGGTCGCGGCCCAGGGCGCAAGGGTGTCGTCGGGGCCGTGGAAGACGAGGACCGGGACCTCGATGCCGTCGGGTGCGGCCGCGCCCCTGGTCCGGTCGCCGCTCAGTCCGGTGCGGCCCTGTGCGGCGCGCACCGCGAGCGGCAGCAGCGGCGAGGGCGTACGGCTCGCCGCGGCGAGCGCGCGGACCGTGCTCTCCCAGTCGAGGACGGGTGAGTCGAGGATCAGTCCGCTGATGCGGTGGCGCAGGGCGGAGTGGGCCAGCGCGTGCAGCGCCATCG
>NZ_JAAKZW010000065.1 GCF_011044995.1 Streptomyces mesophilus | reverse complement strand
CCCCAAAGGCGGACGGCACCCCCTCCGCCGTCATGCGCCCGCCCCGATCACCATCGGCACCCCACGCGAGATCCCGGTCCGCAACTGCAGCGCGAGGTCGACATCCGCCGCGTCGGGGCGCGCGCGCCCCGACAGGTCGGCGATCGTCCAGGCCACCCGCAGTACCCGGTCGAGTCCGCGGGCCGTCAGGAGTCCATGTTCGAGATCCCGCTCGGCGCCCTCCATCGCTCCCGGCGCGGCTCGCCACCGCGTACGCAACTCGTGCCCGGGCACCTCGGCGTTGGTCCGCCAGGGCGTCCCGTCGAGCCTGGCCAGCGTGCGCTCACGCGCCGCCCGCACCCGGTCCGCGACCGTCGACGTGGACTCCCCGCCCGCGAACTGTCCGGTGAGCTCCCTGCGGGTGACGCGGTCCACCTCGACCTTGATGTCGACCCGGTCGAGCAACGGCCCGGACAGCCGCGCCTGATAGCGCCGCACCATCGCGGGCAGGCACTCGCACAGATCCCCCATGACGGTGAACTGCCCGCATGGACAAGGGTTCGCGGCAAGGACCATCTGGAACCGCGCCGGCAGCCGCACCACCCCCGCCGCACGGGCCACGATCACATGCCCGGACTCGAGCGGCTGGCGCAGCGAATCCAGCGCTTTCGGGCTGAACTCGGGTGCCTCGTCCATGAAGAGGACACCGCGATGCGCCAGGGATACGGCTCCCGGCCTGGGCAGCCCGTTCCCGCCTCCGATCAAGGACTGCATGGTCGCCGAGTGGTGCGGCGCGCAGTACGGCGGCATGTCGACCAGCGGCCGCCCCGGCGGCAGCATCCCGGCCACCGAGTGAACCGCCGTCACCTCCAGGGCATCCGCCCGGGTCAGCGGCGGCATGATCGCGGGCAGCCGTTCGGCCAGCATGGTCTTGCCCGCGCCGGGAGGCCCGGACAGGAAAAGATGGTGCCCGCCCGCCGCCGCCACCTCGATCGCCGTACGCGCCGACAACTGACCGACCACATCGGCCAGATCCAGCGGCCGCTCATGCTCGCCGACCCCCGAGAGCCCGGTGCCGATCCCCGCCCCCGGCACATGCAGCCCGGCGAGCGAGGCATCCGGACGCCCTTCGTCGTCCTGCTCCTCATGGGGCACGGGCTCATCGTTGAGTACGGCGACGACCTGCCGCAGCGTCCGTACGCCGAGCACCGAGATCCCCGGCACCAGCTTGGCCTCCGCCGCCGTCACCTCGGGCACGACCACCTTCTTGAAGCCCGCATCGGCGGCCGCGAGCACGGCGGGCAGCACACCCGGCACCGGTCTGACCCGGCCGTCGAGCCCCAGCTCCCCGATCATCACCACATCGGTGAGCTCGCGGGGATCGATCCGCTCGGCCGCCCCGAGCACCGCACACGCCACCGCGAGATCGAACCCGCTGCCCGACTTGGGCACCGCGGCAGGGCTGAGCCCCACCGTGAGCTTCTTCTGCGGCCAGTCGGCCCCGGAGTTGACCACCGCCGAGCGCACCCGATCGCGGCTCTCGGTGAGGCTCTTGTCGGGCAGCCCCACCAGCGTGAACGCCGCCACCCCGGGCTCCAGATCGGCCTGCACCTCGACGACGACGCCCTCGACGCCGACCAGGGTCACCGCACACGTACGGGCGAAGGCCATCAGGCCACCCCCCGCACATGCTCGACCACCGGAGCACCGCGCGGCGGCAGCATCACGCCCACCAGATCGATCCGCACCCCGCCCGGCGGAGGTCCGCCATGGCGGCGCACCCAGTTCTCGGCGAGGGTGCGAAGCCGCTGGGCTTTCGCGGGCGTGATCGCGTCCATGGGGTGCTGAAAGGGCCCGTGCGCACCCGGTGGCCCGGCTCTTCGGGTCTTGACCTCGCAGATGACCAGCGCGTCACGGTCCATCGCGACGATGTCGATCTCGCCGCCGCGGCCCGCCCGCCAGTTGCGCGCCAGAATGTTCAGCCCGGCGTCGGTCAGCCGACGTGCCGCCAGGTTCTCTCCGTACTTGCCCAGTGCGCTGCGTGCGCTCATGGGGCGTCACCTCCGAAGTCGAATCTCCGAAGTCGAAGGTGACGCAGTCCCGCGAGAGTTGTTGATCTTGGTGGATAACCGGCGGGTTGTGGAAAACTCACTCACCCGCGCGAGGGACCACGGAGTCCCCCGAGGGACCTCAGCCGCCCGGCAGCTCCAGATCGCTCTTGTTGAGCTCCTCGATGTTCACGTCCTTGAATGTGAGCACCCGCACCTGCTTCACGAAGCGAGCCGGCCGGTACATGTCCCACACCCAGGCATCCGCCATGGACACCTCGAAGAAAACCTCACCCTGAACCGAGTGAACCTGCATCTCGTAGTCGTTGGTGAGGTAGAAGCGCCGCTCGGTCTCGATCACATATTTGAACAGACCGACGACATCGCGGTACTCCCGGTAGAGCTTCAGCTCCATCTCGGTCTCGTACTTCTCGAGGTCCTCGGCGCTCATGGCATGTTCCCCTTCAGCCGTGCGTCCCCCTATTGTGCGCCAGCCCCGCCTGCCTCTAGACGATTTCCGTATCGAGGACCACGGGAGCGCCGGGGGGACCCTCGTCGAGCAGTGCGCTCAGCAGCCCGGCGAGCTTGGTCGGGTACACCGTCTCATGCGCGGCGAGGAGTTCCCCGCACGTCCACCACCGCAATCCCGCAACGCTTCGCCGCTCCAGCTCGGTCAGACCGGGCATAGCGGTCGCGGCCACGACGTCGGCGGCGGCTTCGTGTGTCGTACGGGCCAGGAAGTACCACTCGTCCTGGTCCCAGCGCTGTCCGGCGAACGGGAAGGAGCAGACCCGCTTCCACAGCACAGGACCGAGCTCGACGTCCGTGATCCCGGTCTCCTCCGCCAGCTCCCGCAGCGCAGCCTCCTCGTGGGTCTCCTCGCCCTCGAGCCCGCCGCCCGGCGTGAACCACCAGTCGTCCTCGGGATGATCCGGCTCATGCCCGTGCAGCAGCAGAATCCGGTCCTGCGGATCCAGGAGTACGACGCGTGCGACCCGCCTCAGCCCCGCCGAGCCGTCTTCCGGCCCAGAAGCACGGTCACCGGACACCCGCCGGCTCCCTCCGGGCCGCCGGCCGCTTCCCGCGCCGGCCGGTCCGCTTGGCGATCGGCGCGTACGCCGCACCGCCCATGACGAGCACCGCGCCACCGATCACCGCGGTGAGCAGCAGCCGCAGCGGACCGGGCTCGGAGATCCCGCCGGGCAGGTCCTTGAAGCCGCCGGGCTCGGGCAGCAGGCCCTCCATCGGCCAGGCGATCGCCTCGACCCGGGCGTCCACCCCGGACAGCGGCACCGCCCCGTTGCCCGCGTCCTCGAGGTGGGCGCTGGAGTCGAGGGAAATGCTGCGGTCGTCGCCGAGCAGGAAGATACGGCCCTTCGGCACGGTCGTCGGCGGGAAATTGGTGCCCGCGTCCCGCGCGCTGGTCGGCAGATACGGTTCTTCAATCGGCTTGCCGTTGACGGTCATCCTGCCCTTGGCGTCACAGCAGGCGATCTTGTCCCCGCCGACCGCCACGACCCGCTTGACCATGGGCATATCGCCCCAGTCCTTCTCCTTGAAGACCACGACGTCGCCCCGCTTGACCTCGTCACCGTCGATCCGCTGGGCCAGCACGCGTTGCCCGCCCTGGATGGTCGGCGCCATGGAGTTGGTGGGCACGGTGTACGGCTGGTAGACGAGCGCGCCCCAGGCGAATCCGCCGAGGAACAGCACACAGCCGAGTGCCACGGCAATGCCCGAAAGGGTGCTGCCCAGTCGGCTCCCGCCCTGGTCCGTACTGCCTGCTCTGCTCATCCCGGCCCGTCCCCACCTCGGAGAATCCGATCCCGGACGCACGCACTCCTGCACGTACGCCGGAAAGATCGGTGATCTGGGACGGCACCCTACCCGGCGGTACCGTCGCCAGAAACCCTCGCTCGGAACCGCCCGGAAGCCTCCACAGGATCAGGCCCGCGCCCCCACGGGCGCGGGCCTGCGTTCACTCGGAATCAGGCCTGCGCGCGCAGGGCCTTCCGCCGCTGCCACAGCACGAACGGCACCGCACCCGCAAGACCCAGCGCACCCGGCGCGGCGGACATCGCGGCGGCCAGACCCGGCTGGTCGAAGGTGTCGGGCACCGGCAGCGTGGCCCAGCGGGTGGGCGGCCAGGCGATCACGAAGGCGCGGCCCACGACATTGTCGACCGGCACGAAGCCGCCGCCCGGGTCGTCCTGGTGGTAGCGGGAGTCCATCGAGTTCTGCCGGTGGTCGCCCATCACCCAGAGCTTGCCCTCGGGCACCTTGACCTTGAACTGGCCGCCGTCGGGGTCGTCGGAGCACGCGGTGTTGCCCGGGAAGACAAACGGCTCGTTGAGCGCCTGGCCGTTGACCAGGAGCGGGCCCGTGCCCTTGCACTCCACGGTGTCGCCGCCGACGCCGACGACCCGCTTGATCAGGTCCTTCTCCTCGGCGGACGGCATCAGACCGATGAAGCTGAGGGCCTTCTGGATGGCATTGGGCGTCGGGGTGGGCTCGCCCGCGAGCCAGTTGCCCGGGTCGTGGAAGACGACGACCTCGCCGCGCTCGGGCTCGGAGCCGAACCACGGCGTGAGCTTGTCGACCAGGACGCGGTCGCCCTGCTGCAGCGTGTTCTGCATCGAGTCCGAGGGGATCGAGAACGCCTGCACCAGGAAGGTCTTGATCAGCAGCGCGAGCAGCAGCGCGATACCGATGAGCAGCGGCAGCTCCTTCCAGAAGGAGCGCTGCTTCTTGGCACCGGAGTCAGCGGACTCGCCGGCTTCGTCTTCGCCGAGCTGATCCGCATCATGCGTGGAGGACTCGGGGTCGTGGGCGTCTTCTGCACCGGCCGGACCACTGCCGCTGATCACTTCGCGTTCATCCTCGGGTTCGTCGTGTCCGGATCGTGCGCCGACGGCCAAATCCCCCACATCCACTCCTCGTTCCGTACCGCTGCCCGCGCCACAGACGGCGAAGGCCTACCACTCCCATAACGAGCGGGAGTTCCGCAGGGGTCGGCGGCAAAGTCGCCGCGCTGAAATCGTCCCGGGCCACCCTATGCGACAGCCCTGTGGCCGCGGTCGACCCGCCACGCGTGCTGTCCGCATCGGGCACGGAAGCGTAGGCGCTGCGCTCCTCGAGGCCCCGCCAGTTGCCCACCGGCCAGGCGATCACCACGGCCCGGCCCACGACCTCGTCCTGGGAGATCGTGCCGCCCTTGCCCTCGTCGATATGGGAGCGCGAGTCCGCCGAGTCGGACCGGTGGTCGCCGAGGACGAACAACCGCCCTTCGGGGACCCGTACGTCGAAAGTCTGGTTCGAGGGCTTGTCGCCGGGATTGAGATACGGCTCGTCGACGGCCACTCCGTTGACGGTGACGCGGCCGTCCTTGCCGCAGCATCTGACGCGGTCCCCGCCGACGCCGACGACCCGTTTGATCAGGTCCTGCTCGTTGTCGGACGGCAGCAGTCCGATGAAGGTCAGACCCTGTTTGACCTGCTTGACGACCACGGGATCGTCCTTGGGCTCGATCTGCTCCTTGGTCAGCCAGCCGCCGGGGTCCTTGAACACCACGACGTCGCCGCGCTCGGGCTTCGAGCCGAACCACGGGGTGAGCTTGTCGACGAGCACCCGGTCCCCGACCTTGATCGTCTGCTCCATGGAGCCGGAGGGGATGACGAAGGCCTGCACCAGGAAGGTCTTGAGTACGAGCGCGATCAGGACGGCCACGCCTATGAGGAGGGGTATCTCCTTGACCGCGGAGCGCCTGCGCCGGCGCTTGACCTTCCGCGCGAGCTTGCGCCGCTCGGCCCGCCCCGGCAGCACCGGGCCGCTGGTGGGCCGGGTGCCGGTGGGCAGCCGGGTGTCGGCCCGGTGATGGGCGCGCGGGCGGCCGCGGCTACCCATGGGGAGCCTTCGCTGCGCCGGCCCCCAAAGCGCTCCCCGGACCTTCGGGAACCCTGGCGAGCGTATTCCCCGCACCCTCGGGAACCCTGGCCAGCGCATCGGCCCCGGCGATGTCGGCCCACCGCCCGACCGGCCAGCCGACCCACTCCGCACGCCCGATGACCTGCTCGACCGGCAGGAAGCCGCCGCCCGGCGAGCCGAGGTGGTCGCGGGAGTCGCTGGAGTCGCTGCGGTGGTCGCCGAGCAGGAAGAGGGTGCCCTCGGGCACCACCACGTCGAAGGGAACGCTCGAGGGGGCGTCGCCCGGGTGGAGATAGGTCTCGTCGACCGGCTCGCCGTTCACCTCGATCCTCCCCTTCTCGTCGCAGCAGACGATGTGGTCACCGCCCACTCCCCCTACGCGTTTGATGTAGTCGGAGTTCCCGAAGTAGCCGCTGCCGTCGAACACGACGACGTCCCCGCGGCGCGGTTCGGACCCGAAACGGTACGCGAGTTTGTTGACCAGGACGCGGTCGCCGTCGCGCAGCGTGGGCTGCATGGAGCCGCTGGGGATCAGGAACGGCTGCATCACGAAGTGGCTGACCAGGAGCAGCACCACCACGATCACCACCAGCCCGGCGACGAACCGGCGCAGCCCCGTGCTCAGCAGTTCGCCGGGCCGCAAACGCGCGGAGCGCGACCCCTCTTCCTGTTCCCCTGTGGGTGCGGAAGAGCGGTCGCGCTCCGTGCTTCGTGCTTCGGTGTCCATCGGGGCCAGAGCCTATCCGGCCGCCTCTGGACGCTGGATCCGAGGATCCGTACGAGCCCGGGGACCCGTACCGTACGAGCCCGAAAGGCCCGCGCGCGATCAGTTGTCGCGCTTCTCCTTGATCTTGGCAGCCTTGCCGCGCAGCTCACGCAGGTAGTAGAGCTTGGCGCGACGGACGTCACCGCGGGTGACGAGCTCGATCTTCTCGAAGATCGGCGAGTGCACCGGGAAGGTGCGCTCGACGCCGACGGAGAAGGAGACCTTGCGGACCGTGAAGGTCTCGCTGATGCCCGAGCCCTGGCGGCGGATGACGATGCCCTTGAACTGCTGGATACGGGAGCGGTTGCCCTCGATCACGCGCACGTGGACGTTGACGGTGTCGCCGGGGCGGAAGTCCGGGACGTCGCTGCGCAGGGAAGCGGCGTTCACGGAGTCGAGCAGGTTCGACATGGTGTCTGCTTTCTTCGCCGATGCCACAGGTCATCGACGGACAAGGTAGAGATGAGTTTCGGAGCTGCTTCGCCGGACGGGCGTCATGTCCCCCTGTGGCAGGGGCGCACGCTGGACGTACAGCAGCGACCTATTCTTCCACGGCCTCGCGTTTACGCCAAAACCGGCCGCCGGGCTCCGGCTCCCAGCCGAGGATCGAGAGCATCTCCCGGTCCTTCTTGTCGAATACGGCGGCGTCGCAACGCTCAATCAGATCAGGCCTGTTGGCGGTCGTACGCCGCAGCGCCTCGTCCCTGCGCCAGCGGGCGATCTTGCCGTGGTGGCCGCTGAGCAGCACGTCCGGGATCCCGTGTCCACGCCACTCGGGCGGCTTGGTGTACACGGGGCCTTCGAGCAGATTCGCCATGGCGCCGGGCGCGAAGGAGTCGTCGCGGTGGGATTCGGCGTTGCCGAGCACGCCCGGCAGGAGCCGGGCCACGGCCTCGGTGATCACCAGGACCGCGGCTTCTCCGCCGGCCAGGACGTAATCGCCGATCGACACCTCGTATACGGGCATACGCGTCGCGTACTCGTCCATCACGCGCCGGTCGATGCCCTCGTAGCGGGCCGGCGTGAAGACCAGCCAGGGCCGCTCGGAGAGCTCGACGGCGAGCTCCTGGGTGAAGGGCCGCCCGCTTGGCGTGGGCACGACCAGCGCGGGGGCGCCGACGCCCGCCTCGTAGCCGTCGGCGAGCAGCTCGTCGAGGCAGTCGCCCCAGGGCTCGGTCTTCATGACCATGCCGGGACCGCCGCCGTAGGGGGTGTCATCGACCGTGTTGTGCCGGTCGTATGTCCATTGCCGCAGGTCATGGACGTGCACATCGAGCTGTCCGCGGGCGCGGGCCTTGCCGACGAGCGAGACGTTCAGGGGTTCGAGGTACTCGGGGAAGATCGTGACGACGTCGAGCCGCATCAGGCGTCGCCGTCCTCACGGGAGTCCTCGTCGGCCTCGCGGGAGTCGTCGGCCTCGCGGGAGGAGGCGATCTCGGCCTGGTCGTCGATCAGCCCGGGCGGCGGGTCGATCACGGCCCGCTGCTTCTCGAGGTCGATCTCGGTCACGATCTCCTCGACGAACGGGATCATGACCTCGGTGCCGTCCTCGCGCTCCACGATGAACAGGTCCTGCGAGGCGAGGTGCGAGATCTCGGTGATCCGGCCGACCTCGGTGCCGTCGGCGAGCACCACGTCCAGGTCCATGAGCTGGTGGTCGTAGTACTCGTCCTCGCCCTCGGGCAGTTCCTCGGGGTCGACGTCCGCGATGAGCAGGGTGTTGCGCAGCGCCTCGGCGCCGGTGCGGTCGCTCACGCCTTCGAAGCGCAGCATGAGCCGCCCGCTGTGCACACGGCCGGCCGCGATGGTCAGCGGTCCCGTGGCGGCCGGGTCGGTGGCCAGTACGGCGCCGGGGCCGAGCCTGAGCTCCGGCTCGTCCGTGCGCACCTCTACGGTGACCTCGCCCTTGATGCCGTGGGCGCGGCCGATCCGTCCGACTACGAGCTGCACTGTGTCTCCTGTTGCTTCACGACGTACGTACATCTTCCTTCACGACGTACGCACGCGTCCTGACGTACGACGACGGGCCGGGGCGGGCCGAAGCCCTCCCCGGCCCGTGCCGGTACTGCTGTGGTTCAGCGAACCTGGTCGACGTCGACGAGGTCGACGCGGACACCGCGGCCGCCGATGGCACCCACGACGGTCCGCAGGGCGCGCGCGGTGCGGCCGTTACGGCCGATCACCTTGCCGAGGTCGTCGGGGTGGACCCGGACCTCGAGCACGCGACCACGGCGCAGGTTCTTGGAAGCCACCTGCACGTCGTCGGGGTTGTCGACGATGCCCTTCACGAGGTGCTCGAGAGCCTCCTCGAGCATGCTCAGGCCTCGGTCGACTCGGTGGAGGAGGCCTCGGCCTCGTCCGCCTTCTTGTCGGCCTTCTTCGCCTTCGGCGTGATGGCCTCGCCCTTGGCGTCGTCACCCTCGATGCTCTTCGCGAACGCGTCGAAGGAGGCGCGCTTGTCTTCCTTCGTCTCCGGCTGCAGCAGCGGAGCCGGGGCCGGCAGGCCCTTGTGCGCCTGCCAGTCACCGGTGAGCTTCAGGATGGCCATGACCGGCTCGGTCGGCTGGGCGCCGACGGACAGCCAGTACTGGGCACGCTCCGAGTCGACCTCGATGCGCGAGGGGTTGTACGTCGGGTGGTACAGACCGATCTCCTCGATGGCCCGGCCGTCACGGCGGGTACGGGAGTCGGCGACGACGATGCGGTAGTGGGGCTGGCGAATCTTGCCGAGACGCTTCAGCTTGATCTTGACTGCCACGGGAGTGGTGTCTCCTGGTCTATGACGTGGTTGGGCACATGAGATGCCACGTGGGGTTGCGGTACTCGGGTGCCCGATGGACGCGTCAGCCGGAGGCGAGAGGGTTCCTGTGCGGCTGTCGAGTACAGCTAGCCATTGTGCCATACGTGGCCGGGGCCCCGTCCCGGGCTGAGCCCCTTGACCACGGCGGGCGGGGCTCAGCCCGCCACCACCACCGCCTCCGGGATACGGAACGGCTTGCCGCAGCCGCCGCAGACGATCGGGGCCTGGGCCAGGACCGAGGGCACGACGCGGACATTGCGGCCGCAGTCGCAGACCGCCTTGACGCGGACACCGCCGCCCGACGAGCCGTGCCGTGCGGCCGGACCGCGGAAGGAGCGGGCCGTGTCCGCCGAGGTCGCCGCCGTGTGCGCCTTGAGGGCGCGCTGCAGCCGCTCGATCGTCGGCCGGTAGCGCTTTCTGGCCTCCGGATTCAGCGTGACCAGCGAGAAACCGCTGCTCGCATGCGGCTCGGCCGCGTGGTCGAGCCCCATCTCCTCGGCGATCGAGAGGAAGCGGCGATTGTGGTAGCGCCCCGCGCGGGAGGTGTCACGGATGCCACGGGCCGCGGCGATGCCGTGCACGGCCTCGTGCAGCAGACGCTCGAAGGAGAGCTCGGCGCCACAGGCGGACGAGGACTCCCCGATCAGGGATTCGGGCGCGGCAAGATCGGGCAGCTCGGGGTGGAACCGTTGAATCTCGGCCCACGCCTGCGCCAGCTCTGCGGCGAGAACAGGTGGTGTCGTGCTCACGTCGTGATAACGAGCCAAGGTGCCTCGGTGTTCCTATTCCGGGGCATCCCAAATAATTTGCCCGTACCAGTCAGTTGCCCCTCATACGGTGGGACGAGGGCGGGTGCGCTGATCTGCGGATTAGCCGCATACCTCGTACTAAGTGGGTACGTAGCGGCGTGTACGCCCCGGCGCGTAGAGCAAGTACACGCGCCGGGGCGGCAGTTGTCACGTGGTGCGCAAGAGGCTTTTCCGCCTCTTTAGACGGACGCGCCTCGCGGAAGGACGCCCTTCAGTAGGCGCGCGCCACGATCGCGACCGTGCCCGGTGCGTCGTCGGACTGCGGGACCGAGCCGTCCTCGGCGACCAGACACCGTACGGTCACCGCGTTCTCCGCGAGCTTCGCCTCGCCCGCCTCGCCGAGCGTCGCCCACGGGATACGGGCCCAGCCGCCGGCCGCGGCGACCTCGGCCGCCTCGGGAATCGTCGAGACGTCCGAGGTACGGGATTCACGGCGCTCCCGCGACTCCCGCAGGAGCTGGGCCTGGTCTTCCTCCAGAATCCCGGGCAGCAGCCCGGCCAGCGCGTCGAGCGCGACCGGCTCCTTTCCACCGGGGATGCGGCGGGCCAGCATCGCCGTTCCGTTCTCCAGATCGCGCGGGCCGACCTCGATCCGTACCGGAACGCCCTTGAGTTCCCAGTCGACCGCGCGCCGCCCGAAGGGGGTGTCCGTACGGTCGTCGACCTGGACGCGGATTCCCGCGGCCTTCAGGCGGTCGCCGAGCTCATGGACCTTGGCCAGAACCGCGTCATCGCCCTTGATCGCGAGGACAACGGCCTGAATCGGCGCAAGGCGGGGCGGGACGCGCAGACCGCTGTCGTCGCCGTGCGACATGATCAGGCCACCGACCATGCGCGTCGAGGAACCCCAGGACGTCTGCCAGACGAGCTCCTGCTTGCCGTCCTTGGAGAGGTACTGGGTGCCGAAGGCCTTGGCGAAGTTGGTGCCGAGCTCGTGGCTCGTGCCCATCTGGAGCGCCTTGCCGTCGCCCATCATCCCTTCCAGGGTGAGGGTGTTGACGGCTCCGGCGAAGCGCTCCTTCGGGGTCTTGCGGCCGAGGACGACATCGATCCCGAGGACGTTCACCATGAAGTCGGCGTACACCTTCTCGTGGATGTGCGCGGCATAGTCACGCGCCTCCTCGTACGTCGCGTGCGCGGTGTGCCCCTCCTGCCACAGGAACTCCGTCGTGCGCAGGAAGACCCGCGGCCGCATCTCCCAGCGCACCACGTTCGCCCACTGGTTGATGAGCAGGGGCAGGTCCCGGTAGCTCTGCACCCACTTCGCGAAGGAGGCGTTGATGATCGTCTCGGAGGTGGGGCGGACCACCACCGGCTCCTCGAGCTCCTTGCCGCCGCCGTGCGTGACGACCGCGAGCTCGGGCGCGAAGCCCTCGACGTGCTCGGCTTCCTTGGTCAGATACGACTGCGGGATGAAGAGCGGGAAGTAGGCGTTCTGCGCGCCGGCCGCCTTGATGCGGGCGTCCATCTCCTGCTGCATCCGCTCCCACAGGCCGTAGCCGTACGGTCGGATGACCATGGTGCCGCGCACCGGGCCGTTGTCGGCCAGCTCGGCCTTGTTGATCAGGTCCTGGTACCAGCGCGGGAAGTCGTCCGCCTGGGGCGTGAGAACGGGTGCCTTTGCCATGGCGCGCATGGTACGGCGGAGGCCGCGCCGGAAGGGAGTTCATTTCCCCCGCCCGGGGCTCGGCGGGGCGCACCCAAGCTTTGCTTTTGCCCTCTGGACGCGGGCGCGGATGGGGAGTTGTCTGGCATACGGGGGGAGTGCGGGCGCACCGCACGGGGGCGGGCAGTCCGGAACAACACCAACACACCGGCACACCAAGTCACCGTCGACACTCTCGGCTCTCTCGGCGATTGGGGCGCTCTTCATGACACCTACGCTCGCGCAACGGCACCTGACCCACCCGGGTACCAGCACCCCCCGGGCGACGGATGCCCATCTAGGCGCGCGTGACTGGGCGGAGATTCAGGAGCGGATGCTCGTACCGCTCTACGACGCGGTCCACGAACGACTCGAAGTAGGCGCCGGCACCCGGCTGCTGGGTCTCGGCTGCGGCTCCGGGCTCGCTCTCCTGATGGCGGCCACGCGCGGCGCCTCGGTCACCGGCGTCGAACATCTCTGCCCCGAGCGGCTCGCCCTGGCACGCGAGCGGCTGCTGCCCGACGGACTGTGGGACGACCACGCGGCCGACGCCCGGCTCATGGAAGGCGGGCCCGAGGCCGCGGTGGACGTCGGCCGTCCCCCGTACAACATGATCACCGCGTTCCAGCCGATCGGCTGCATGGCCGGGGACTCGGAGGGGCTCGCGCCCCTCCTCGAACGGGCGGCGCCGCTCGCCGAGCGCGGGTCGACCGTGGTGCTCGCCGGCTGGGGACCGCCCGAACGGTGCACCACGTCCTCGGTGCTGCGGGTGGCGACGCGGCTCGCGGATCCGCTGCGCTCCACGGGGAGTTGGCGGCCCTCGGAGCGGGACGATCTGGAGGACGTGGCCCAGCGGGCCGGGCTCAAGCCCGACGGCTCCGGGCGGGTGGCCTGCCCCTTCGGCTACGCCGACATGGACAGCGCGGTCCGCGGACTCCTGTCGACCGGCCTGTTCGACGCGGCGGTCGGCGCGACGGACGCACGCCAGGTCCGCAAGGAACTGACCGAGTCCCTGCATCCGCATCTGCGGAGGGACGGGACGGTGTGGATGGCGAACGTGTTCCGGTACTTGGTGGCGCGAACGACCTGATCCGTCAACGGGCGCAGTCCCCCTTCACCGCCCGGCGGGCCTTTCGGTCACGCCGGGCGGTGGCGTGGGAGCGTGGGGGCCATGGCGGACATGGTGGAGCGTTCCATCGGGGTGGAGGAGGAGTTCCTCGTCGTCGACCCCGACTCCAGGCTGATGGCGGCGCGGGCCGGGCAGGTGATCGCCGAGGCGAGACCGGTGCTCGGCGAACGCGTCGGCCCCGAGTTCACGGACATGCAGGTGGAGACGAGGACCGCACCGTGCGGCCCCGCGACGGAGATCCTCGATCAACTCACCCACGCACGACGCGAGTTGATGTCCGCCGCCGCGCGGGCGGGGGCCGGCGTCGTGGCCAGCGGCTCCCCCGTACGGGGAACCGTGGCGCCCGCGGCGATCACGCCGGGCGAACGGCAGCAGCGCGGCGATGCCACGTTCCGTGCGCTGCACGACGAGGTGACCGTCTGCGCGGTGCATGTGCACGTCCACGCACCGGACCGGGACCGGGCCGTGCTCCTCAGCAATCATCTGCGCCCGCGGCTTCCGCTCCTGGTCGCCCTCGCCGCCAACTCGCCCTTCTGGTGCGGCCGGGACACCGGATACGCGAGCTGGCGCAGCGTCGGCCTGCAGCGCTGGCCGGTCGCGGGGCCGCCACCGTACTTCCGCTCCGCGCGCCACTACGACGAGACGGCCGCCCGGCTCCTGGACACCGGGGCGCTCGTGGACGAGGGCACCTTGTGGTGGGACATCCGGCTGTCGCACACGCTGCCGACCCTGGAGGTCAGGGCGGCCGACGTGCCGCAGTCCGCGTCGACCTCGGCTTTGATCGCGGCGCTGGTACGGGCGTTGGTACAGGAGGCGGACGCGGCGGTCGACCGGGGCGACACCGGGCCCGAGCCTTCGCCGGAGCTGCTGCGGGTGGCGTACTGGCGGGCCGCCCGCGACGGGCTCCAGGGCGACCATCTCGATCCGCTCACCGGCGCATTGCATCCCGTACGGACCGTCCTCACCGAGCTGTTCGCGCGCGTCGGACCGTATCTCGGCGAGGACCTGCTCCCGGCCACGGCATGGCTGCGGGAGCTCCTGACGGCGGGCGGCGGTGCGGCGCGGCAACGAGCCTCCGCCGCACGAGGGCTCACGGCGGTAGTGGACGACCTGCTCGTGGCGACGGCGGAGGGTGGGACCGCCCCGTCGGTCATCGGGGCCGGGTGACAGCGCCCGCCCCTACGACTCCGTCCGCCTTCTCACAGGGCCCGTACGCCTTCTCACAGGGCCCCGTACGACTTCCCACAGGGCCCCGTACGACTTCCCACAGGCCTCGTACGACTTCTCATGTCTCCTTGGTCAACCGCGTGATCCCCGCCGCCCGGTACGCATCCGCCTCGTCCAGCGTCTCGTTGGCGAGCAGGGCCTCCGAGAGGGCGTCCAGCTGGGCGCGGTGGTCGCGCAGTTGGCGGCAGGCGGCCTCGTAGCACTCGTCGACGATGCGGCGCATCTCGCCGTCGATCGCGTCGAGCGTCGAGGGCGCCGCGGCCAGGCCGTACGGGCTCTGGCCGTCGTTCGGGACCGCCGAGAGGCGGCCGACGCGCTCGCTCATGCCCCAGCGGGCGACCATGCCGCGGGCGATGTTGGTGACCTGTTCCAGGTCGTTCTCGGCGCCCGTGGTGATCTCGTCGAAGACGACCTGCTCGGCCGCCATGCCGCCGAGCGCGCCGATGATCCGGCCGCGCAGATACTCCTCGGTGTACGCGTACTTGTCGGCGTCCGGAGTGGAGAGAGTGACGCCGAGGGCGCGGCCGCGCGGCACGATGGTGATCTTGCGGACCGGGTCCGCGCCCGGCTGCAGCATGCCGAGCAGCGCGTGCCCGCTCTCGTGGTACGCGGTGCGCCGGCGCTCCTCGTCGGGCATCACCAGCGGGCGTTCGGCGCCGAGCTGGACCTTCTCCAGGGCGTCGGACAGGTCGGACTGACTCACCTCGGACTGCTTGCGCTTGACCGCGAGCAGGGCCGCCTCGTTGGCCAGGTTGGCGAGTTCGGCACCGGTCATACCCGGTGTCGTACGGGCGACCTGGGCGAGGTCGACGCCGTCCGCGAGCGGAATCTCGCGCGTATGGATCTTCAGGATGGCCTCGCGGCCCTTGCGGTCGGGCGGGCTCACCATGACCGTGCGGTCGAAGCGTCCCGGCCGGGTGAGCGCCGGGTCGAGGATGTCGGCGCGGTTGGTGGCCGCGAGGACCACGACGCCCTCGGAACCGGAGAAGCCGTCCATCTCGGTGAGGATCTGGTTGAGCGTCTGCTCGCGCTCGTCGTGGCCGCCCATCCCGGAGCCGCCGCCGCGGGCCCGGCCGATGGTGTCGATCTCGTCGATGAAGATGATGGCGGGCGCCACCTTCCGCGCCTCGGCGAAGAGTTCGCGTACGCGCGAGGCGCCGACGCCCACGATCATCTCGATGAACTCGGACGCGGACGCGGAGAAGAACGGCACCTCGGCCTCACCGGCGACGGCCCGCGCGAGCAGCGTCTTACCGGTTCCGGGCGGGCCCGCGAGGAGCACGCCGCCGGGCATCTTGGCGCCCATCTTGCGGTACGCGTCGGGGTTCTTGAGAAAGTCGACGACATCGTTGAGCTCGCCCTCGACCTCGTCGATGCCCGCGACATCCGCGAACGTGGTCCGCTTGGCGCCCTCCAACTCGACCGGTTTCGGCGGCTGTTTGCGCCCCAGCATGCCGCCCGCGCCACCGCCCATCCCGGCGGCCATCCGGCGGGCCATGAACATCCACAGGCCGACGAGCACCAGGATCGGCAGAAGGGAGAGGAGCAGGTTGGTCAGGAGGCTCGGCTCCTTGTAGACCGGCTCCGCGGTGACGGTGACCTTCTGCTTGGTCAGCTCGTCCCAGATCTGGTCGTCCGCCCAGCTCGGGCGCTGGGTGATGAACTCCTGGTAGTTCCCCTTGCCGCCGTCGGGGACCTCGGCTTCCTTCTTGAGGTCACCCTGGATCTGGTCGCCCTTGGCGTAGATCTTCTCGACGTTGCCGGCGTTCAGCTGGCTGCTGAACTCGGTGTACGAGATCGTCTTGGGCTTGTCGTCGCCGAAGAAGCCGAGCAGCAGGTTGGTCAGCAGATAGACGAGCAGCGCCGTCCACAGCAGGCTGCGCCAGGACAGCTTCTTCTTGGGCGGGGGCGGCGGCGGTGCACCCTCGGAGCGCCACGGCTGGTCGGTGCGGTCGCGCGGGGGCACGGGGCTGGGGGCTGTCACGCTCGCCATTATTCGAGAGGCGGGCATTTCCGGCATTTTGTGCGCCTTCGTCAAGCCGGACGTGGACCCGCAGCAAGACCCTTGCACAATATCCAGGATCCTGGTTACTGTCGGCTGCGTGAACGGCATCGACGAGCGCTTCCTGACCCGCAACGGCCTCACCGCACGCCAGCTGGCGGTGCTGCTCCTCGGCCATGAGCCCGACACCCGGCTCCCCCGGCTGCGGGACTTCGCCGAAGAACTGAAGGTCGGCAACGGCACGGTCCAGGCCGCGCTGCAGCTCCTGGAGGAATCGGGCGCCATCACCACCCAGGCCCGCGGCCACCTCGGCACGTTCCTGGTCCGCTCCGACCGCGCCATACTGTGGCGTCTGTCGGGCCTGGGCACGCTGCTCGCCGCGATGCCACTGCCGTACTCACGGCGTTACGAGGGTCTCGCGACCGGCCTTCGGAGCGCTTTCGAGCAGGCCGGCGCCCCGTTCGCGATCACGTTCATGCGCGGTGCGACCGACCGGGTCACGGCACTGGTCGAGCGGAAGGTCGACCTGGTCGTCCTCTCGCGCTTCGCCGCGGACCGGCTGATCGAGGCGGGCGAGCCTGTCGAACTGGTCGCCGATCTCGGACCGGCCACCTACGTCGGCGCCCACGGGATACTCGTCCGCCAGGGCGCCGAACCCACGCGGCCCGGGCTGCGGGTGGCGATCGACCACTCCTCGCAGGACCAGTCGATGCTCGTCGAGCGGGCCTTCGCGGGGCGCGACGACATCGAGTGGGTCGAGGCCTCGTACATGCAGCTGCGCGATCTCTTCCGGCACGCCCGCGTGGACGCCACCGTCTGGAACATCGACGAGGTGGACCGGCTCGGCGGCGATGTCGTGGATGTGCTCCCGCTCGGCGACGAGATCACCCGCGAGCTCTCCCTGCGCAATTCCTCCGCCGCCATCGTCGGACGCTCCGAGGGTGCGCATGCGCTGGAAGCCGTACGGGATGGTCTCGATCTCTCGCTCGTCACCGCGCTGCAGCAGGAAGTACTGCGGGGCGAGCGGATCCCCTCGTACTGACCGGGCGCCGGACCACTTAAGGGCCCGGTTTAAGGGCCCGGTAAGGACAGGACCAAGGGCCCTCTTGAGAATCCAGAATCCTGGTTACTGTCCAAGGCAAGTGAAGGGCCCAAGGCAGGGGGAAGGAAATGGCCCAAGTGAAGGAAGGGAAGGTCATGGACGATCAGCTCGCGCTCCGCATCCAGCTGTTCCGTGAGAGCGGTCAAGTCCGGCCCGAGGTGGCCGACTTCGTGACCGCCGAACTGATCGCGCTCGCAGACGAGGGCCGCCCGGTCACCGAGGAGACCGCGGGCATGCTCACCAGCCATCTGATGATGGCGCTCACCCGCCTCCTGGCCGGCGAGCCGATCGAGCAGTTCCTCACCGACGAGCAGGTACGGGCCGAACTCGCCGCCCACCCCGAGGCGGTGGCCCGCGCCCACGAGATCGCCGAGCGTGCCGGCACCGCACTGGGCGCCCACCTCCCGGACTCCGAGATCAACTTCCTCGCGATGCACCTGGCCGTCCTGGCCCAGCAGACATCCACCCGCTGAACCCGCGGAAACCACAGCTGAACCCCCGGAAACCCCACACGAGAAGGACAGCACCATGACGAAGATCCTCACCGGCGGCGTCGGCAAGGTCGAGGTCGCGGACACGGTCGAGCGGCTCGGGCTCGAAGGCGTCGAGGTCGTCGTGTCCAGCGACATGGACGCCGCGATGAAACTCCGCGTGCACCAGGCCGACTTCTACCTCGGCACCTGCCACACCGGCGCCGGCGCCTCGCTCGGCGTCCTCGTCGGCCTGATGGGCCAGGCCGCCTGCCACACCTTCGGCCGGAGCGTCCCCACGGAGGACGAGGTCGCCACCCTGATCGCGAGCGGCAAGAAGGTGTTCGGCTTCTCCATGGACCAGATCGGCGAGGCCGCGCCGGTCATCGCCCGCGCCATAGCCGCACGCGGCTGAGACCCGCCGTAAGCGCCCAGGGCACAAAGGAGTGACCCCGTGATCCCCGCCGCCGTCCCGGCCGTCCCGGCCGCCTTCGTACAGAGCGACCCGCACACCCTCCAACTCGCCGCGGCCAACCTGGACTTCACGCTGCCCCAGCAGCTGATGGTGATCGCGCTGTGTGCGCTCACCGCGTACATCTCGCACATGGCGCTGGCCGTCTTCAACGACGGTGTACGGCCGTTCATGCTCGACTTCATCCAGAAGCGCACGACCCGCAGCGCCACCACGGCGGTGTCGTTCGGCCTCTCGGCCGGGTTCATCTTCGGTCTGGGTGCGCCGATGGCACTGGTCTCCGGAGTGCTCAACCCCTGGCTGCTGTTCCTGCCCACCGACATCCTCGGCCTCCTGTCGCCGAAGAAGTGGCTGGCGCCGCTGCTCGGCGCCGGCTGGGGCGCGGTCGTGGTCTACGGGCTCGGCGGCGCGAACGACCTGGCGAAGAAGCTGCCCGTCGACTTCCTCGACGCGATGCAGCAGATGTCGACGCCGATCCTCTTCCTGTTCGCGCTCTTCCCGGTGCTCGCGGTCACCAAGCAGTTCGGCCGCCTTCGCGGCGGCATCGTCGGCGTGATCGAGCTGGCGCTCGTGGTCATGACGATGAAGCTCTGGCCGACCGTGTTCCCGGGCGCGATCGCCATGGCCGTCGGTGTCCTGGCACTCATCGGTTTCGCCATCGACAAGGACCTGAAGCAGCGCAGGGCCGACAAGGCAGCCGGCGTCTCGTACGAACTCCCCGAGGGTGTCGAGGACCCGATGGCCTCGCTGTTCAGCGCGAGCGCGGCCCGGCTGCGCAGGTATCTGCCGCTGTTCATGGTGCTCGGCGCCGGTGTCTGCGTCCTCGCGCAGATGAAGATCTTCGGCGGCGGCGAAGCGACCAGCTTCCTGATCGCCAAGGGCCAGTACGCGGAGGCCGCCCAGGTCGACTTCTACCGGGTGTTCGGCTTCATCCCGCTCATCGCGACCACCGCGCTCGCCTCCGGTGCGTACGGCATCGCGGGCTTCACCCTCGCGTACCCCATCGGCTATCTGATGCCGAACCCGTTCCTCGCCGCTCTCGCCGGCGCCGCGGTCTTCGCCCTCGAAGTCCTGGCCCTGTCGTACATCGGCAAGGCCCTCGGGAAGCTCCCCAGCGTCCGCGACTCCTCGGAGCACCTGCGCAGCGCGATCAGCGAAGCACTCGGACTCGCGATCCTCTTCGGTTCGCTGATGGCGGCCAATGCGATGGGCGGCGGCCTCGGCATCCTCATCTGCGGCGGTCTCTACCTGATGAACGAGGCCATGGGACGCCCGGTCGTGAAGATGGCCGCCGCGCCGGTCGCGGTGATCATCGGCGGCATCGTCCTCAACCTCCTGTACTGGATGAACCTGTTCACCCCGATCAAGGGCTGACCCCGGGAGCACGACAGCCGCCACCAGAACAGCAGTAAGGCGTACGACATGAACCACCTGCAGACCGTTCTCGGCCCCCTCTCCCCCACCGACGTGCACGGTCCCGCACTCGCCCACGAACATCTGGCTCTCGACCTGGACCGCTCCGGCGACCGGGCCGCCGTCCTCGACCCAGAGGTGCACGGGCCGCGGATCACCGAGGAACTCACCTCCCTGCGCGAGGAGTTCGGCCTCTCTCTCGTCATCGAGCTGACCTGCCGGGGCATGGGCCGCGACGTCGAGGCCCTGGCGCGGATGGCAAAGGAGTCCGGGGTCGCGGTGGTCGCGGCGACCGGCTGGTATTACGAGCCCTTCCACCCCGAGGAGATCGGCGACGCGAGCGTCGAGCAGCTCGCCGGCACCCTGATCCGCGAGATCGACGGCGGGATCGGCGCCACGGGCATACGGCCGGGTGTCATGGGCGAGGTCGGCAGTCACGGTGATACGCCGAGCGAGCCCGAGACCCGTTCGCTGCTCGCCGCCGCCGAAGCGGCCACCGCCACCGGGCTCTCCGTCGCCACCCACGCCCAGCTGGGGCACGGCGGTCTCGCCCAGCTCGACCTCCTGACCGGCGCGGGCCTGGCCCCGCACCGGATCTCGATCGGGCACCAGGACCTCCTTGACCAGCCGTCCGTACACCGGGAGTTGGCGGCAAGCGGCGCGTACGTGGCCTTCGACACCGTCGGCAAGGAGAGCTACCAGCCCGACGCGACCCGGCTCCGGCTGCTCCTGGAGCTCCTGGAGGCCGGCCACGCCGACCGGGTGCTGCTCAGTTGCGACATCTCGCGACACGGCTATCTGGAGTCCGAAGGCGGCACGGGGTACGGCCACTTGTTCCGTACGTTCCTGGGGCAGGCCAGGGCCGCCGGGGTCGACGAGGACCTGATCGATCTGATGACGCGCCGCAATCCGGTGCGCTTCCTGACGGGCGGCGCACGCCACGAGGACGTATGAGATGAAGCTCCCCGAGACTTTCCCGCTGGCCACGGTCCCGCTCGACGAGGCGATCGCCCGGCAGTTCCGGCTGATGGAATGCGTGGCCGCCCACTTCGAGGGCGAGCAGCTGTTCAGCGCCGACGCCGGTGTCGTGCCCGGGCTCGGCAGGCCGCGTACGACCGCCCGTGTCGAGGCGGTGCTCGCCGACTTCTTCGGTGCCGAGGACGCGGCGCTCGTCCAGGGCGCGGGCACGGGAGCGATCCGGGCCGCGCTGGCCACCGCTCACGGCCCCCTGCTCATCCACAAGGCGCCGGTCTACCGGAGCACCGAGGTGACCCTGCGCGGCCTGGGCATGGAGACGGTCGAGGCCGACTTCAACGACCGCGCGGCGCTGGCCGAAGCCCTTGCGACCGGCCGCTTCACCTGGGCCTACGTGCAGCACACCCGTCAGCGCCTGGGTGACTCGTACGACCCGGGCGAGGTGCTCGCGGCCTGCCGAGCGGCCGGGGTGCGCACCATCGTGGACGACAACTACGCGGTCCTTCGCACGCCCGCGGCCGGGGTCGAACTCGGCGCCGACGCCTCGTGCTTCTCCCTCTTCAAGCTGCACGGGCCCGAGGGCGTGGGCGTCGTGGTCGGCGCCCGTGACCTGGTGGCGCGGGTGCGGGCCGACAACTATTCGGGCGGCGGCCAGGTCCAGGGCCACCAGGCCCTCGACGCGCTGCGGGCCCTGACCCACGTACCCGTCATGTGGTCGGTGCAGTCGCAGGTCGGGGCCGAGGTCGCCGAGCGGCTGACGGCCGGCGAGGTAGAGGGCGTGGCGGAAGTGCGGATCGCCAACGCACAGGACCGCTGCCTGCTCGTACGCCTCGACCGCCCCGTCGCCCGTGAACTGCCCGCCGTCGCCGCGAAGTTCGGAGCCGCCCCCTATCCCGTGGGCTCCAACTCGCGCTACGAGATCGCCCCGCTCTTCTACCGGATGTCGAGCTCGTCCCTCGACGACGCACCCGAACTCGCCGACTGGACCGTACGGATCAACCCGATGCGGGCCGGCGCCGACCTGGTGATCGGCATCCTGCGCCAGGCCCTCGGCGAGCTGCGCACGACGAGCACGCCCCCAAGCGACCAGCCGCACTCACCCCGCACCGACAAGCCCTTCGCGCCCCACAGCAAGGACTGAACCCCCGTGTTCCTCGACACCCTCCTCGCACGCAACCCCGCTCTGGCCGATGCGGCGGCCGAGCTGCACCGTTCGGGAGCGATCCCCCCGGACACGTACGTCATGGACCTCGACGCGGTCGAGGCCAACGCCGCCCTGCTCGCCGCCGAGGCCGAACGCCTCGGGCTCACCCTGTGGTTCGTGGTCAAGCAGTTCGGGCGCAACCCCGAGCTGATCAAGGCGATCGCCCGGCACATCCCGAAGTTCGCGGCGATCGACCCGCCCGAGGCCCGCGTCCTGCACGAAGCGGGCGCCCGGGCCGGAAACCTCGGCCACCTGGTGCAGATCCCGCACCGCCGGCTGCCCGAGCTGCTCGCCTGGCGTCCGGAGGCGGTCACGGTCTTCGACCTGGCGAACGCCCGGGCCGTGTCCGAAGCGGCGCGTGAACTGGGCTTCGTACAGGACGTGCTGATCCGTCTGGAAGGTGCGCCCGGCGCGGTGTACCCCGGGCAGGAAGGCGGAGTGCCGCTCGATGCCCTGGACGCGTTCGCGGCCGAGGCGGAACGGCTCGGCGGCATCCGGATCGCGGGCGTGACCGCCTTCCCGTGCGTCCTGTGCGACCCGCAGGACGGCACCCCGCGCGCCACCGCCGACTTCGAACTCGCCCTCAAGGCACGCGAGTTGCTCGCCGAGCGCGGCCACAGCAACCTGAAGCTCAGCGCCCCGAGCGCCACCTCGATGGCCTCGCTCCCGCTGCTCGCCTCCCTGGGCGCCACGCACGGCGAGCCCGGCCACGCCCTGACCGGCACCACCCCGCAGCACGCGGTCGATCCCGGCCAGCCGGAGACACCCGCGTACGTGTACGTCACCGAGGTCGCCCACACCCTCGCCGACGGCCGGCCCGCGGTGTACGGCGGCGGCTTCTACCCGCGCGCCGGCATCAAGGAGGCGCTGCTCCCGCGGACGGGCGCCCGGCTCACCGTCCTCGACTCCCCCGCCGAGAACATCGACTACTACCGGCTCCTCGAAGCCTCCCCCGAGGCCCGCGCGGGCGACACGGCCCTGCTCGCCTTCCGTACGCAGATCTTCGTGACCCGCAGCAACGTCGCGGTCGTCGCCGGCCTTTCGACCGGCAGCCCACGGCTCACCGGCCTGTACGACGCGCTGGGCCGCCCGCACGACGTACGGGGCCTGCCCCTCGAGGTCCTGGGCGTTCCCCACCCGGAGGTGACGGCATGAGCCGCACGGTCATCGTCGTGATCGACGGTTTCGGCGTGGGCGCGATGCCCGACGCCGGGGTCCTGCGCCCCGGCGACCTGGCCGCCGACACCTGCGGCCACGTGCTCGACCACTGCGGCCGCACCCTGCACCTGCCCGCCCTGGGAAAGCTGGGCCTAGGCCTCGTCCACCCGCACGCCGGCCTGGCCCGCAGCACACCGCTGCCGGTCGCGGCGGGGCGCGCGGCGCTCGGCTACCCGGGCGCCGACACCTTCGCCGGGCATCAGACGATGATGGGCGCCGACTTCAGCAAGGTGACGGTGGCGCGGCTCGCGGAGCACCTGGACGAGGTGGGCTCCGCGCTGCGTGCGGCCGGCCACCGGGTCGAACTCCTCGACGGAAAGCCGCTGTTGGTGGTCGACGGCGCCGTACTCGTCCACGACAACCTCGAAGCCGACCCCGGCATCAACTGGAACACCTCCGGCCGCCTGGAGGACTTCCCCTTCGCGTCCATCCTCTCCATCGCGCGTACGGTGCGGACGGTCGCGCCGGTCGCCCGGGTCATCGCGGTCGGCGGCCACGCGTCGGCTCCGCTCTCCTCGTACGTACGCGACGGAGACGCCTCGACCGTCGGGCTCGACACCCCGGCCAGCGGGTTCTACCGCAACAGCGGACTCGAAGTGCAGCACTTGGGCGCGGAGTTGGACCACACGCGCCAGCTGCCCGCCCTGGCAGCGGCCGCGGGGATCCCGGTCACGCTGGTCGGCAAGGCGGCCGACATCCTCGAGTGCGCTTCCGCGGTACGACGCCCTGCGGTACCCACGCCCGAAGTGCTCGCCCACACCCTGGAGGCGGCCCGCCGGCCCGGCCTGGTCGTGGCCAACGTCCAGGAGACGGATCTGGCCGGCCACCAGCAGGACGTACGCCGCTTCGGCGAGGTCCTCGAAGAGGTGGACGCGGGCCTCCTGGAGCTCCTGTCCCTCCTGGACTCGCCGGACGACCGCCTGATCGTGACGGGCGACCACGGCAACGACCCGACCATCGGCCACGCGTTCCACACCCGCGAGTACGTCCCGGTCCTGATCCACCGGCCGTCGGCGCCCGGCGTGGAACTCCTGCCGGACGCGGGGTCGTTGGCGGACGTGGGCGCCACGGCGGCGGTCGCGCTGGGGCTGGATCCGGCGGGGCTTGCGAACGGGGTGGCCTTCAGCCCCGCCGGCGTCTGAGCCGACCAGGACGACAACGGGCCCGGGCCACCGAAACGGCAACCCGGGCCCGTACCCGTAAAACCACAGGCACTCAGCCCATGAACTTCTTGAACTCGTCCGGAAGCTCGAAGTCCTTGCCACCCTGCTCACCGGCCGGCAGCCCGAACGCCCCACCACTCTGGGCCGCCTGCTCCCGCTTGGCCTGAGCAGCCTGCTCCTCGGCCTTGCGCTTCATCGGGTTGCCCGACTTCCGCTTGCCCTTGGCCTGCTTCTGCTGCTTCTTCTGACGGCCGGGACCGCCACCCATGCCCGGCATCCCGGGCATACCCGGCATGCCGCCGCCCTGCGCCATGCGCGACATCATCTTGCGCGCCTCGAAGAACCGCTCGACGAGGTTCTTGACCGCGCTGACCTCGACACCGGAGCCCTTGGCGATACGCGCACGGCGCGAACCGTTGATGATCGTGGCGTCCGCGCGCTCCGCCGGCGTCATCGACTTGATGATGGCCGCGGTGCGGTCGACGTCGCGCTCGTCGATGTTGTTGATCTGGTCCTTGATCTGGCCCATGCCCGGCAGCATGCCGAGCAGCTTCGAGATCGAACCCATCTTCCTGACCTGCTCCATCTGAGCCAGGAAGTCGTCGAGCGTGAAGTCCTTGCCGCCCTTGGCGCTCTGCAGCTTGGCGGCCATCTTCTCGGCCTCGGCCTGCGAGAAGGTCTGCTCGGCCTTCTCGATCAGGCTGAGCATGTCGCCCATGCCGAGGATGCGGGACGCCATGCGGTCCGGGTGGAACGCGTCGAAATCGTCCAGCTTCTCGCCGTTGGAGGCGAACATGATCTGGCGGCCGGTCACGTGCGCGATCGAAAGGGCGGCACCACCGCGGGCGTCACCGTCGAGCTTCGAGAGCACCACGCCGTCGAAGCCGACACCGTCGCGGAAGGCCTCGGCGGTGTTGACCGCGTCCTGACCGATCATCGCGTCGACGACGAAGAGGACCTCGTCGGGCTTGACCGCGTCGCGGATGTCCGCGGCCTGCTGCATCAGTTCCTGGTCGATGCCCAGGCGACCGGCGGTGTCGACGATGACCACGTCGTACTGCTTGGTCTTGGCGTACTCGATGGAGTCCTGCGCCACCTGGACCGGGTCACCGACACCGTTGCCGGGCTGCGGGGCGTAGATGCCCACGCCCGCGCGCTCGGCGACGACGCTGAGCTGGTTGACGGCGTTGGGGCGCTGTAGGTCACAGGCGACGAGCAGCGGCGCGTGGCCCTGCCCCTTCAGCCAGTGGCCGAGCTTTCCGGCGAGCGTGGTCTTACCGGCACCCTGCAGACCCGCGAGCATGATCACGGTCGGGCCGGACTTGGCGAAGCGCAGGCGGCGGGTCTCGCCGCCGAGGATGCCGACGAGCTCCTCGTTGACGATCTTGATGACCTGCTGCGCCGGGTTCAGCGCCTGGGAGACCTCGGCGCCGGTGGCGCGCTCCTTGATCTGCTTGATGAAGGCGCGCACGACGGGCAGTGCGACGTCGGCCTCGAGCAGCGCGATACGGATTTCCCGTGCCGTGGCGTCGATGTCCGCCTCGCTGAGGCGACCCTTGCCGCGGAGGTTCTTGAATGTCGCTGCGAGGCGGTCGGAGAGAGTATCGAACACGGCGGTCGCGAATCCTCGGGTCGGGAGCGGGCGGGTTGGTGCGCCTTCCAGGGTATCTGGCCGCGCCAGTGGGCCGTCCGTGCGTATGGAACTGACTGTGTGCGCCTACAGAATCAGGTCCCGCTTCCGCGCTCACGAGCGGAGCACCGCCCGCACGCAGTCAGCCCTGGGCGAACGTCACCCTAGGCGAACGCCGCGAACAAGCCGAGCGCCACATGGACGCCACCGACCGCGAGGTGCTGGCGCTCAAGGATCCGCGGGCGGCGGCGCAACCAGCCGCCGATCGCACCGCCGGCCAGGGCGTACACCGCGTCCAGGAGCAGGGCGATGGCGAAGAACGCCGTGCCGAGCACCAGCATCTGCGTCCGGGCCGCCGGCCCCGGTGCCACGAATTGGGGCAGAAACGCCAGGAAGAACAGCGCCACTTTCGGATTGAGCAGGTTCACCACCATCCCCTCCAGGAACAGCCGGGGCAGCGGCTGCGGCACCGCATCGGCCCCGAGTCCCGCCGCCGCGGGGCTGCGCAGGGCACGCAAGCCCAGGTAGAGGAGGTAGGCGACGCCCGCGTACTTGACCGCCAGGAAGGCCGCCTCGGAGTGCGCGATCAGCGCCGACACCCCCAGCGCCGCCGCCCCGATGTGCACCAGAGTCGCCGCTTCCACGCCCGCCGCGCACACCAGGCCTGCCCGTCGGCCCTGGGCGGCACTGCGCGTGAGGACGAAGACCAGGTTGGGGCCTGGCAGCAGGATCAGGGCGAACGCGGTGGCGGCGAAGCCCGCCAGCTGTCCGAGGGAGGGCAGCCCCTCCCCGGCGGACAGGGACTGCTGGACTCCCTGGACGGCGAACACCTGCCGAGAAGCGTCCAAGACGGTCATCCCCGCTCCACAGCCGTGCCGAGCAGCCCCAACGGAGGCGCGCCCAGTTCGAGCAGCGCCGCGTGAAAGCGGGCCGGTGAGTAGCCCGCGCCCCAGGCCCGGCGGGCCTGCTCGCGCACTTCGAGCAGGGCCAGCTTGCCCCAGGTGTAGTGCCCGTACTCCGGATCCCACAGGCCTCGTCCGGCCTCTGCACTCGCGGCAGCGGCGGGCAGGAAGGCGTCCTGCGCGAAGCGCCGCGCCGCCTCCGCCACGGTCATCGCACCCGTGTGCAGACCGATCGCACACGACAGGCGCGTCGAACGCTGCAGCCCGGACAGTGCGATCCCGATCGCCGTACCCCTGTCGTGCGACCGGAACCCCTCCTCCAGGGCGAGCTGTTCCGCATACAGCGCCCACCCCTCGGTGAAAGCTTCCGACAACAGCGTGCGCCGCACCGCTCCGGGGGCCCGACGCAGCGCCCGGCCGTGGGAGTGGTGTCCCGGCGCGACTTCGTGCAGCACGAAGGCCGACAGGAAGGGTCGGTTGAAGAACGCGAGCCACTCTTCCTGTTTCCGCACCGACCAGTTCGGGTCGGGCGGTGTGAAGTGGAAAACGCTGGGCGCGTCCGGTTCGCCGGGAGCCGCGGGGGACAAGCCCGCGAAGACATGGCGGCGCGAAGCGGGCGCCTCGACGACCTGACATTCGCCGTCGTCGTACGGCACGAGACCGCGCTCGGCGACCCAGCGCAACGTTTCACGGGTAAGTGCGGTCACCTCCACCAGCATCCCGGCGGCGGTCGGCCGGTCGGCCTGCGTCCGGCGCACGGTCTGCGCCACGGATTCACCCGGCGCTGCGGCATCTCTCAGGACGTCGAGTAGCCGGGCCCGCTCTGCTTCTGCGCAATCAGCGAGTCGGCCGAGGTCCACCGGGCAGGCCTCGGCCGCCGACATGAGGAGCTGCAGCGCCGCACCGCCCAGCGCGGCCGACGGATCCCCGTGCTCCGCGAGCTGCGTCAGACGCGCGGTGAACCGGGCGAGCGCCGCGGCTGCCGCGGGGTGCCCGGCCGCTGCCGGGGCAAGCCCTCGTGCGGCGGGCAGCGCGGCTTGCGCCACCGGTGCCGGCACCCGGTCGAGCGCCTCGATCGCGGCGTCCACCGCGTCCGGCCACCGTGCCAAATGCGCGGCCCGGGCGACAGCCCTCTCCTCCTCGGGCGCGTAAGCCCGGTCGTAGCAGGCCACATCGAGTGAAGCGAGGTGCAGCATCGGATTGCTCCGATGCAGCTCCAGTCGCCCGAATCGGATACGTGCCGCGTCCTCGGCAGCCCGGGCGTGCGCTTCGTCATGCGGATCGAGGTAGGGCTCCGCCGCTCGGGGTCCGAGCTCGGCCAGCGCGCCGCGGACTCCGGCCGGAGACAGATCGGGGATGCGCCCGTCGTACTCGGCGTGCAGTCCGACGCGTTCGCGGGCGACGGGAACGAAGAAGGCGGTCAGGGCGCGCAGGCGGGGGTCCAGCGTCGCGTGGGCGGACGGGACGCCTGTGTGCCCCGCCCTTGCAGCCTCCTTGACGCGTTCTTCTGTAGCAGGGGTGGTGGAGATGCCGGTGCTGCCCATGTGCGGGACTCCAATGGTCGGTCTGCCAGTGACGCCGCCTAGCCTGGCCGGACCGGTCCACCCGCGACCGGGCCATTGGAGGGGGAAGTGGACCGTTTTGGACAGGGGGCGCCCGGGCGGCCCGGGGCGCGGGTGTCCGCAGGTCGTGGCGATGCGTCGTTCGCGGAGTACGGCGGGCTGTCATCCCCGGAGTACGGCGGGCCGTCATCCCCCGCCCCTGAACAGGCTCAGGCGCCGGAGGGCCATGGGCGGCCTGCGCCCATCGCCGACCGTGCTCGTACCGAGACCGCCCTCACCCGAGCACGCACCGGCACCGCCGTCGCCCGCACCCGCACCCGCACCCGCACCCGCACTGCCATCGACCGCGCCCACGCCCGCACCTGGACCCCCGTCGACCTCACCGAGATCCTCGGTGGCTGGGCGACCGCCACGGGCCCCCTGTACCGCAGGCTCGCCGCGGCTCTGCGCGCGGCCGTGGCGAGCGGCGACCTGGCCGCGGGTGACCGGCTGCCCGCCGAACGCGCCCTGGCCGCGGCGCTCCAGGTCAGCCGGGCGACCGTGGTCGCCGCCCTCGACGAGCTGCGCGCCGCGGGCCTCGTCGACAGCCGCCGGGGCAGCGGCACCCATGTCGCCGGCCGGGGCGCGGGTCCCGCGCTCGGCGGCGACCGCAGGGTGCCCGGCGGTCACGACCCTGTGCCGGGCGGCGACGGCCGGGTGCCAGGCGGCGGGGCGACCTCCCTGGTCCAACGCTTGGTGGACGGCCCCGGCGACACGATCTCCCTGGCGGTGGCGTCCGCCGAGCCCGCCACCGCCGAAATACGGCGCGTACTGCGCGAGTTGCTGGACCCGGAGGAGTCCGGCGACGACCCCCTCGCCGCGCTCCTGTCCGGCCCCGCCTACCACCCCGGCGGCCTCCCCGCCCTGCGCGACGCCGTGGCGCGGCACTTCACCGGTCAGGGCCTGCCCACCACACCTGACCAGGTCCTCATCACCACCGGCGCCACCCAGGCCCTCGCCCTCACCGCGCAGTTGTTCGTCCGCAGGCGCACCCCCGTGGTCGCCGAAGCGCCCAGCTGGCCCGGTTGCCTCGACGCGTACGTCGCCGCGGGCGCGCTGCTGCGCCGGATCCCGCTCGATGAGGACGGCCCGCGCGTGGACGCGGCAGCCGCAGCACTCCCCGGCGCGGCACTGCTGCACCTCACGCCGACCTACCACAATCCGACCGGCATCCTCATGTCGGCGGCGCGCAGGCGACGCATCGCCGAACTCTGCGCCGCCGAGGGCGTGTTGACCGTCGAGGACATCGCGTACGACACCCGGATCGGCCGGGCCGACGAGCCCCCGCCGGTCGCCGCGTTCGCCCCGGCCGACGCCCCCGTGCTCACCATCGGTTCGCTGGCCAAGGCGGTCTGGGGCGGACTGCGCATCGGCTGGGTGCGCGGCCCGGCCGAGATCCTGGCCCGGCTCGCGCGGGCCAAGGCGGTGCACGATCTGGGCAGCCCGTTGCTCGACCAGGCGCTCGCGGCCCGGCTGCTGCCCCGCCTGGAGGAGCTGAAAGACGCCCGCGCGGCCGTACTGCGGGCCCGTCTCGACCGTCTCGAAGACCTCATGGCCGGCCAACTACCGGGCTGGACCTGGTGTCGCCCCGCCGGGGGCGCGGCCCTGTGGACCCGGCTGCCCGGCGGCGTCGATGCCCGCGTCTTCGCCCAGGTCACCCTGCGGCACGGAGTCGAGGTGGTACCGGGCGCCGCGACCGACCCTTCGGGGGCCCACGACGACCACATCCGGATCCCGTTCACGCTCCCTGCCGACCGCCTCGACGAGCTGGTGCGCCGCCTTGCCGCGGCCTGGTCCGACCTCGGCAACGACCGCAGCGCACCCCGCGCCACTACCTGAGCGCCCCCTCCACCGACCGCACCACCCCCGCCGCATCAGCAGCGACCAGCGGCGCCCCCTGCGCATCCGTCACGTAGAACGCGTCGACCGCGTTGGACCCCAGCGTGCTGACGTGCGCGGAGCGCACCATCACGCCGGCGCCCTCAAGCGCGCGTCCGATCCGGTGCAGCAGGCCCGGTGCGTCCTGGGCCCGGACCTCGATCACGGTCGCAAGGCGCGAGCCCGCGGGCGCGACCGACACCCGGGCCGGCGGTGCCACCGCGCCGCGGCGTCGCGGATAGGCCGCGTCCCGCTCGGCGAGGCGCGCCGCGATGTCGAGGGACCCGTCGAGGGCCCGTACGAGATCGGCGCGCAGCCGGGCCGCCTCGGGCAGCGAGCCGTACTCGGCGGCCACCCGCCACTGGAGCAGCAGCACGGACCCGGCACCGGACCCGGAGCCGACCTCGTCCGGCAGCGAGATCGCCCCCAGATCCGCCGTCCGCACGGTGAGCCGGTGCATCGCGAGCACACCCGCGACCGCCGGCAGCACCCCCGGCTGGTCCGGCACGGCCACCAGGAGCTCGACGCCGACCGGTTCGTCCGAGGCGCCGGCTTCCATCTGCGCACGCAGCGAAAGGACGGGCGCCCCGGTCCGGAACGCCTCCAGGGCGAGCCGCTCCTGCTCCACGGTGTTCGGCACCTTCAAGGGATCCGGCACCGGATCGCCGGCGAGCAGCGCCCCCACGCGCTTCACCAGGTCGGCCACCAGGGACCCCCGCCACGTCGACCACGCGGCGGGCCCGGTGGCCAGCGCGTCCGCCTCGGTCAGCGCGTGAAGGAGTTCCAGCGTTGAAGCCGACCCCACGGCTTCGGCGACCGACCGGATCGTCGCCGGATCGTCCAGATCCCGCCGGGTCGCGGTGTCGATCAGCAGGAGGTGATGGCGTACGAGCGTCGAGAGCACCTCGACATCCGCGCGCTCGAAGCCGATCCGCGCGGCCACGTCCCGCGCGATGACCTCCCCCGCCTCGGAGTGGTCCCCGGGCCAGCCCTTGCCGATGTCGTGCAGCAGCGCGGCCACCAGCAGCAGGTCAGGACGGTGCACCCGGCGCGTCAGCTCGGCCGCCTGGACCGCGGCCTCGACGAGGTGCCGGTCCACCGTCCAGGTGTGCACGGCATTGCGCTGCGGCCGGCAGCGCACCCGCTCCCAGTCGGGAAGGAGCCGGGTGATGAGGCCCTCGGCCTCCAGCGCCTCCCACACCGCGACCGTCGGCCGCCCGGCCCCGAGCAGCGTCACGAACTGTTCGCGCGCCTCGGCCGGCCACGGAGTCGACAAGGGACGTGCCGCGCTCGCAAGCGCCCGTACGGCATGCAGGGAGAGCGGAAGACCGGCCTGTGCGGCGGCCGCCGCGGCCCGCAGCGGCAGCACCGGATCGCGCTCGGGCCGCGCGACCCGGGCGAGGACGACCTCGCCGTCCTGCTCGACCACGCCCTCCGCCAGCGGATTGCGCTCCGGCGCGGGCTTGGCGCCGAGCATGGCCCGCAGCCGCGGCTTCGCCTTGCGTGAGCGCAGCACCCGGCTCACCTCGCGCCAGGTCACATCGCTCGCGTACGAGATGGTCCGGGCCGCTTCGTATACCTGACGCAGCAGTGCGTCGGCGTCCAACAGGCCCAGTGCGGAAGCGACTTGATCCTGCTCTTGCAGAGCGAGCCGATCCGTGGCCCGCCCGGTGACGAGATGCAGGGCGTCGCGTACGTCGAGCAGGTGCCGTCGCGCCTCGTCGAGCCCGGCCCGTGGCGCGTCGGCCAGCCAGGACGCCGCCACGGCCCGCAGCGCGGTCGCGTCGCGCAGGCCGCCCCGTGCCTCCTTGAGGTCGGGTTCGAGCAGATACTGCAACTCCCCCTGCCGCTCGGCCCGTTCGTCGCACAGCTCCCGCAGCTCGCCCAGCCTGCGCGGTGCCTGGTTCCGCCAGTCGGCGAGCACCGCGGTCCGCAGACCGGCCGTGATCCCGAGATCGCCGGCGACGTGCCGCGCGTCGAGCAGCCCGAGCTGGACCTTGAGGTCCTCGCCGGCCGTCTTGCGCGCCTCCCCCGATGTACGCACCGAGTGGTCGAGCGCGAGCCCGAGGTCCCACACCGGGTACCAGATGCGGTCGGCCAGCGCGGCGAGCGCGCCGGCGTCCGCGCTGCCGTCGTGCAGGAGCAGCAGGTCGAGGTCGCTGCGCGGCGACAGCTCGCCCCGCCCGTATCCGCCGACCGCGACCAGCGCCGTCCCCTTCAGCGGCTGCGCGGTGAACAGACCGGCCAGCCAGTCGTCCGTCAGGCGCGCCAGGGCAGCACGGCGCGGCGGCCCGGACTGCTCCCCCTGAAGGAGGCGCAGCCGGGCCGCCGCATAGCCACTGGGTCCTGAATCCCCCTGAGATTCCGTCACGGTGTCCGTAGTCGTCACCCAGCAGCTCCTTGCCTGTTCAGTTACCCATTCAGAGCGCGTCGGGCCCGCGCTCGCCGGTGCGGACGCGTACCGCCGTCTCCACCGGAATCGACCAGACCTTGCCGTCACCGATCTTGCCGGTTCGGGCGGCCTTCACCACGACATCGATCAACTGCTCGGCGTCGTCGTCCTCGACCAGTACCTCGATACGGATCTTGGGCACGAGGTCCACCGTGTACTCGGCACCCCGGTACACCTCGGTGTGTCCGCGCTGGCGGCCGTATCCGCTGGCCTCGGTGACGGTCAGCCCGTGCACCCCGAAGGCCTGCAGGGCCTCCTTGATCTCGTCGAGCCGGTGCGGCTTCACGACCGCGGTGATGAGCTTCATGCGTCAACCTTCTTTGCGGGTGCTCCGGATCCTGCGGTGGCGGGCGGTGCGGGGACTGCGGGCGCCCGGGAGGCCGTACCACCGCCCGCGCCGCTGAAGTCGTAGGCGGACTCGGCGTGTTCGACCGTGTCGACACCCGTGACCTCGTCGTCCTCGGAGACCCGCATCCCGATCGTCTTGTCGATGACGAAGGCGAGGATGGCAGAGACCACCAGGGAGTACGCAAGGACACCGAAGACACCCGCGGCCTGCTTGCCGAGCTGCGAGGCGTCGCCACCGTAGAAGAGACCCTTGACGTCGCTCTGCACACCACCGGTGGCGAAGAAGCCGACGAGCAGCGAGCCCACGACACCGCCGACGAGGTGGACACCCACGACATCGAGCGAGTCGTCGTAGCCGAACTTGAACTTGAGGCCCACGGCCATGGCGCACAGGACACCCGCGATGGCACCGACGGCGATCGCACCGAGCGGCGAGACCGCGCCGCCGGACGGGGTGATGGCGACCAGACCGGCCACCGCACCGGAGGCGGCGCCAAGCGTGGTGAACGCGCCGTGCCGGATCTTCTCGTACGCGAGCCAGGCCAGCATCGCGGCGGCGGTCGCCACCTGCGTGTTGACGAACATGACCGCGCCCACGCCGTCGTCGTTGCCCAGCCAGGAACCGGCGTTGAAGCCGAACCAGCCGAACCACAGCAGACCGGCGCCGAGCATCACCAGCGGCAGGGAGTGCGGCCGCATCGGGTCCTTCTTGAAGCCGACCCGCTTGCCGATCACGAGGATCACACCGAGGGCCGCGGCACCCGCGTTGATGTGCACGGCGGTACCGCCGGCGAAGTCGATGACGCCGAGCTCGAAGGCCCAGCCGCCCGCGCCCCATACCCAGTGCGCGACCGGGAAGTAGACGACCGTGGCCCACAGGGCGATGAACAGCGCCCATGCGGTGAACTTCACGCGGTCCGCGAGCGCACCGCTGATCAGGGCGGGCGTGATGATCGCGAACATCAGCTGGAAGACGGCGAAGACATAGACGGGGATGGTGTACCCGGGCCAGAGCTCGGTGATCCCGAGGCCGCTGAGGCCGAGGAAGTCGCCCTCCCAGCCGATGATGCCGCCCTTGTCGGTGCCGAAGGCCATGCTGAAGCCGTACAGAACCCACAGGATCGTGACGATCCCGAGGCTGATGAAGCTCATCATCAGCATGTTCAGCGTGCTCTTGACGCGGACCATGCCTCCGTAGAAGAAGGCAAGTCCGGGCGTCATCAGCATCACCAGGGCGGAGCAGATGAGCATGAAGCCTGTGTTGGCAGAGGAGAGCGTGGGCTCCTCTGCGGCGAGCAGGATGCCTGGAGGCATCGGCGTCTCCTCGTCGTCGTATGCGGCCCGTGCGGGCGAAGCTCTGCGTGCATGAGGGGTGGGCCGTCGGG
>NZ_JAAKZW010000497.1 GCF_011044995.1 Streptomyces mesophilus | reverse complement strand
GACCTGGAGGGTCACGTCGCCGAGGGCGGCGTGTCCGCTGGGGGCGACGGTGGCGTTGCCGCGGTAGGGGGTGTAGCCGTCGGCCGAGACGGCGAGGCGGTACTCGCCGGCGGGCACCGTGGCCACGAAGGAGCCGTACGGGTCCGCCTCACCGGCCACGACCTTGCGGCCCATCCCGTCGGTCACGGCGAACTCGGCGCCGCGCACCGGCTCGTTGACCGGGTCGAGCACCCGGCAGCTGAGCAGACCGCCGCTGGGCGGTACGGCGAAGGCGCTCGCCGCACCGGCCGCGAGGCCGGGGTGGTGGGCGCGCCCTCTGCGGCTGCCCATGCGGTCGGAACGGTTTCCCAGCCGGCGGCCGAACATCGTGGAGTCCCCCTGAACGACTTGTCTGTCTGTGCGCGCCCCGTGGCAGTTCGTGTGCTGCTTGGCAGTTCGTGTGCTGCGTGGCAGTTCATGTGCTGCGTGACGGCGCTTGTGCCCTGCGGTGGCACTCGTCGGCGTGTGCGGTGCCGACGTTGCATTCGACCATCAGTGCGGCTTTCGGGGCAACACGGGGTCACATTGCGGGAATGTGCAGGTGGGGATGCTGTCTCTTATACACACTGACGCTGCCGACGAG
>NZ_JAAKZW010000064.1 GCF_011044995.1 Streptomyces mesophilus | reverse complement strand
GTCCGACGGGGTTGCCCGGGGGACTGCCCAGCGGGGACTGTCCGGCGACTGCCCGGCGCGGACTGGGCGGGACTGTCCGGCGACTGCCCGGCGCGGACTGGGCGGGAACTGCCCCGCAGGCAAGCCGCACGCTCACAGCAACACCTCCGGTATCTCCACGCACCGCGACCGCAGCCACTCCCCCAGCCCCTTGGCCTGCGGGTCGAAGCGGTGCTGGGACGCGACGCCCTCGCCGAGCAGGCCCTCGATCACGAAGTTCAGGGCGCGCAGCTCGGGCAGCAGATGCCGGGTGACGGTCAACCCCTCGGTCTCCGGCAGCAGTTGGGCGAGGCGTTCGACGGTCAGCTCATGCGCCAGCCACCGCCACGCGTCATCCGAGCGCACCCACACCCCGACGTTCGCGTCCCCGCCCTTGTCGCCGCTCCGCGCCCCGGCGATCAGGCCGAGCGGTGCACAACGGGTCCCCCTGTCGAGCAACGGCGGGGGCAAATGTGGAGTTTGTACCGGTTCGAGCACCCTGGTTACCCTCGGTAGGGGGACCATTTGTCGCGTCCCCTCCGGCAGTACGGCCACCTGCTCGACCTCGCCCCGCGGAACGTAAGCCGCCTCGAACACCCCGTACGGAGCCCCCCGACCGGGCGGCGCGGTGAGCGTGAACCCCGGATAGCCGGACAGACCCAGCTCCACCGCCGCCCCGCTGAGCCGCCGCCCCACCAGCTCCGGGTCGGCGTCCCGTACGACCAGGCGCAGCAGCGCACTCGCCGTCTCCTGGGTGTCGGCGTCGGGTCGGTCGGTGCGCACCAGCTCCCAGCGGACCTCGCGCGGGCGCTGCTTGCCCCGCGCCAGGGCGTCCTCCAACTGAGCTTGTACGTAGGCGGCTTTGGCCTCGATGTCGAGGCCGGTCAGCACGAACTCGACCTGGTTCCGATGCCCGCCGATCCGGCACAGCCCCACCTTGAGCGTGGGTGGCGGCGCCTCTCCTCGTACGCCCTCAATCCGCACCCGGTCCCGGCCGTCCTGGGCGAGCCGTACGGAATCGAGGCGGGCGGTGACGTCCGGGCCCGCGTAGCGCACCGGGCCCGTCTCGTAGAGGAGTTGGGCGGTGACGGTGCCGAGGTCGACGACGCCGCCCGTGCCCGGGTGCTTGGTGATGACGCTGCTGCCGTCGGCGTGCACCTCGGCGAGCGGGAAGCCGGGGCGCAGCATCGTGCGCGGGTCGTGCTCGCCGAAGAAGGCGTAGTTGCCGCCGGTCGCCTGCGCCCCGCACTCCAGGACGTGCCCGGCGACGACGGCGCCCGCGAGCGCGTCATGGTCCTCGGCGCCCCAGTCGAACCACCAGGCGGCGGGCCCGGTGACCAGCGCCGCGTCCGTCACGCGGCCCGTGACGACCACGTCCGCGCCGGCCCGCAGACAGGCGGTGATCCCCTGTCCGCCGAGGTACGCGTTGGCGGTGAGCACGCCCTCGCCCCAGCCCGGCCGGGCACGCAGATCGTCGCCCTCGACGTGGGCGACGCGGGTCTCGATGCCGAGCCGGCCCGCCAACTCCCGTACGCGCGAGGCCAGTCCGGCCGGATTGAGTCCGCCCGCGTTGACCACGATCTTCGTGCCCTGCTCCCGGGCGGTTCCGAGACACTCCTCGAGCTGCCGCAGAAAGCTCTTGGCGTACCCCGCCGACGGGTCCTTCATCAGGTCCCGGCCGAGGATCAGCATGGTCAGCTCGGCGAGATAGTCGCCGGTGACGACGTCGACCGGGCCGCCGGTGAGCATCTCGCGCAGGGCGTCGTGGCGGTCGCCGTAGAAGCCGGACGCGTTGGCTATACGGAGAGGGGGGCGCGTCACCGTTCGTCGCCTCCCGCGGGAGCCCGCCCCTTGCCGGGCGGCCCCGCGAAGGCCTGCGCGATGTCCAGCCAGCGGTCGGCGTCCGGGCCCTCGGCGCGGACGTCGAGGTCGCGGCGGTGGGCGCGCTGGGTCACCAGGAGGCAGAAGGCGTACGCGTCGCCGGTGACGCGCTGAGCGGCGCCCTCGGGACCGTATGTCCACAACTCGCCGTCAGGCGAACGCAGTTCGACCCGGAACTCCTCGCCCGGCGGCTCGATCCCCCGCACCAGGAACGAGTAGCCCCTGGCCCGCACCCCGATCCGTACGACATGCCGCAGCCGCGCCGTGGGCGCCCGGAGCACCCCCAGCGCGTCGGCCACGTCCTGGCCGTGCGCCCAGGTCTCCATCAGCCGTCCTGTCGCCATGGACGCGACGCTCATCGGCGGCCCGTACCAGGGGAACTTGGCGCCTTCGGGAGCCGCCCGCAGCGCCTCCTGGAGCCGTTCGCGGCCCGCCCGCCAGCCGGCGAGCAGTTCGGCGGGCGGGACCTGCGCGCCCTCCTCGGCGCCCTGATCGACGAAGCTGTCGGGCGCGGCGAGCGCCTTCTCCACCTCTGCCCCGAAGGCCCCGGAGTCGGTCACGGCGATCAGTGCGGCGCGGTCCGTCCATGCGAGATGCGCGATCTGATGCGCCACGCTCCAGCCTTCGGCGGGCGTGCCGCGCGCCCAGTCCGTGGCGCTCAACTCAGCTACCACCGCGTCGAGTTCACGGCTTTCCTCGAGCAGATCGTCGAGCACTGCCCGTACGACTTCGGACACGGCACGCACTCCCCTCGGGGGATGTCGGTGTGACGCTGTGACGGTGTGTGCGGCGAGCATGGCAGCGGGCAGAACAGGAAACAAGCACGCGTGCTTGAAAATCTGCGCTCCGATCACCGATTAATTCCGCTGTGGCCTGCGGTCAGACAGTGTGTAATCAGCGAACACCGACCTTGGAGATCTTGAAATGCGCACCCTGATCAGCTCTTCCTTCGTGTCCCTCGACGGCGTCATGGAGGCACCGGGCGGCGAGCCCGGCCACCGCAGCTCCGGCTGGACCTTCAAGGACCTGGAGTTCCTGCCCGAGGCGTACGAGATCAAGGGCCGCGAGCAGGAGGAGGCCGGAGCGATGCTCTTCGGCCGGGCCAGCTATGAGGCGTTCAGCCCCGTATGGCCGGGCATGGAGGAGTTCGCCACGTACAAGACGCTGCCCAAGTACATCGTCTCGACGACCCTCAAGCAGGAGGACCTGGTGGAGGGTTGGGGCGAGCAGACGATCCTGCGCTCCCTGGACGACGTCGCCGCCCTGAAGGAGACCGAGGGCGGCCCGATCATCATGCACGGCAGCACCGAACTGGGCCGCAACCTCTCGGACGCCGGCCTGATCGACCGCTACAACCTCCTTGTCTTCCCTCTGCTGCTCGGCGCCGGCAAGCGCCTGTTCAGCGAGACGGACAAGGACAAGCAGATGCTGAAGCTGGTCGAGCAGGAGGCCTACGCCAACGGCATCCAGAAGATGGTCTTCGACGTGGTGCGGTAATCACGACCGGTGCGGTGGAGCGGTGTCGGCCGCTCCACCCGGCCGCTCGCTCCACCCGGCCACCGCCCGCGCGAACGCCGCCGGGTTGTCGAACATGACGTTGTGCCCGGCTCCCGGCACGGTGCGGACGTCCACCCCGGCGGCCTCCAGAGCCTCCCGTCCGCTCAGTTCGCCGCTCAACTCGCCTTGGAGATAGACCCGTTCCATGGCGGCCCGCTCGAACATCTCGCGCATCACCGGCCGGCTTCCCCGCACCAGATGCGTGGCCGAGCGATGCAGTGCCAGCGGATCGGCCAGCCGCATGGTCGCGGCCCATACCGGGCCCACCCGGTCAAGGACCCGCGCGAACCCACCCCCGCGTACGAACTCCTCCTCCGCGTACGAGGAGATTCCGCTGCTGCCCGTGCCGGCCTCGGGAAAACGGTCGAGGTTGCCCTCGGTGACCACCAGCCGCCCCACCAGATCGGGCCTGCGGTGGGCCAGGACGATGGCGACCGCGCCGCCCATGCTGTGCCCCGCGATGACACCGGCCCGCACGCCCGCCTCGTCGAGCACGGCGGCCAGCGCGTCCGCGTGATCCTCCAGCGTGTACGCGAAGTCGGCGGGCCGGTCGCTGATGCCGTGCCCGGGCAGGTCGACGAAGAGCACGCGGCGGCCGGCGAGTTCGGGCCGGGCGGCGATGTGGGCGTGGTAGACGGCCGAGGACGCGCCCAGACCGTGCACGAACACGAGGGGCGGCCCGCCGCGCTCCCCGGCCGGCCCGCCCCCGTCGGCCTCCGTCCACCGGATCATGCTGCCCCGCGTATCGAACCGGACCTGCCGCATCACGCGCCCCCTTCTCCACTCTCCGCCTCCGGAACGCAGGGCTCTACGCCTTCGGAACGCAGAGCTCTCCGCCTTCGGAGCCCAGACCATACATCGCTAACGTAGTACTACGTCAACGAGGTACACCGACGCAGGAGGGTGCGTACGGGAGAATGACCGCATGCTGGAGCTCTCGATCCTCGGATTCCTCTACGACGCCCCGCTGCACGGCTATGAGCTGCGCAAACGCATCACGGCGCTGACGGGACACGTGCGCCCGGTCGGGGAGTCGACGCTGTATCCGGCGATCAAGCGCCTGGAGAAGGCCGGGCTCCTGGTGCGCGAGACCCAGCAGGGGCCGGCCGCCGCGCCCCGGCACGTCCTCAGCCTCACCGAGGCGGGCAGGCGGGAGCTGTTGCGCCGCCTCGCCGAGGCCGAGGGCCCCGAGGTGACGGACGAGAACCGCTGGTTCACCCTCCTCAGCTTTCTGCGCCACCTCGACGACCCGGCCGCCCAGGCCGCCGTACTGCGCCGCCGCCTGACGTTCCTGGAGGAGCCCACGAGCTTCTTCTACGACGGTGAACATCCGTTGCGCGCCGAGGAGTTGACCGACCCGTTCCGCCAGGGGGTGCTGACGGTCGCCAGAGCCACCACCAAGGCCGAGTCGAAGTGGCTGCGGGAGACGCTGGCGGATCTGGCGAAGCCGCAGGGCGGCAAGGAGAGGCCTGCCACGTCTTAGCAACCACCCCCACCCGCGAGCCCCCACGTATACCCCCGCACGCCCCGGGCACCCTGGACCCCATGGACATGCAGGAGTTGGGCAGTCGGGAGCTGGACAGCCGGGAGCTTCAGCAGGCGCTGAGCGACGTCGTCCGAGGGGACGTCGAGTTCACAGCCGGGCAGCGGGCGTTGTTCACGATGGACGCGTCCAACTATCGGAGGGTGCCCGTCGGGGTCGTGGCGCCGCGGGATGCCGCCGACGTCGAGGCCACGCTGAAGGTGTGCAGGGAACGGCAGGTGCCGGTCGTGGCGCGCGGGGCCGGGACCTCGATCGCCGGGCAGGCCACGGGGGTCGGGGTGGTCCTCGACTTCACCCGGCACATGGACCGGATCGTCCGCGTCGACCCCGAGGCGCGTGAGGCCGTGGTCCAGCCCGGGGTCATCCTGGACCGGCTGCGCGACGAAGCCGGGCGGCACGGGCTCACGTTCGGGCCCGACCCGTCCACCCACAGCCGCTGCACGCTCGGCGGGATGATCGGCAACAACTCCTGCGGCTCCCACTCCGTGGCCTGGGGCACGACCGCCGACAACACCAAGGCGCTCGAGGTCCTCTCGTACGGCGGGGAGGCCTTCACGCTCGGGCAGGGCTGGGACGGTGCGCCGCAAGGGCTCCGCCCGCTCGTCGACGCCCAACTCGCCCTGCTGCGGACCGGATTCCCCGACCTTCCCCGCCGTATCTCCGGATACGCCCTCGACGCCCTGCTCCCCGAGAACGGCGTCGACCACGCGCGCGCCTTCTGCGGCAGCGAGGGCACGCTCGGGGTGCTCACCGAAGCGACGGTCAAGCTGGTCCAGGCGCCCGGGGCGCGGGCCCTCGCCGTCCTCGGATACGCCGACGAGAGCGCCGCCGCCGAGGCCGCGCCCGGGCTCCTCGCCCACGGGCCGCTGACCGTGGAGGGGATGTCCGCCGATCTCGTACCCGGGCCGAAGCGGCAACTCCCCAAGGGCGCCGCCTGGTTGTTCGTCGAGACCGGGGGCGCGAGTGCGGCCGAGGCGCGGGCGCACGGTGAGCGGATCGTGCGGGCCGCCGGGGCCCTGGACGCGAACATCGTCACCGATCCGGCCGGGCAGCGCGCCCTGTGGCGGATCCGCGAGGACGCCTCCGGCACCGCGACCCGGATGCCCGACGGGTCGGAGGCCTGGCCCGGCTGGGAGGACTGCGCGGTGCCGCCCGCCCGACTGGGCCCGTATCTGAAGGAGTTCCGGGCGCTGCTCGGCGAGCACGGGCTGCGCGGCACCCCGTACGGGCACTTCGGTGACGGCTGTATCCATGTGCGGATCGACTTCGATCTGCTGAGCACGGAGGGGATCGGCCGCTTCCGCCGCTTCTCCGTTGAGCTCGCCGAGCTCGTCGTCGCGCACGGCGGGTCGCTGTCCGGCGAGCATGGGGACGGGCAGGCGCGGGCTGAGCTGCTGCCGAAGATGTACGGGGACGAGCTGGTACGGGTCTTCGAGCAGGTCAAGGGCGTGTGGGATCCGGCCGACGGGCTCAACCCCGGGATGCTGGTGCGCCCGGACCCGCTGGACGCCAACCTGCGTTTCGCGCCGCTGCCGCGCGAGCCGGTGCCGGTCGCGTTCGGGTATCCGCACGACGGCGGGGACTTCTCTGCGGCGGTGCGAAGGTGCGTCGGGGTCGCCAAGTGCCGTAATACGACGGCAAGTTCGGGGGCCGTGATGTGCCCCTCCTTCCGTGCCACCGGCGCCGAGGAGCACTCCACGCGCGGACGGGCCCGGCTCCTGCACGAGATGCTCGCCGGCGAGGTGATCACGGACGGGTGGCGCAGCGAAGAGGTGCGGGACGCGCTCGATCTGTGTCTGTCCTGCAAGGGCTGCCGGTCCGACTGTCCGGTCGGGGTGGACATGGCCACGTACAAGAGCGAGTTCCTGCACCAGCACTATGCCGGGCGCCGGCGGCCCCGCGCCCACTACACGCTCGGGCGGCTGCCCAGGTGGCTGCGGATCGCCGCGCCCTTCGCGCGCGTGGTGAACGCCGTCGCTTCCGTGCGGCCGCTCGCCGCGCTCGCCAAGCGGGTCGCCGGGATCGCGCCCGAGCGCGACATCCCGCGCCTGGCGCCGCGCACCTTCCGCCGGTGGTTCGCCAAGCACCCCAAAAGCGTGACCCCTGCCGTCACCCTCTGGCCCGACACCTTCACCAACCACCTCTCCCCTGGTGTCGGCGAGGCGGCCGTCCGCGTGCTCGAAGACGCCGGGCTCGGTGTCGCGCTGCCGCCCGAAGGGGTCTGCTGCGGGCTCACGTATCTCTCGACCGGTCAGCTCGACCAGGCCCGCACGATCCTGCGCCGCACCCTGGACCGCGTCCCGCTCGACCGGCCGCTCGTCGTCCTCGAACCGAGCTGCGCCGCCGCGCTCAGGTCCGATCTGCCGGAGCTGCTCGGCGACGATCCGCGCGCCCACCGCCTCGCCGCGTCCGTACGCACCTTCGCCGAGGCCCTCGCCGAACTCGCCCCCGACTGGGCACCCCCGCGGCTCGACCGCCCGGCCGTCGGCCAGACGCACTGCCATCAGCACGCGGTCCTCGGCGAGCAGCCGGACAAGGAGCTGCGGGAGCGGGCCGGTCTGACGGGCGAGCTGAGCGGCGGGTGCTGCGGGCTCGCGGGGAACTTCGGCTTCGAGCCCGGCCACCACGAGGTGTCCACGGCGTGCGCCGAGGACCAGCTGCTGCCCGCCGTACGGGAGGCCCCGGCCGACGCGGTGCTGCTCGCGGACGGCTACTCCTGCCGTACGCAGCTGGAACAGCTGGCGGGGCAACGGGGTTGGCATCTGGCAGAGGTACTGGCCCGGGGTCTGGACGAGGCGCCGGAGCGGAAACGGACTTGAGTTTCGGCTTCCGTCATCTGCAAAGTGGGGTTATGGGCCTGACGCGGTGCAGTACATTGGACGCACCGGTTTAGGATTATGCACCGACGGTCCAGTAGGGGCCACCGCCACACCAGACGCAGAGACAAGCCGAGTCAAGCCGAGACGCAGGGAGCCGCACCGTGACCGCACACCCGGGGACCGAGAACCGGGTCGCCGACCGCGCAGTGGCCGCCCGGGCCGCCGTCACCGAACCCGAGGCGGTCGGTGCGCTCGGCCGGCTCCGCAAGCGGGGCGGTCAGGGCTCGGTCGGTGCCATCGGTCTGGTGCTCGTGGCCGGGTTCTCGGTGCAGTTCGGCGCGGCGATCGCGGTGATGCTGATGCCGCGCGCGGGTGCGATCGGCGTGGTCACGCTGCGGCTCGTCGCCTCCGCGCTCGTCCTGCTCATCGTCTGCCGCCCCAAGGTGCGCGGGTACACGCGCGCCGACTGGGGCACGGTGTTCGCGTTCGGGCTCGCGATGGGCGCGATGAACACGCTGTTCTACCAGGCGGCGGACCGTATCCCGCTCGGTATCGCGGTCACCCTCGAAGTGCTCGGACCGCTGATCCTCTCCGTGATCGCCTCGCGCCGCGCGGTCAACGCGGTGTGGGCGGGGCTCGCCCTCGTCGGTGTGTTCCTGCTCGGCGGCGCGGGCGGCCTCGGCTCGCTCGACCTCGTCGGTGCGGCGTTCGCCCTCGCGGCGGGTGCGATGTGGGCGGCGTACATCGTCTTCAGCTCGAAGACCGGGCGGCGTTTCCCGTCGGCGGACGGGCTCGCGCTCGCGATGGGTGTCGCGGCTCTGCTCAGCCTTCCGCTGGGGATCGCCGAGGCCGGCTCGAAGCTGCTCGTGCCGAGCACGATGCTGCTCGGTCTGGGCGTGGCGGTGCTGTCCTCCGTGCTGCCGTACACGCTCGAACTGTTCGCGCTGCGGCGCCTGCCCGCCTCCACCTTCGCGATCATGATGAGCCTGGAGCCGGCGATCGCGACGGCGGCCGGCTTCTTCGTCCTCCACCAGGGGCTTTCGGTGACGGACGCGATCGCCATCGCGCTGGTGATCGCGGCGAGCATGGGGGCGGTACGGACGCAGGCGAAGGCGGCGTCGCTGTAGGGGCGCCTGCGGCGGGGCCGGCTATCTCGCGGGATGGACCAACCGGCAAAGCGGAACAACGAGCCGCTAGGCTCGCGCCGTGGCTGAGATCCAGATCCCGAATGACATCAAGCCCGCCGACGGCCGTTTCGGCGCGGGCCCCTCCAAGGTGCGTACGGAAGCGCTCGACGCTCTGGCCGCCACCGGCACCTCACTGCTCGGCACCTCCCATCGCCAGGCCCCGGTGAAGAACCTGGTCGGCCGGGTGCGCGACGGTGTGAGCAACCTGTTCCAGCTCCCCGAGGGCTACGAGGTCATCCTCGGCAACGGCGGCTCCACCGCGTTCTGGGACGTCGCGACCCACGGGCTGATCGACACCAAGTCGCAGCACCTGAACTTCGGTGAGTTCTCCTCCAAGTTCGCCAAGGCCGCGAAGCTCGCGCCCTGGCTGGCCGAGCCCACCGTGATCGCCTCCGAGCCCGGTACGCACCCGGACCCGCGGGCCGAGGCGGGCGTGGACGTGTACGCGTACACGCACAACGAGACCTCGACCGGTGTGGCCGCCCCGATCAAGCGGGTCGCGGGCGCCGACGAGGGTTCACTCGTCCTGGTGGACGCCACGTCCGGCGCCGGCGGTCTCCCGGTGGACATCACCGAGACCGACGTCTACTACTTCGCCCCGCAGAAGTCCTTCGCCTCCGACGGCGGCCTGTGGATCGGCGTCTTCTCGCCCGCTGCGATCGAGCGCGCCGAGCGGCTCCACGCGAGCGGCCGGCACGTACCGGAGTTCTTCTCGCTGCCGACGGCGATCGACAACTCCCGCAAGAACCAGACGTACAACACGCCCGCCCTCTCCACGCTCTTCCTGCTCGCCGAGCAGCTGGACTGGATCAACGGGCAGGGTGGTCTCGCCTGGTCGACGGCGCGGACGAAGGACAGCTCGGACCGGCTTTACGGCTGGGCCGAGGAGTCCAAGTTCGCCACCCCGTTCGTCACCGACGCGGCCAAGCGTTCGCAGGTCATCGGCACGATCGACTTCAACGACGACGTGGACGCGGCCGCGATCGCCAAGGTGCTTCGCGCCAACGGGATCGTCGACACCGAGCCGTACCGCAAGCTGGGCCGCAACCAGCTGCGGATCGCGATGTTCCCGGCGATCGACCCGGCGGACGTGCAGGCGCTGACGGCCTGCATCGACTACGTGATCGAGAAGCTGTAACCGGGCGACCACATCTCGCACTCAGCGGAAAGGGCCGGCGCGCAACGCGTCGGCCCTTTCCCTTTGTTGCGGTCGTGTTGCATTCATCAAGGCTCTCTAACGGCGCTTATACGGGACGTATTCGAAGCCAGGGACTTTGGTCCCTAATAACGGGGCAAAGCACGGCCCAAGAGTTCGGGAAAGCGCCCAGTTGAACGGCGTGATGGACCGCGGGACTTTCGGCGAAGGCCCCAGGTCACGGGGGTGCGGACGGGAAACCGCATGCTCAGGATGAACCTCATAGACAGTGCACCGGGGAACAATTCCTCGGCCCTGCAAGGAGGTTCACTCATGCGTAAGGCACTCACCGTCTCGGCGATCGCCGTAGTCGCCTCGATGGCCATCGCAGCCCCGGCGACCGCTTTCGCCGCGGACGCCTCGCCGTCGCCGTCGGCTTCCGCGTCCGCGACGCCCGGCACGAAGGACGCCGCGAAGAGCGACTCGTCGGACAAGGCCAAGGCCGACGTCGCGGTTGTCTCCACGCCGAAGGACCCGACCGGCTACAAGGCCGGCGAGCAGGTCCGCTTCCAGGTCGAGACGTCCGGCGACGCCAAGGTCAGCGGCTCCTCCGACGCGCTCAGCGGCATCTCCGTCAAGAAGGTCGGCACCGGCACGTACGAGGGCACGGGCACGGTCAAGTCCGGCTACGGCATCGGCACCGCCCACCTTCAGGTGACCGCCGACTACGGCGACACGGGAGCGCAGGGCTCCGCCACCTTCCTGGTGAACACCGACGGCACGAAGCCCAAGCCCGACCCGTCCAAGGCCTCGCTGTCGCTGTCCACCGACGGCGGCAAGGTCGGCGACAAGGTCTCCGTGACCGTCAAGGACGCCGGTTCGGACTCGGTCGCCACCGTGAAGTCCGACGCGTTCGGCGGCACCGTGAAGCTGGAGCGCGACCCGCAGCACGAGGGCACCTGGCACGGCACCGCGACCGTCGCCGACTCCGCCAAGTCCGGCTACTACCGGGTGGACGCGCTGCTCGACGGCAAGGTCGTGGACTCCGCGAAGTTCGGCGTCCAGGGCACGGAGGCTCCCGTGGTGGGCAAGTCCTCGATCGCCGTGAACCCGGGCAGCGGCAAGGCCGGCGACAAGATCGCCCTCACCGTGGACGCCCCGTCCATCAACCCCAAGAGCAACGTCTCGGTGGACTCCAAGGCCTTCGGCAAGGTCTCCCTGACCCTGGGCAAGGACGGCAAGTGGCACGGCACGGCGACCGTCGCCAACGTGCAGCTCGGCCGGTACGACGTCAACTCCAGCACCGGCTCCAAGACCGTGTTCACCGTGACGAAGAGCGGCGCCGTCAAGCCGCTCAAGCCCTCGGACCACAAGACCCCGCACGGCTCCGTGAACACCGGTATGGCCCCGGCCGATGTCTGAGATACGCGGCCGCCGCGTCCGGGCGGCCACGCTCGCGATGGTGGCGGCGGTCTCCGTCGCCACCGCCGCGGGCTGCTCCTCCCAGGCGAAGGACTCGGCGCAGAGCGCGGGGAACGCGGCGCACGTGACGTCCGCGTCCGTGCTGCAGCCCTCCGTCCCCGACCACCTCACGATCCCTTCGATCAAGGTGGACGCGAACCTCGACACCGTCGGTCTGGACGGCAGTGGCGCGATGCAGACGCCGCCGTTCGACAAGCCGATGGACGCCAGTTGGTACAAGGAGGGTCCGACCCCGGGTGAGAAGGGTGCGGCGGCGATCGCCGGCCACATGGACACACCCCAGGTCGAGAAGGCGGTCTTCTACAACCTCAAGGAACTCAAGAAGGACCAGGAGATCGACATCCGGCGCGAGGACGGCACGACGGCCGTCTTCAAGGTCGACGATGTGGAGACGTACAAGAAGTCCGACTTCCCGACCCAGAAGGTCTACGGGAAGACGGACAAGGCGGAGCTCCGCCTGATCACCTGCGGCGGTGACCTCACCAAGGACCGCCACTGGGACTCGAACGTCGTGGTCTTCGCTCACCTCACGGGTGAGGAGACGGCCTGACCGGCGTCGCAGCGATACGTGTGATGGGGCGCCCCTTGCCAGAAGGGGCGCCCCACACGCGTATCAGCGGCTGAGCTTCTGGAACCGGCGGACCGCCAGCGGCAGGAAGACCGCCGTGACCACCAGCGGCCAGACGACGGCCATGAGCAGCGCGTTCTGCTCGATCCAACTGCCGTCCGCACCCACGGGGTTGCCGAAGAGTTCACGGACCGCCGTGCCCGTCGAGGAGATCGGGTTCCAGGCGGCGACCGTGCCAAGCCAGCCCGGCATCGACGAGGTGGGCACGAAGATGCTGGAGACCATGGTCAACGGGAAGACCACCGCATAGAGCCCGCCGGCGGCCTCCGGGGACGGGACGAGCAGGCCGAGCCAGACGCCGACCCAGATCAGGCTGAAGCGCAGCAGCACGAGCAGCGCGAAGCCGGCGACGGTCTCGCCGAACGAGCCGTGCGCGCGCCAGCCCATCGCGAGCGCGGTGAGCGCGAGGATCGTCAACTCGGCGCAGGCCACGATGATGTCGGTCAGACCGCGCCCGGTGACCACCGCCGACGGGGCCATCGGCATGGAGCGGAAGCGGTCGATGACGCCCTTGGTGGCGTCGTAGACCACGCCGGTCGCGGTGTTCATGAAGCCGAAGGCCATGGTCATCACGAACATGCCGGCCATCAGGAAGTCCCGGTAGGCGTCGCTGCCGCCCTCGCCTCCCGGTGCCTTCATCGCGCCGCTGAAGACATAGCCGTAGAGCAGCACCGAGATGATCGGGAAGCCGAGCTGCCACAGGATGTACGAGGGTTTGTTGCGGTAGTGGGTGAGGAAGCGGCGGGCGACGTTGAGGCTGTCGGCGAGCGCCCAGTACAGGCGGCGTTCGTCGCCGGAGTCCACGCTCAGGTCGACGGGCGTGCGCTCGGCGGTCAGGGGCCTGCGCTCGGCGGTCAGGTGGGCGCTCATGCCGGGACCTCCTCGCGTACGGACGGTGCGGGTTCTCCGGGTTCTTCGGAGTCCTTGGTGGTGTGGCCGGTCAGCGTGAGGAACACGTCGTCGAGGCTCGGGCGGCGCAGTCCGATGTCCTCGACCTGAACTGCCTGGTCCTGCAAGGTCCTTGCCACCTCTGTCAGGGCTGCCACGCGGTCGGCGACCGCCGCATGGATACGGCGTTCCGCGCGGTCCACGGACGGTTCGCCCTCGCAGACCCGTGCCACGACGGCGAGTGCGGGCACGAGGTCGGAGTCCTCGGCCACGACGACCTCGATCCGGTCGCCGCCGACCGTGTTCTTGAGCTCGGCGGGGGTGTCGTCGGCGATCGCCCGGCCCTGGTCGATCACGGTGATCCGGGAGGCCAGCTTGTCGGCCTCGTCCAGGTACTGCGTGGTCAGGAGCACGGTCGTGCCGCCGTCGACCAACGCCCGTACCGCTTCCCAGACTTCACCGCGGCCGCGCGGGTCGAGCCCGGTGGTCGGTTCGTCGAGGAAGAGCACCTCGGGCGCGAGGATCATCGACGCGGCGAGGTCGAGGCGGCGGCGCATCCCGCCGCTGTAGTCGCCGACGCTCTTGGCCGCTGCCTCCACCAGGTCGAACTGTTCCAGGAGTTCGTCCGCGCGCAGCCTCGCGCGGCGCCCGCCGAGGTGGAAGAGCCGGCCGAACAGCTCCAGGTTCTGCCGCCCGCTGAGCAGTTCGTCGACCGCCGCGTACTGCCCCGCGAGCCCGATCTTCGCCCGTACGCCCCGGGGGTCCTTGCCCACGTCGACGCCCGCGACCTGCGCCCGGCCGCCGTCGAGCTTGAGCAGGGTGGCCAGGGCGCGCACCGCGGTGGTCTTGCCCGCGCCGTTCGGACCGAGCAGTCCGTGCACGGTGCCGCGGTGGACCGTCAGGTCGAAGCCGTCAAGGGCACGTTTCTCGCCGTACCTCTTCTGCAGGCCTTCCGCCCGCACCGCATGGGTTTCCACTGGACCCTCCCGAGGTCTCGCCAGCCATCTGGGTACACCGTACCCTAATTCGAGTACGGCGTACCCAGTTTTTCGGTCGAGGCTTACGGCGAAGGCATAGGGTGAGGTCATGAGCGGCAAGGACGGCGATACGACCACGAGCGGCAGCGGTGATATCCGACGCAGCCTCGAACTGCTGTGGGGCACCGGCGAGCGGGCCACGCGCGGCCCGAAGCCGGCCCTGACCCTCGACCGGATCGTCGAGGCGGCCGTCGAGCTCGCGGACCGCGAGGGGATCGCGGCGGTGTCGATGCGGCGGCTCTCCACCGAGCTCGGCACCGGCACGATGTCGCTCTACCGGTACGTGCCGGGCAAGGCCGAGCTGCTCGATCTGATGCTGGACAAGGTGCAGGGCGAGGCCGTGGCCGAGGAGACGGCGGTCCCGCGGCAGTGGCGCGAGTGCGTCGAGACCATGGCCCACAAGCAGCTCGCCCACTACCGCGCCCACCCTTGGCTGCTCAAGGTCAACCAGGCCCGCACCGTGCTCGGACCCAGCGCGATGCGCAGCATGGAGGTGGTGATCGCCCCGCTGCGCACGATGGGGCTCTCCGACCCCGAACTGCTGTCGGTGATCGTCACCGTGACGAACTGGGTGATGGGCCACGCGCGCACGGAGGCCGACACCGTCGAGGCCGTCAAGGCGACCGGTCTGAGCGACGAGGAGTTCTGGGGCAGCCAGCAGCCCTTCCTCGAACGGGCCATGCTCAGCGGCGACTTCCCGCAGATGGCCTCACTGTCCGAGGAGACCTTCAGCTACGCGTTCGACCACTTCGAGTTCGGCTTGGCGCGCCTGATCGACGGTTTCGCGACGCTGGTGGAGGAACGGGCCGCGAGCGGCGACGGCGGGTGGCGGACCTCCGCGTGCGAGAACGAGTGATCAGCTCTTCTTGCGCAGCAGCCCTTTCAGACCGAATACGGCGAGTACGACGACGGCCAGGGCAAGGGCGCCGGTCTTGAAGCCGGAGTCCGAGCCCTCCGCGTCCTCGCCGCCGGAGTCCGTTCCCCCGTCCGAGCCCGAACTGCCACCACCCTCGGGCGACTTGGGCGCATCGGGCGCCTCGACCGGCTCCACCTCACTGCCCGCGCCCTCGCTGCCGTACATCAGCGCCCGGCCGTCGGGCGAGTACGCCACCGACTCGCCCTGGCGCTGCATGGGCACGTCCACGCTCCCGCCGTCGCCCTGGATCCGGCCGTCCTTGAAGTCGTACGCCTGCGCCCCGAAGTAGCTGCGCAGGACCAGCTTGTCGCCGTCGGGCGAGAAGGCGCCGTCCGTGGTCCACAGATCGATGTCACCGATCCGGGTGAAGACGTTGTTGCGTCCCGGCCGCAGCTCGGCGGGGCCCTCGTACAGACCGCCGTTGCTGTCGCGCTTCTTGTCGGCGATGTACACCCGGCCCGTCTTCGGATGGACCATGAGCGCCTCGGCGTCGCGGGCGCCGTCGGCGTACGTCACGTCGTACTGCGTGGCCTTGACGGTCTGGTCGCCGAGCTTGTCCGGCTCGGGCAGCCGGTAGATCCACACGTGGTCCCAGGTGCCGCCGAGGTTGTCGCCGATATCGCCCACATAGAGGTCGCCGTCGGGGCCGATCGAGATGCCCTCGACGTCCCGCGCCTGGCCGACGCCCTGCATGGTGACGCGGGCGACCGTCCTGCCGGACTTGCTGTCCACGGCGTAGAGGTACGAGCCGTCGTCGCTGTCGTTGTGCGTCCAGTAGACGCCCGGGTGCTTCTTGCTGGCGACCAGGCCGCTGGACTCGGTGATCCGGGGGTCGTCCAGGCTGAAGGCCTCGTTGTCCGCGAAGGCGGCGGGGGCCGGGCCCAGAACAAGAGCGGCCGTGACCGCCGCACCGAGAAGCAGACGCATGGGGCCACCGTACGTGGCCGCGGTGCGTACGGGAGTGGGCAGCTTCACAGCGCGACGGTCCCCTTGATCCGCGATGATGACCGGATGCTCAGGCTCCTTTTCGTCGGCGACTCGATGACCATCGGCAGCGCCGGCGAGCACACCTGGCGCTACCGGATGTGGCAGCATCTGCGCTCCTCCTACGGCGCCCCGTTCAAGATCGTCGGCCCGCGGACCGCCCTGTACGACAAGGCCGCCGACGCCCCCGTCTCGTACGAGTACGCGGACCCCGACTTCCCGCAGGAGCACCTCGCGGGCTGGGGCGAGGGCTGGCAGCACATGGTCCCGCTGATCGGCGAGACCGTACGGGCCACCCGCGCCGATCTGCTCCTGATCTCGCTCGGCCTGATCGACCTGGGCTTCTACACCGACGCCGAGAAGACCGCGGCCAACGCCCGTGCCTTCATCGCCGAGGCCCGCGCCGCAAACCCGAACGTGGCCGCCGTCCTGCTGCCGGTCATCCCCAACACCCGTGCCCAGGACGACCCGGACTTCGCGCTCGAAGTGGCCCGCTTCAACGAGCTGCTCGCCAAGGCCGTGGCCGACCTCGACACGGACCGCTCCCCGCTGCTGCTCGCCTCGCCCCCGGCCGCGTACGCGATCCATCACGACACCTACGACGGCACCCACCCGAACGCGAACGGCGAGCACAAGCTGGCGGCGGCCTTCGCGGACGCCCTGTACCAGGCGTGGGACCTGGGGGCGCCGTACGAGCCTGTGAGGTGAGCGGGCTCAGCGGCAGGTCGTGTCCTCCGGCGGGAGCGTGCCTTCCGTCAGGTAGCGGTCCACGTGCTCGTGGATGCAGGTGCTGTCCGTCGTGTACGCGCCATGGCCTTCGCCCTCGTACGTGAGGATCCGGCTGTCGTTGTCCAGCGCGGCGGCCATGCGGGCCGTGTTCTCGTACGGCGTGGCGGGGTCGCCCCGGGTGCCGACGAGCAGGGACGACGGCGCGTCCTCGGCCCCGACCTCGCGTGAGGTGTTGTCGCCGGGCACGGGCCAGCCGGTGCACTCCAGCATCGCGGCGGCCGTGTTGTGGCCGAAGACCGGGGACAGCGCGGTGAACTCGTCGACCGCGGCCAAGTAGTCCTCGGCGGTGGGGCGTTCGCTCGCGTCCCGGCAGTTGATCGCGCGCAGTGCGAACTCCTGCTGCTGCGCGTCCTCGTCGGAGGTGACCGCGGGGAACGGACCGCGGGGCAGCTGGGCGCTCGGGAGCTTCCCGCCCGCCTCCGCCATCGCCGTACCGTTCCCTTTGGAAGCCAACTCGGCCAGGGCTGTGCGCAGTTGGGGCCAGTGCTGCGCCTTGCTGTAGAGCGCGCTCTGGACGGCCTGCGTGAACGTGGCCTGGTCGAGCGTGCCCGCCGAAGTCTCGAGCGGTTTCCCGTCGAGGCCGGTGAACAGGGCGTTCACCTTGGACTTCGCGGCCGCGGCGGTGGCGCCGAGCGGGCACTCCTTCGCACCGTGGGCCACGCAGTCGGCGAGGAAGTTGTCCAGGGCGCGCTGGAACGCCTTGGTACTGGAGAGGGCGTCGGCCCGGGTGTCCAGGGTGGGGTCCATGACCCCGTCGAGCACCATCCGGCCTGCCCTGTCGGGGAATTGGTGCAGGTAGGCGGCGCCGAGCTTGGTGCCGTACGAGAAGCCGAGATAGTGCAGCTTGTCGTCGCCGAGCGCGGCGCGCAGGACGTCGAGGTCGCGCGAGGAGTTGGTGGTGCCCACCCAGGGCAGCACCCGGCGGGCGGAGGCCTGATCGCACTGGGCGTTCTTGGCCGCCTGCGCCTCGGCCACCCGGGTGACCTCGTCGGCGGTGTCGGGGGTCTGGTCGCGGGCGGGACCTTGGCCGGGGTCCTGGGCGGGTTCTTCGGCGGGGTCGCCGTCCTGCGGCCCGTCGCACAGCACCGGGTCGCTGCGTACGACACCGCGCGGGTCGTGGGCGACCAGGTCGAACCGTTCGTTGAGCCGGGCGAGTTGGGGGATGTGGGAGTTGAGTGCATAGCGCCCGGACAGGCCGGGGCCGCCGAAGTTGAGGACCAGCGAGCCGATACGGCGCTTCTGGTCGGTGGCCTTGAGCCGCAGGGCGGCGATCTGTGCCGTGCCCGCCTTGCCCTTCGGGTCCGCGTAGTCGCGCGGCACTTCGACGTCACCGCACTCGAAGCGGGACATGGCGGCCGGCAGCTTCTCGTCGCTGCCGGCCCAGGTGCGCCGCGCCTGGTACTCCATCTCGTCGCCGCAGTCGGTCCACGCGATCCGCTGGCCGTAGAACCGGGTCAGATCGGGAGCGGTGGCAGCGGCGGCGGGCACGGGCCCCGGAAGGACGAACACGGCGACCGCGGCGAGGGCGAGAGCCGCGATGCCTCGTATGTCACCTTTCGTGGTCACCATCTCACCGTAGGCGCAGGGCTCCGGGACGGCACGTTCCCGCCGTCCCGGAGCCCTGAAGCCCCAGGTCAGAGCGCTACGGCCCTAGGTCAGGCGGCCGCGCTTGAGCTGGAGTACTTCATCGCTGGCCTGAGCGACCTCCCGTGAGTGGGTCACGACGATCACGCATTTGCCGTCGTCGTGGGCGAGCTTCTGGAAGACCTCGATGATCCCGGCGGCCGTCTCCTGGTCGAGCGCGCCCGTCGGCTCGTCGGCGAACAGGACATCGACCTCGCAGGCCAGCGCACGGGCGATGGCCACGCGCTGCTGCTGCCCGCCGGAGAGCTGGAGGGTGCGGCGGTTCCGGTCCTGCTTCTCCACGCCCAGGAGGTCGAGGAGTTCGACGGCGCGCTGCTTGCGCGGGCCTTTGACGCCGGTGATCTCCATGGCGGAGGTGATGTTCTGGACGGCCGTCATATACGTGAGCAGGTTCAGCGACTGGAAGACGGTCGCCGCGTGCCGGTTGCGGTAGCGGCCGAGGCCCAGCTTCGCGATGTCCTCGCCGCGGAAGCGGACCGTGCCCGCCGTCGGGGAGTCGAGGCCGCTCGCGAGCGAGAGCAGCGTGGACTTGCCGCTGCCGGAAGGGCCGACGATCGCGTACATACGGCCCGCTTCGAAGGCGTGGTCGACACCCTTGAGGACGGTGCGGCGCCGGTTGCCGCTCTCGTACGAGCGGGTCAGGCCCTTCAGTTCGAGGACCGGGGAGCCGGCGGACGCCGAGGCGCCCGGGCCCGTCAGGGAGGTGGCCACGTCAGTCGCCCTTCGTGAGGATGTCGCGCGGGTTGAGACGCAGGACGCGTGCGCCGGGGACGAGGGTCGCGAGGGCCGCGATACCGAGTCCGGTGGCGCCGACCTTGGCGATGTCGGCCGGGCCCGTCCGGATGTCCATCGAGTCGATCGGCTCGACCTCCGGCTCGTCGCTCCTGTTCGCGCCGCCCGTCGGATCGGAGGGATCGGGCTTGCCCGCCTCGTTCGCGGCCTGTTCGTTCGCGGCGGAGACCTCGCCGGACAGCAACTGGTCACCGATCGCCTGGGACAGGAACTGGCTGGCCCCCGCCGCGAACCCGATCGCGAGGACCGCGCAGGCCACCACCTCGACCAGGTGCTGGCCGAGCAGCTTGGGCTTCTTCTCGCCGAGCGAGAGCAGCACGCCCATCTCCTTGCGGCGTTCGCGCAGGTTGGACGCGATGATCAGGGCGAGGATGACGGTGCCCGCGACCGCGACCAGCCAGACCGTGACGGAGGCGAAGTCGGCCGTCTTGTTGATCGGGCCGACCAGGGTCTTGTACTGCTTGTCGTTGACGGTCAGCGGAAAGATCCTGAGGTCGGCGCCGGCCGCCTCGGCGTCCTGCTTCAGCCTGCCCAGGTCGCCCGGGTCGCGCAGCGTGAAGGTGGCCTCCTTGATCACGCCTCCGTCGGCGCCGACCTTCTTGCCGTCGAGCCGCGTCGCACCGTCCGGGGTGACGTAGATCTGGTTCGACGGCGCCATCATCGGCGGGACGTACGTGCCGGTGTCGGCGGTGTTGTTCCGGTAGATGCCGCCGATGACGAAGTCCGTCTCCTTGGTGCTCAGCCTGCCGTCGGGATTCTGGATGTTGGCATTGAGCTCGACCTTGTCGCCGACCTCGAGATGGTTGTCCTTCGCCACCCGTTCCTCGATGACGACCATGTCGCTCCTGCTGTCGGGCTCGATCCCGGAACCGGCGACGATTTTCGAGTCGCCGTTGCGGAAATCCTTGACCGCGTCCAGATCACGGATTCCGTCCGCCTTGAAGAAATCCACTCCGCCGCTGTCCTGACCCGCGGGCGCCGGGACCGGCTGGTGCAGCTTCACCTGATCCGTGGGGGCCGCGACGCCGTCCTTCATGTAGTTGCAGGACGCGACGACCGAGGACGTGCAGATCTTGTCCACGAGGCTGCGGTGCAGGTCACCCTCGGCGCCGATCATGCCGGGCGTACCGCCGCTGCCCTGCTGCATCTTGCCCGAGTCGATCAGGGCGTTCAGATCCAGCTGCATGGTGGCCACGGCGCCCACGCTGTTCTTCGCGGATTCCGCGGCACGTGCGGCGGCCGACTGGATCAGAAATCCGGACAGCACCAGGGTGCATATGACGAAGAAGAGCCCGACCAGCATCACCGTCTTGCCCAGATGGGCAGTCAGCCGCCACCAGGCCCGTTTGAACAAATTCATGACCACCACGCTAGGAAGCGGGCCTTTTGAACCGCGTTTGTGCGGCCGGGCTTCCTCATACACGGGTCGAATACCGGGTCTGATAGGACGTATCAGGCAACTGATCAGGCAAGGGAATTCAGCGGGAAGGGCACGGCGTGCGGGTGCTGGTGGTGGAGGACGAGCCGTATATGGCGCGCGTCCTGGAGCTGGGCCTGCGGCGCGAGGCCATCGCCGTCGACGTGGTGCACGACGGTGACAGCGCGCTGGAGAGCGTCACGGTCCACGATTACGACGCGGTGGTCCTGGACCGCGATCTGCCGGGCGTGCACGGCGACGAGGTCTGCCGCCGGATCGTCGCGATGGACCTGGGCTGCCGCATCCTGATGCTCACGGCCGCGGGCCGGCTCGACGACAAGGTGGCGGGCCTCGGCCTGGGCGCCGACGACTACCTCGCGAAGCCCTTCGACTTTCCCGAACTGGTCGCGCGGCTGCGGGCGTTGTACCGCCGCAGCCCGATGGTCCACTCCCCCGTCCTCACGTTCGCGGATCTGGAATTCGACACCCACCGCCGCCGCGTCACGCGCGCGGGCACCGAGGTGAGGCTGACGCCGAAGGAACTCTCCGTACTGGAGCTCCTGATGCGCGCCGACGGAGGCGTCCTGAGCGCGGAGTATCTGCTCGACAAGGCGTGGGACGCGCATACCGACCCCTTCACGAATGCGGTACGCCTCGTCGTCCACACCCTGCGGAAAAAGCTGGGCGAACCGCAGCTCGTCCACACGGCGATCAGCGCGGGCTACTACCTGGGGACGAAATGACCGGGCACAGGCGGACGTTGAGCATCCACGCCCGCCTCTTCCTGGGCTTCGCCTGCGCCCTCGCCGCCTGTGCCGCGCTGATGGTCGCGATCATCTACGTCGGCATGCGCTTCCTTCCGACGTACGGGTTCTCGGACACCGTGCTCGTCGACCCCTCGGAGGTCACCGACGTGGCCCCGGGCCGGCGCCTCCCGGCGAGCGGGCAGCACCCCGACATCACCACCAAGGAGGATGTCTGGAACACCGTCCTCGCCGTGTCGGCCGGCGGCGTCCTGGTCGTCGGGGCGCTCGGGCTCGGCGCCGGCTGGTTCGTCTCCAAGCGGCTGCTCGCGCCCCTGGGCACCATCAACGAAGCGGCCCGCAAAGCCGCGGACGGCAACCTCGGCGAGCGGATCGCCGCGACGGGACCGCCCGACGAGCTGCACCGACTCGCCGACACCTTCGACGAGATGCTCGCCCGCCTCGAGAAGTCCTTCACCGCCCACCAGCGCTTCGCCGCCAACGCCTCCCACGAACTGCTCACCCCGCTGGCCACCACCCGCGCGGCCCTCCAGGTCACGGGCGAGCACCCCTCCCGCGAGGAACTGGCCGAACTGCTGCCGATGCTCCGGGAGACCAACGAACGCGGCATCCGGATCGTGCACGCCCTGCTCGACCTCGCGAGCGCCGAGAGCGCGGCCTTCGACCCGGAGCCGGTGGACCTCTCGGCCCTGCTCGGGGCTGCGGTCGCGGAACGGGCCGCTCAGGCGTCCTCGTACGGGATCGAGGTCTCCACCGCGATCGAGCCGGGACGCACGGTCCCCGGGAACGCCGTCCTGCTGCGGCAGTTGGCCCTCAACCTGCTCGACAACGCGCTGACCCACAACGAACCGGGCGGCTCGGTGCGGGTACGGCTGACGCGCACGACCCTCACCGATCACACGGACGTCGCGGTTCTCGAGGTCTCCAACACCGGGCCCCACGTCACCGAGACCCAACTCGCCCGGCTCTTCGAGCCGTTCTACCGGGCCGAGGAGCGCGTGGCGAGCGCGCGCAAGGGCCACGGCCTTGGCCTCGCCATCGTCCGCTCGGTCACGGCGGCCCACCACGGAACACTGCACGCCACGGCGAACCCGGCGGGCGGTCTGACGATCCGGGTCGAACTGCCTCGCTGACCCCGCCTGTTCGGCCGGACGCCAGGACAGCCCTTCAGCCGGCGAACAGGACCTCCACCCCAAGACCGACGAGTTCCCCGGCCACCGCGTCCTCGCGGCCCGCGTCGGTGATCAGACCGCTGACCTCCCCCCAGGGGAGCACGCGGAACTGCGAGGCGGTGCCCAGCTTCTCGGAGGAGGCGAGGACGTAGGTGTCCGCGGCCCGCGCCGACAGGGCCCGCTTCATCGCCGCCTCCTCCGCGTCCCCGGTGGTCAGACCCGCCTCGGGGTGGACGCCGGTGACCCCGAGCAGACACAGATCGGCGGACACGTTCTGCGCCGCCTCCACCGCGGCCGCACCGCAGGCCACCGCCGAGTGCTTGAAGATCCGGCCGCCGAGCAGGAAGAGCTCCGCCCGCGGATGGTCGAGCAGGGCCGCGACGATGGTCGGGCTGTGGGTGATCACCGTGCAGGCGAGATCCTTCGGCAGCGCGCGGGCGACCGCGAGCGCGGTCGTGCCGCCGTCGAGGATCACGGAGCCGCCCGGCGGTACGAGTCCGACGGCCGCCGAGGCGACCTTCCGCTTGCCGTCCGGGGCCACGGCCTGGCGGGCGCCGTAGTCGACGACGGCCGGCGACACCGGCAGCGCGCCGCCGTAGACCCGCTGGCACAGCCCTTCCGCGGCGAGATCGCGCAGGTCGCGCCGGACGCTGTCCTCGGAGAGGCCCAGGTCGGCGGCGACCTCCTTGGCGACGATCTTGCCCTCACGGGCGAGCAGCCCGATCAGATGGTCCCGCCGTTCAGCAGCCAGCATGCGCACTCTCTCCTGTTCTTGCACGGTTCTGCATGTACCTTAGCGTCCATGGACTCCGCGCACACCACCGCACCCCCACCCGTCTCCGGCACTCCGGGCACCGACACCCCCGAAGGCACCCCGGGCCTCGACACCCCCCAAGGCACCCCGGGCCTCGACACCCCCGACCACCGCGGCCGCACCGGCCTCGACCGTGCGGGGCGCGCTCTGGACCGTAACCCCGATGTCGTGGTCCGCGAGGTCGAGCTCACCTCGCAGGGCTGGCACGTCCTGCGCCGTACGACCTTCGACTACCGCCGCCGCGACGGGCGCTGGGAGACCCAGGCGCGCGAGACCTACGACCGGGGCAACGGCGCCGTCGTGCTGCCGTACGACACGGCACGCGGCCGCGTGCTCCTGACCCGCCAGTTCCGCTACCCGGCCTACGTCAACGACCACCCCGACGGCATGCTCGTCGAGGCGGCCGCCGGGCTGCTCGACGCGGACGATCCGCCGACCGCGATCCGCCGCGAGAGCGCCGAGGAACTGGGCGTCGAGCTCGGCCCGCTCACCCCCGTCTTCGACGCGTACATGAGCCCGGGCTCCGTCACCGAGCGCCTGCACTTCTTCGCCGCGCCCTACACACCGGCCGACCGCACCGGCTCCGGCGGCGGCCTGGAGGAGGACGGCGAGGACATCGAGGTCCTCGAACTCCCCTTCACCACCGCTCTCGCCATGATCCGCGACGGCCGGATCGCGGACGGCAAGACGATCATGCTGCTCCAATGGGCGGCCCTGGACGGCCCGTTCGCACCGCGGCCGAACGCACTCTTGCCTTGAGCGGACTCGAAGGCGTTGGCTGAATCCCCATGGAGTACACGCAGCTCGGACGCACAGGACTCGAAGTCAGCCGCCTCGTCCTCGGCACGATGAACTTCGGTCCGCAGACGGACGAATCCGACAGCCACGCGATCATGGACGCCGCGCTCGCCGCGGGCATCAACTATTTCGACACCGCCAATGTCTACGGCTGGGGCGAGAACAAGGGCCGCACGGAGCAGATCATCGGCACCTGGTTCGCCCAGGGCGGCGGCCGGCGCGACCAGACCGTCCTGGCCACGAAGGTGTACGGCAACATGGCCGGCGACGGCGACACCTGGCCCAACCACCACAAGCTCTCGGCGCTCAACATCCGCCGTGCGGTGGACGCGTCGCTGAAGCGGCTGCAGACGGACTACATCGACATCTACCAGTTCCACCACGTCGACCGCTCCACGCCGGTCGACGAGATCTGGCAGGCCATCGAGGTCCTGATCCAGCAGGGCAAGATCCTGTACGCCGGGTCGTCCAACTTCCCCGGCTGGAAGATCGCCCAGGCCAACGAGGCCGCCGCCCGGCGCGGCCGGCTCGGTCTGGTCAGCGAGCAGTGCCTGTACAACCTGGCCGAGCGCCGCGCGGAGATGGAGGTCATCCCGGCCGCGCAGGAGTACGGCCTCGGGGTCATCCCCTGGTCGCCGCTGCACGGCGGACTGCTCGGCGGCGTCCTCAAGAAGGAGGCCACGTCGGGCCGCCGCGCTTCCGGCCGCTCGGCGGAGGCGCTCGCCGACTCCACGATCCGCGGCCAGATCCAGTCGTACGAGGACCTCCTGGACAAGCACGGCCTGGCCCCCGGCGAAGTGGCCCTCGCCTGGCTCCTCACCCGCCCCGGCGTGACCGGCCCGATCGTGGGCCCGCGCACGGCGGACCAGCTCGCATCGGCACTGCGCGCCCTGGAGTTGGAACTGTCATCCGAGGTCCTGTCCTCCCTGGACGAGATCTTCCCGGGCCCGGGCCCGTCCCCGGAGGCGTTCGCCTGGTAGCCGTGCGTTCGCGTACCTGGTGGGGCCGAGCCCCCGCACTGCCGCCTGCGGCTCGTGTGGGGGTCGGTGCCGGTCCGGGGTACCTGTCATACGGGCAATGGCACCGTTCCCGCGAAGGGACGCCGTGGCCGACGGGGGCGCCCGTATGACAGGCACCCCTCCCCGTCCCCTTCCGCCGTCGAGCGGCTACCGGCCGGTGGGGGTACGCCGCCTCGTGGGGTACGCGGGCCGCGTAATGGCATGAGGGGAACGGGAGCGGCCGGCGCCGGGTGTGACGCTTGCCCCCACCGGTCGTCAGTCGCCCGAGGGCGGAAGGGGACGGGGTGGGGTGCATTGTCATTCGGGCACTCCCGACGTAGGCGGTGACCCTTCGCGGGAACGGTGCCATTGCCCGAATGAGCAAGCACCCCACCCCGGCCCCGACCCACGACGAAACCGCACGCGCAAACGAACCGGCGGAAAGTCGCACACGAAACCGCACCCACGACGACACCGCACGCGCAGAACGCACCGACGGAAAGCCGCACACGAAGCAGCCCCCAAGGAACGCACCGCACGCGCGCGAGCCGCACGACGTGGAACACCCGAGAAGCAGCACCCGCGGACAGCCGGGGCCCGGGACGCAGCCCTGAGCGGGGCCCCGGGGGCGGGGTCCCCGGAAAAGGCATGGCACTCTTAGTCCTGCGCAAACAGAACGACACACACAGGTTCGGCGAGGAGCAAACACCGTGCAGCGCTGGCGTGGCTTGGAGGACATCCCCCAGGACTGGGGGCGCAGCGTCGTCACCATCGGCTCCTACGACGGCGTACACCGCGGTCACCAGCTGATCATCGGCCGCGCCGTCGAGCGCGCCCGCGAGCTGGGCATCCCGAGCGTCGTCGTCACCTTCGACCCGCACCCCAGCGAGGTAGTCCGCCCCGGCAGCCACCCCCCGCTGCTCTCCCCGCACCACCGCCGCGCCGAGCTGATGGCCGACCTCGGCGTCGACGCCGTGCTGATCCTCCCGTTCACCGCGGAGTTCTCGAAGCTCTCCCCGGCCGACTTCGTCGCCAAGGTGCTCGTCGACAAACTGCACGCCCGCGTCGTCGTCGAGGGCCCCAACTTCCGCTTCGGCCACAAGGCCGCCGGCAACGTCGAGTTCCTCGCTGAGCAGGGCCGTACGTACGACTACGACGTCGAGGTCATCGACCTGTTCGTACGCGGCGAGGCGGGCGGCGGCGACCCGTTCTCCTCCACCCTGACCCGCCGCCTCGTCGCCGAGGGCGACGTCGAGGGCGCCGCCGAGATCCTCGGCCGCCCGCACCGCGTCGAGGGCGTCGTCGTCCGCGGCGCCCAGCGCGGCCGCGAACTGGGCTTCCCCACGGCCAACGTCGAGACCCTGCCGCACACCGCGATCCCCGCCGACGGCGTCTACGCCGGCTATCTGCACGTCGAGGGCGAGGCCATGCCGGCCGCGATCTCCGTGGGCACCAACCCGCAGTTCGACGGCAAGGAGCGCACCGTCGAGGCGTACGCGATCGACCGCGTCGGACTCGACCTGTACGGCCTGCACGTGGCCGTCGACTTCGTCGCGTACGTACGGGGCATGGCGAAGTTCGACTCGCTCGAGCAACTGATCCAGGCGATCGCGGCCGACGTCCAGCGCGCGAAGGAACTGCTCGCGGTATAGCCGGGCAGCACAGCAGCCGGCCGGGGCATACAGCTCAGCCGAAAACTCGAAGGGCCCCGCACGAATGCGGGGCCCTTCGACGTGCATCCAGCGGGAGCTCAGCCCGAACTCACCCGAGCCGCAGCCCAATGACAAGCCACCTCCCGCCCCCCACCCCCCGAAAGCACCGGCAGCAAGGTGGTCTGGCAGTCTGTGGCGACCCCCGCGCGTTCGGCCTCGCCGGAGGCGAGTACCTGGCAGCGGGCGTGGAAGCGGCAGCCGCCCGGGATGCGTGACGGGTCCGGTGGCTCGCCGGTGAGGACCACCGGATCACCTGGTGCCTCCGGGAGTACGGACAACAGGGCCTGTGTGTACGGGTGTTGGGGTGAGGTCAGGACGTCCTCGACCGTTCCCGTCTCCACGATCCGGCCCAGGTACATCACCGCCACCCGGTCCGCGATGTTCCACGCGAGGCCCAGGTCATGGGTGACGACCAGGGCCGAGAGTCCCAGCTCCGTCCGGAGCGAGAGCAGCAGCGCGAGGATCTCTCCGCGTACGGAGGCGTCGAGTGATGCCACCGGCTCGTCCGCGACGATCAGTTCGGGATCGAGGACGAGCGCGCCCGCGATGACGACGCGCTGCCGCTGGCCGCCCGACAGTTCGTGCGGATAGCGCAGGAAGAAACGCTCGGGCGGCCGCAGCCCGGCCCGGGACAGGGCGCCTGCCACGGCCTCGCGTTCGTCCCCCGCGTACCCGTGGATGCGCAGCCCTTCCGCGACCGCGTCGTACACCGTGTGCCGCGGGTTGAGCGAGCCGCTCGGGTCCTGGAGGACCAGTTGGGCGCGCTTGCGGTAGGCCTTCAGTGCCTTTCCGCGGTACGTCAACGGGGCGCCGTCGAAGAGGACTTGACCGGACGTCGGCGGGACCAGGCCGAGCAGCGAGCGGGCGAGGGTCGTCTTGCCGCAGCCGGACTCGCCGACAAGCGCCACGATCTCGCCGCGCCGGATGTTCAGGTCCACCCCGTCGACGGCCCGCGCCTCGGGCGCGCCGCGCCGGCCGGGGAAGGTCACCCCGAGGCCGGCGGCACTCAGCAAAGCACTCATCGCTCACTCCCCACCGCAGCGTCCTCGGCACCCCTCGGGGCCCCCACATGCACACAGGCCGCCCGCCGCAACTCCCCGGCGTCGACCAGTACTTGGTCCTCCACGGCACACGACTCCAACGCCACCGGACACCGCGGATGGAAGGTGCACCCCGTCGGCAGATCGGAAGGATCTGGCGGATCCCCGGGCAGCCCGCGCGGCGCGAACCGCGACGCCGGGTCCCCGATCCGCGGGAACGCCGCCGACAGCGCCTTGGCGTAGGGGTGCTGGGCGTCCTCGTACACCTGCTGAGCAGGCCCTTCCTCGACCACGCGCCCCGCGTACATGACCGTAAGGCGGTCACAGGTGTCGGCGAGGACCGCCAGGTCATGGCTGATCATGATGAGGCCGAGGTCCTGCTCGGCCACCAACTCCTCGATCAGGCGCAGGATCTGCGCCTGGATCATCACGTCGAGCGCGGTCGTCGGCTCGTCCGCGATGATCAGGTCCGGAGCGCACGCGAGCGCCATCGCGATCATCACGCGCTGCCGCTGCCCGCCCGACAGCTCATGGGGATACGCCTCGGCGCGCGCGGCCGGCAGACCCACGTGTTCGAGCAGCTCGGCGACCCGTTCCTTAACCTTCCCGGCGGGCGTCGTGCGATGCAGCCGGATCGGCTCGGCGATCTGGTCGCCGATACGGTGCACCGCGTTCAGCGAGTGCATCGCGCCCTGGAAGACGATCGACGCCCCCGCCCAGCGCACTGCTCGCAGCCGGCCCCACTTCATCGCGAGGATGTCCTCGCCGTCGAGCAGGATCTGCCCGGTCACCTCGGTGCCCACGGGCAGCAGACGAAGCAGCGCGAGAGCGAGCGTCGACTTGCCGCAGCCGGACTCGCCCGCGATGCCCAGCTTCTGCCCGGCGTCCACGGTGAGGTCGACGCCGCGTACCGCCTGGGCGCCATTCGCGTACGTGACATGCAGGTCACGTACCTCCAAGAGGCTCAACGGGCCACCCCCAGCCTGGGATTGAGAACGGATTCGACCGCGCGCCCGCACAGCGTGAACGCCAGCGCCACCATCGCGATGGCGAGTCCGGGCGGCGCGAGATACCACCAGTGTCCGGCGCTCACGGCGCCCGCCTCACGCGCGTCCTGGAGCATCCCGCCCCACGAGGTGATGGTGGGATCGCTGAGCCCGAGGAACGCGAGCGTCGACTCCGTGAGGATCGCGCTGGAGATCACCAGCGTGGTCTGTGCGAGGACGAGGGGCATCACGTTGGGCAGCACGTGCCGCAGCATGATGTGCCCGTGCCCGCCGCCAAGCGCGCGGGCCCGCTCGATGTACGGGCGGGACTCGACGGCCAGGGTCTGGGCGCGTACGAGACGGGCCGTGGTCGGCCAGGTGGTGACGCCGATCGCGAGGATCACCGTCCACATGGAGCGGTCCATCACGGTCGCGAGGGCGATGGCGAGCACCAGGGTCGGCATCACCAGGAACCAGTCGGTGACCCGCATGAGGACGGTCGCGAACCAGCCCTTGAAATGCCCGGCGACGATCCCGACGACGGTGCCGATCGCCACGCACAGGAAGGCGGCGAGGAGACCGACCGTCAGGGAGACGCGGGAGCCCCAGACCAACAGGGCCAGGACGCTGCGGCCGAACTGGTCGGTGCCGAGCGGGAATTCACCGCTCGGATCCTCCATGGCCTGACCCGGAGCATCCGTCACGGACTCCGAGTCGGCGCCCACGAGCAGCGGCGCGCCGAGCGCGATCAGAGCGATCAGCGCCAGGGCGGCGAGGCCCCAGAGCCCGCTCCTATGGGTGCGGTACTCCTTCCAGAACCGTACGAGCGACTGGCGCATACGGGCCGCCTTGAGCGCCCGGGGGCTCTTCGCGGCGACGGCCTTGCTCAGGGGTTCTGCCGGGACCGGGGATTTCGTGGTCAGCGGCGGTTCTGCGGTCATCGGCCCACCCGGGGATCGAGCAGCGGATACAGCACATCGGCCAGCGTGTTGGCCAGGATCACCGCGGCGGCGAAGAGGAAGAACAGCGCCTGCACCAGCGGCAGGTCAGGACCCGCGAGCGCCTCGTAGAAGAGACCGCCGAGCCCCGGCCAGGAGAACACCGTCTCGACCAGGATCTGCCCGGCCACCACATGTCCGAGGTTCACGAACATCAGCGTGAACGTGGGCAGCATCGCGTTCGGTACGGCATGCCGGCGCCGTACGACATCGTCGCGAAGTCCCTTGGCCCGCGCGGTCGTCAGATAGTCGCTGCCCATCTCGTCGAGCAGCGAGGAGCGCATCACGAGCAGGGTCTGCGCGTAGCCGACCGCGACGAGCGTGATGACCGGCAGGACCATGTGGTGCGCGACATCGAGGATGTACGCGAATCCGCTTTCGCTGCCGGATTCGAGACCGCCCGTCGGGAAGAGCCCGGGAATGGGACCCACGCCGACGGAGAACACGATGATGAGCAGCAGCCCGAGCCAGAAGGACGGTACGGAGTACAGCGTCAGGGCCAGGGCGCTGTTGAAGCGGTCGCCCTTCTGCCCGTGCCGCCAGGCCGACCGCGTACCGAGCCACAGGCCGAGTGCGGTGAAGAGGACGAACGCGGTACCGGTGAGCAGCAGCGTCGCCGGCAGCGCCGCCGTGATCTTCTCCACCACCGGTGCGTGGAACTGGTACGACATTCCGAAGTCGCCGGAAAGGGCGTCCCCGATGTAATCCAGGAACTGCTGCCACATGGGCTGGTCGAGGCCGAACTCCCGCCGCAGATTCTCCAGTTGCTCACTGGAGACCGGGCGGCCGCCCGTCATGTGCTTGACGGGATCGCTGGGAATCAGCCGGAAGAGGAAGAAGCTCGTGACGAGCACGGCGAACAAGGAGATCGCGGCCCCCACGATCTTGCCCGCCGCATAGCGCAGATAGGCCTTGGTGTTGCGCGCGCGTGGTCCGCGGCCGGCCGACGGCCCGGCATCTGCCAGGCCGTCGGCTGCCGCGCTGTGCACGAGCGCCGGAGTGCTCTCAGCTGTCATAGGACTCTCGTTACTCGTGCGGTGTACTTACCTTGAGTCGGCCCCTGCCCGTGGGCTATTCGCGGTCGTCGGCCGTGGCCGCGCGCCGCCGCGTGAGCAGGAACACGGCACCACCCAGCACCAGCACACCGATCACGATGCCGATCACGACACCCGTCGAGCCGGAGTCGTCACCGCCGCCCCCGGAGTCCGAGCCGCCGCTGCCCGCGCTCGCCGGCTCCGCCGACCACCAGCTCCAATACCCGTCCTGGCCATAGATGTTGCCGGAGGCCTCGGGCATCGTCTTGATGGACTTGATCTGGTCCGTGCGGTACGCCTCCACCGCGTTCGGATACGCGATGACGTTCATGTAGCCCGAGTCGTACAGCCAGGACTGCATTTCCTTGACGGTGTCGGCGCGCTTGGCCGGGTCGTATTCGGCGGCCTGCTTCTTGTACAGGTCGTCGAACTTCTTGTCGCAGATGAAGTTGTCGGTGGCCGCGCTCTCCTTGGCCTTCTCCGGCAGCGCCGCACAGGTGTGGATACCGAGCACGAAGTCCGGGTCGGGGTTCACGGACCAGCCGTCGAAGGCGAGGTCGTACTCACCCGCGTACCAGGGCACCGAGACATCGTCGAGGCACTCGACCTTGAGCCCGATGCCCAAGTCGCCCCACCATTCCTGGAGATACTTGCCGATGGCCTTGTCGTTGGGGTCGGTCGCGTGGCACAGAATCCGGAAGTCGAGCGGCTTCCCGTCCTTGCCGACGCGCTTGTCGCCCTTCAGCGGATATCCGGCCTCGTCGAGCAGCTTGGCGGCCCGCTCCGGGTCGTACGCGAGCTTCTGATCGCCCTCCGGCTTCCAGAAATACGATTCGAAGCGCGGCGGAATGTAGCCCTCGCCCTCGACGGCGTGCCCTTGGAAGACCTTGTCGACGATGGTCTTGCGGTCGACGGAGAGGAACAGCGCCTGACGCACCTTCTGGTCGAGCAGCGCCGGATGCCCGTCACCGAACTTCTTGCCGTCCTTCGTCTGCGCCCCCGGGTTGGTGGCGATGGCGAAGAATCGGCGGCCCGGCCCCTCGTTGACCTTGATGTTCTTCTCGCCCTTGAGGCTTGCGGCCTGAGCGGGCGTCAGCGCGGGCGAGCCGGCGACGAAGGACACCTCGCCCTTCTTGAGGGCGGCGACGGCGGCGTCCTGGTCCTTGTACGTACGGAAGACCAGCTCGTCGAACTTCGGCGCCCCGCGCCAGAACTCCTTGTTGGCCTTCAGCTTCACGTACTGATCGGTCTTGTACTCGGTCAGCGTGAAGGGGCCGTTGCCGACGATCGGGAACTTGTCGTCGTTGTTGAACTTCGAGTAGTCCTTGACGTCCTTCCAGATGTGCTCGGGCACGATCGGGACGTCCAGGGAGACCATCGTCGCCTGCGGCGTCTTGAGCTCGATCACGAGCTCGGTGTCGCTGGGCGCGGTGACCTTCTTGAAGTTCGAGGTGAAGCTGCCGTTGGCCTGCGCGGCGTTCGGGTCGCTCATCATCTTGTTGAACGTGAACGCCGCGTCCTTGGCGGTCGCCGGCTTCCCGTCCGACCACTTGGAGTCGCCGCGGATCGTGTACGTCCACGTCAGCTTGTCCGCCGAGGACTTCCACTCCGTGGCGAAGCCCGGGATGGTCTTGTTGTCCTTGGGGTCGTAGTTGGTCAGGTACTCGTACATGAGCCGGTGGATGCTCGTGCTGACAAGGCGCTGAGCAAGGAACGGGCTCAGCGAGTCGACGCTCTGTGCGAGCGCGACCGTGAGGGTCTTGCCGTCGGCCTTGGCCTTGGCCGGCTGGGCCTGTTGGGCCTGGGCCGGTGCCGCGGCGGGAGCTGCGGGCGCGGCCGGCGCTGCGGCCAGTCCGGCCGTCAGGGCGAATGCGGCGACACCGGAGGCCAACAGGTACCGACGCCTGCGCCGGGCGGGCGGTGGTGATTCGAACTGCGGGGCGTGCTGATCTCTTACGTTCATGGGTCGGTGACCTCGCGTCATCGCTCGCATGGAAACGGCAGGAACAAGCGCCGAAGGGTCTGAGTGGTCTGTGTGTCTATCAGCGGTGGTCTAAACATGTCAACGGTCGCCGTTAGGGGGCTTGGCCTGCGGGAACGACCTTGGGGGGAGGGCGAGTTGACGACCTTGTAAGCGGCATTGGTCTAGTCACCTGAAAGTACGGTTCAACTTCAGCCCCTGCGGCGTTTGAGCAGATCCGGACGGAGTCCGGATACCGGGGGCCGGGGGGCGAAGCCCCCGCTTTCGGGAAGGGGCGGGACAGGGGAAAGAATCCCTCCCCAACGCCAAGCGGCCGCACACCTGGCATCGATCGCCAGATGTACGGCCGCGCGGTCGTCGCTTACGGAAGGGTCACGCCTGAGGCGGCATGCCCCCCGGCGGGACGGGTCCCAGCTCGGGCTGCGGAGCCTGCCCCTGAGCGGGCGGCAGCTGCGGGGCCTGCTGCCAACCCTGGGGCACGCCACCGGAGTTGGGCGCCCCGGCCCCGGCCTGCGGGGGCTGCTGCTGCGGATACGGCTGCTGACCCCCGTACGGCTGCTGCGGCTGCTGTTGCGGATAGGACTGACCAGGCATCGGCTGACCGGGCATGGGCTGGCCGGGCGTCGGCTGACCCGGCACGGGCTGGCCGGGGGCGGCCTGCTGCCCCGGCAGCGGAGGCGCCATGTGCGGCGGCATGCCCGTCCCGTTCTGCGTCCACAGACCCTGCTGCTGCTGTGCGCGTGCGAAGTCCTCCGCCACCATCGCGGAGAGCGTGAAGTACGCCTCGCGCGTGCGCGGCCGCATCATGTCGAGGTCGACTTCGGCGCCGGCCGACAGATGCTCGTCGAAGGGCACTACGACCACACCGCGGCAGCGCGTCTCGAAGTGCTGCACGATGTCATCGACCTTGATCATCTTGCCGGTCTCGCGGACCCCCGAGATGACGGTGATCGACCGCGAGACGAGGTCCGCGTACCCGTGCGCGGACAGCCAGTCCAGGGTCGTCGACGCGCTGCTCGCACCGTCGACCGACGGCGTCGAGATGATGATCAACTGGTCGGCGAGATCGAGGACTCCACGCATGGCGCTGTAGAGCAGACCCGTACCGGAGTCGGTCAGGATGATCGGGTACTGCTTGCCGAGTACGTCGATCGCCCGCCGGTAGTCCCCGTCGTTGAAGGTCGTCGAGACCGCCGGGTCCACATCGTTCGCGATGATCTCGAGCCCGGACGGCGCCTGCGAGGTGAAACGGCGGATGTCCATGTACGAGTTGAGATACGGGATCGCCTGCACGAGATCCCGGATCGTGGCACCCGTCTCGCGGCGCACGCGACGGCCGAGCGTACCGGCGTCCGGGTTGGCGTCGATCGCGAGGATCTTGTCCTGCCGCTCGGTCGCGAGCGTCGCGCCCAGCGCGGTGGTCGTGGTCGTCTTGCCCACACCGCCCTTGAGCGAGATCACCGCGATCCGGTAGCACGAGAGCACCGGTGTGCGGATCAGGTCCAACTTCCGCTGCCGCTCGGCCTCTTCCTTCTTCGCGCCGAGCTTGAAGCGGGAGGCGGCACCCGGCTGGCGGCTGCTCTTGGCCTTCTGCTTCCGGTTGATCAGACGGTCCGATGACAGCTCGACAGCGGCCGTGTAGCCGAGCGGCGCGCCACCCGTGACCTGCGGCTCGCGCTGGTCGTGCGTGACGGGCTGCGGCCAGGCGGCGCCTGCGCGCGGGTCCATGGGGGGCATGGGCTGGCCGGGCTGCTGCTGGCCGGGCTGTTGTCCCGGCTGCGGCTGCGGCTGCGGCGCGTGCGGTGCCTGGGGTGCGGTCGGGGCGGGCAGGTTGGCGCCCGGGGGCGTGGTGCCCGGCTGCGGGAAGCCGTAACCGGCCTGCGCGGGCTGGGAGTTGGGAGCTTGCGGGGCTACCGCCGGTGCCTGTGGAGCGGCCGGGGCTTGCGGCGGGGTGCCGGGTGCTCCG